>SUWK01000087.1 GCA_015061525.1 Lentisphaerota bacterium
GGAGTAATCCGATTCAAAGCATTTTGATTTAAGACTTTATCTTATAAGATTGTCTCAAGAAATTTTAAGGTTTACATCGCACTATTCAATTTTCAATCAGCTTGCTCTCATCAGGAGCAACAGTTTCATAATATACTACCGATTTTCGTTTTTGCAAGCTCGTTTTCAAAAATTTTTCAATTTTTTATTTCGAACCGCTCTCAGCAGTTTTATTAATCAACCTCATCGCACTTAACACGCAACGGATTCTTAATATATCACCGATTTTTTGTTTTGCAAGCTCAAGTTTGAAAATTTTTTGAATTTTCTTTAACTTGAATTTTTCAACCGGTCTTCTTAAGCAGCCGTCGCATTCAACACGCAACGGATTCTTAATATATCACCGATTTTCTGTTTTGCAAGCGGTAAAGTGAAGATTTTTTGTTTTTTCTTCAACTACACCATCGGAATCGTATCAAGCAGCTCCGTCACCCTTTTCAGCGCAACGGAGGCATAATATAACATATTTTTTATACTTTGCAAGCACAAAATCAAACTTTTTTGGGTGTTTTTTGATGTTTTCAAGGGTTTACAACAGAAATCGCCGCACAGAGGGGGTACGGATGAGTACGGATGAGTACGGATGAGTACGGATGAGTACGGATAGGGGTTATAAACAATTTGCGCGCACTTTTCTTTATATATAATATATATCAAAACTAAATAAAAATGATAGCTTTTCAAGGTCTTTTTTGTTTACTTTTGCAATTACCTCTTGATATTTTGCTTTTCAAGGTGTATATTCTCTGCAAGTTTATATTCACTACCCGGAAAGAGAATTTATTATGGGAATACGAATCAAAGGAACCGGACGCTGCATCCCGGAGAAAATTTTAAATAATGCCGACCTGGAAAAAATGGTTGACACCTCTGACGAGTGGATCGTCACCCGTACCGGTATCAAAGAACGGCATATCGCTGCTGCGGAACAAAGTTCTTCCGACCTTGCAGCTGTCGCCGCTCAAAATGCTCTGGACAACGCCGGACTGACTGCTGACCAGATCGATCTCATCATCGTTTCCACCGTAACTCCCGACCACGCGTTCCCCAGTGTTTCAGCTCTGGTGCAACGCAAGATCGGTGCGGGCAAATGTCCGTGCTTTGATATTGAAGCTGCCTGCTCCGGATTGCTGTATGCACTCAATACCGCTTACGGCATGATGGCATCCCCGCTTGCTTACAAACGCGTACTGGTCATCGGTGCAGAAAAAATGACCTCGCTTGTCGACTGGACAGACCGTTCGACCTGCGTCCTTTTCGGTGATGCTGCTGCAGCAGTCATCCTTGAAAATGACGGCAACCCCGATACTCCCGATTTCTACGTCGCCGGTGAAGTAGCCGCTGACGGCAATGCCGCAGATATTCTCATCGTTCCCGCCGGAGGCAGCCGTACTCCTCCGACTGTCGAAACAGTGGAACAGAAACTGCACTGCATTAAAATGGGCGGCCCGAAAACTTTCCAGCTGGCTGTCACCTCTATGGTAAGTGCCTGCCGCAATGTCCTGGAAAAAAGCGGCGTTTCCACCGATGAGATCGTCTGGGCGATCCCCCATCAGGCCAACCGCCGGATCATTGACGCGGTCGCAGCCAAACTCGGGATCCCGGAAAAAGTCTATCTCAATGTTGACCGTTTCGGCAATACTTCCAGTGCATCCATCGGTATTTGCCTTGATGAATTGAACCGTGAAGGCAAGATCAAAAAAGGTGATCTGATCCTCGCCGCCAGTTTCGGTGCGGGGCTGACCTGGGCGGCTTTGCTCATCCGCTGGTAAAACGCATGGCGCAAAAAAACTACACTGTACGCGAAGATCGGCTCAATGCTTTCTCTCATATTGCCGGGATCATTTTCGGCATTATGGGGAGTGTGCCGCTTTTTCACCTTGTCTGTCGGGCAAATGATCTGCGCTTTACCGTGGGAGTGATCTTTTACTGGCTGGCATTTTTGGCGATGTTTACTGCGTCCAGCTTTTATCACCTCTGCACACCGCAGCATAAAGTGCTTGCCAGAAAGTTTGACCACTGCGCCATTTATCTGCTGATTACCGGAACTTATGCGCCATTGATAACCGGAGTGGTGAAAACTTTTCCCGGTTACATTGTCCTGATTGCACTCTGTACGCTGACTTTGCTGGGGATCGCCGCAAAAATTTTCTTCAACGACAAATTCCATTTTCTGGAAGTCATCATCTATCTGGCTATGGGGTGGGCATGTGTTTTCATTGCCGGAACTCTGCTTGACAACATGTCAAAATCCGGTCTGCTGCTGCTCCTTTACGGCGGACTTGCCTACACCGGCGGAGTCGTTTTCTACGTCATCCGCAAAGAATTCTTTCATGCCGTCTGGCACCTTTTTGTCTTTGCCGGAGCCGTTTTTCAATACTTTTCCATTCTGACGATCGCATAATACCGGCAACGCCGCTCCCGGCTGCCGGAGTTTTACGGTTTCAATATCAGCTGGATCTGACGCAACGGTCTGCGCGTATTCAAATGCTGAAACAAAATCCGGCACTTGCCTGACGGAGCTTGAAAACGCAGTGTGCCGTCAGCTGTTTCAACTTTTTTTCCGTTAAGGTAAACCGTTTCCGGCAAATTCCCCATCAATGTGAACTCTTTACCGCCGTCAAAATCCATCACCACCGTCAGCGACTCTTTATTCACTGCCCGTTCCGGAACTTTGAAAATCGTTTCAAGATAGTTATTCTGGTGTGACACCGGGAAAAAGACCGTTTTATCTGCCGGAGTTTCCGGAAGTGCGATTTTTGCCAATTCATCTGCCGGAAATTTCCGCGATGAGCAGAAAATCTCTGCCGTCACGGGAACTGCACTCCGGATCTTTTGCGTGTGCGTTGTCCAAAGCCTCCCGCACTCCCCTGCCCTGACAAAATCCATCTGCACCGCTGTCAACCGTCTGCCGGAACTTTGACGCTTTTTATCCGGGGAAACCTGCCACTCTTTGCGGAATTTTCCGGAAATCTTCCCGGCGTAAAATTCAATCACTTCCTCCGAAAAATCCGGCGGCAGCCGCAACATCAGACGGGTATTTTCAAGCTCTTTGCCGCTGTTTTCCACCTCAAAACGCACCCGGTCGGCTGACGGAAACGAAATTTTTGCCTTGAGCCCGGGAAATTCCGCACAACTGCCATCCGGAGCAGCCGAACCGATCCTGACCGGCAGCCCTTGTGTATGCCGGATCGCCACATTTTTCCCGTCACACTCCGCCCAGAGCGGAACTGAACTGCCAAGATTTTCCGGATACGGCAGTTTCACAGTGAACACCGCTTGTGAACCATCCACCTTTTTACCGGTGACTTTGGCATGATGCAGCATATATGAATATGCCAGAAACTCATTTTCATTACAGTACCACCACTCCGGACGCGCGGAATATTTTTCCATGGATTTTTCCAGCTCGGCAAAGTCTTTTTCCGAGTGCCAGACATGGATGCCCAAAGTCAGATGTGCCGTCTTGCCCGCTTCCGGCAGCGATTTTGCCACATGTTTATCAAACACCTCGCAACTGGTGTTCCGGTCGCCCGGATAAATATTGCACCCCCCGGTATTGAAAAATTCGTTGCCGGGCAGCTTGTTCAGCCGGGTGGTCGCCTTATCCGGGCCGCCGAGCATTCCGCTGCGGCGCAGACAACTGCTGATGATCTGCGGGACTTCCGGAGCAAACCGGTTGTCAAAACTGCCGCCCGGAAAAATAAATGCCGTCACCGTCTGACCGGAAAGAGTTTCAAGCATGATCCGCGCAGCAAGTATTTCATAAAATATGCCGTTCGCAGTCAGCTGCGACAAACTGTAATGGTGCAGCGTATGGTTGCCGATGGTGAAACCGTCCTTGCAAAGTTCCGGCAAAACTTTATCGCGGAACTCCGCTTTGGGTGCAAGCAGATAAAACGTGCCTTTATAACCGTACTTCTGCATCAGTTTTTTCATTTTCGGATGGGCAGCGTTGTTATCATCCCAGCGGCAGGAAAATGCCACGCTCTTTCCCGGCGGCAGCGGCAGGAATTTCAGCTGCGCCTTTTCCGCCGCCGCAGCATTTTTGCACTCCACTGTGACCGTCACTTCATACGAGGGCAGCTCGCCGGCATATAAAACCCCGGCACAAAGCGCGGCACTGATACACAACAAAAACTTGCAGAACTTCAGAATCACAGAGTTTTTTCCTTCGAATTTCAGATTTTTCCACAAAGCTCTGTTCCCAATATAGGTTGACAACATATTGCGCACACAAGTTGTGGAGGGTGTTACTCCACTGAGTTTTTTGCAAAGCTTTTTTCCAAAAAAGCGTCGATCAAGCCGCGACAACGGAGCGGCGCGACGGTTCGCTTTCTTTGCAAAGCTTTCTTTCTCGTGAAAGAAAGCGGGCTTGAGGGGTGGGACACTGCGTTTCCCTCCCCTCAAACTCCCCACCCTCAAGGGGCTTCCCGTGACTCCTCAAAGCCACTGGGTTCTTCCATTAAGTTATTGCGCCTGCGCTCCCGGGGCGAGTGCCTTTGGCACTCTTTCCGGTCGCTCGCGGCTTATTGCTCGTCCTCCGCTCATCCTCGCAACATTTGTTGCGTCGGCTTTGCTCGCATGGAAATGCTCGCAAAGTACATTCGCATGCGGACTGCGCGCTCGGCGGCAACCGCCTCGCACCCGTGTGTTGAACGTTCCACGGAGGGCATCAACCAATATCGGGAACAGAGCTTTTCAAAAAAATAAATCGATCAAGCCGCGACATCGGAGCGGCGCGACAGTTCATTTTCTTTGCCAAGCTTTCTTTTTTGCAAAAGAAAGCGGGCTTCCCGTGACTGTTGCGGGGCATTGGGTTCTTCCATTAAGTTATTGCGCCTGCGCTCCCGGGGCGAGTGCCTTTGGCACTCTTTCCGGTCGCTCGGCGGCAACCGCCTCGCACCCGTGTGTTGAACATGCCACAGAGGGCATCAACCAATATCGGGAACAGAGCCAAACAAAAAACGCTGGATAACGTCTCATTTTCCGGCGATATCCAACGTCTGTTCTTACTGCTTTTTCCGCAATCTTTCACCGCGCAGACCGAGCATCACCCAAATGATCCTGTCACTGCCGGTGACGATCTTGACTTCGCACCCGGAACCGAATCGCAGCGGATACTGTTCCTCATCCAGTACGATACGCACCGGATAATAATTTATCCCGTTTTTTTCTACCGGCAACTGATAAATATCCGTCACTTTTCCGGAGAAAAATCCGTAATCCAGATAGTTGTACTGCTGACAGTAGATCCGTACTTTCTGATGCGGCTCAACCTTGAAGATCAATTTTTCATCCACCAGCGCAATAACTTTCTTATTCTGGTTGGCGGAAAACTTCACCACCACTTCTCCGCGCTCATAGAAGCCGCCCGGACGCGGCGGCGTATCGGTGATCACTCCGGTATCCGGAGCGTAAAGTTTGTAATTTTCCAACTGCTTCACCGCCGCCTCCAGCTCCTTGGACTTACCGGCAATACGTTTTTTCAGCAGCTCAAGTTCATGTTCAGCTTTCTGCAGGATATCGTGTGCAATACCGGATTGGATCTTGTTCCAATCCTCCTCATGACGGCGCAACGTCATCTGACTGCCCAAGTGCGCCAGTTCCACTTCCAGAAACTCCCGGCGGGTGATCGCTTTGCGCTCAAAAAGTTCAGTGTAGACCTGCAGCTCATGTTTGTGACGTGCCAGACGCTCTTTCGCCTCTTCAAGCTGCAGCTTGGTGTGACGGAAGTGTTCCGGCAGCGGATCTTTGCGCAGAATGACCAGCTCCTGCTCCTTGACCGTCAGTTCCTGGCGCAATTCTGCAAGCTCATACTCAAGCAGATCGATTTTATCCTGCTGATCACGGGAGTCAAATTCAATAAGCAATTCTCCGCTTTTGACCTCTTCTCCGGTAAAATGATGCACCTTTATGACTTTAGCTGACACAAGAGTTTTCAAGTCATAATCCCGGATACCGACCACCGTACCATTTCCCTCAACCACATCCTCCATACTGCCGAAACACATCACCAGAAAAATAACCGTCAGCAGCAGAAATATGCTGTAAATGATCATCCGGAATACCTTGAAACGGTTCCGCACTGAGGAAGGACCGGAAAAAATATCCCGTTTACGTTCTATCTTTTTCACCTTTACGCCCCCTTGTTCATCTTTGCCTGTGTCTGGTAAAGATCACGGTATATGCCGTCTTTTGCCATCAATTCATCATGGCTGCCCTGCTGAACTATCCTGCCGCGATCCAGCACCACGATGACGTCCGCATTTTTGATCGTGGAAAGACGGTGGGCTATGATGATCGTCGTCTTGCCCTGCATCAATTTATCCAACGCATCCTGAACCAGATACTCCGAAACCGTGTCCAGCGCACTGGTCGCTTCATCCAAAATCAATATCGACGGATTTTTCAACACTGCCCGGGCGATCGCCAGACGCTGTTTCTGTCCACCGGAAAGCGATGCACCGTTTTCACCGATGACCGTATCATAGCCATCAGGCAGATCAAGGACGAACTCTTCCACATTCGCCATCCGTGCCGCTTTGCAGATCTCTTCTTCGGAAACCTCCCGCTTCACCGCGTACGCGATATTTTCCCGGATCGTACCGGAAAAGAGGAACGGCTCCTGAAGAACGATACCGATATTGTCGCGGTAAGCGTTCAGTTTCAGCCGCCGGATATCCAGACCATCGACCCGGATCACTCCGCCGGTCACATCGTAAAAGCGCAGCAGCAGATTGCTGATGGTTGATTTTCCCGAACCGCTGGGGCCGACCAGAGCGATCTTCTGCCCCGGAGAAATATCCAGCGAAAAATTTTCTATCGTATTGCCTTTTTCCGGATCATAGCTGAAATTCACCTTGCGGAACTCGATCTTGCCGGTAAGTTTTTCCACGTTGACCGGATTGGGGATCTCGCGGATCTCGGGGATCGTATTGAGCAGTTTCACGATACGCGTGGCTCCCACCATGCCTTGCGCAAAGGTGATCGACATACCAGAAAGCGCGTTGATCGGTGCCAGCATCATGCCCACATAGGTATAAAACGCCACAAATTCACCGATGGAAACGGCATTTATTTTCACCATCCATATACCGATACCGATGATCGCCAGATAAGTTGCCAGAGCCAGCATGTCAAAAATCGACCACAATCCGACTCCGTCAACGGTCAGACGCATCTGCATATCTGCCAACGGACGCAGATTCTTGAAAAAATGCAAACATTCACTGTGTTCTTTGGCAAAGGATTTCACCACTTTCACGCCGCTCAAAGTTTCAGACAAATTCGCGGAAATTTCCGACATCTTTTCCTGAATGACCATGGAATCTTTACGCATTTCCTTGCGGAAGTAATGGAAATTCAAATAATGCAGCGGAATGGTTATAAAGACCAGCAGTGCCATTTGCCAGTTTATCACCAACAGCAGCAAGGCAATCATCACCAACTGAAAAATCTGTTCGCCAAGTGTGGTCATCGTCCGCAGCAGCATCTGCAGCATCGCCACGTCACTGATAACGTTGCTGATAAGTTTGCCAGTCCGGTACTCCTCATAAAAGCGCAGCGACAGACTCTGCAGATGTGAGAAAACTTTCTGCCGCAGGTCAATGAGCAGACGGATACCCAGATAATCCACCAGATAGCAGGCAATATACCGCAGTAATCCGCGCACCAGATAGAGCAGCAGCATCACGCAGGCAAGTATCCAGAAAAGCGTTTCATCAGCATTGGGCAGAACCCGGTCAATGCCGATCTTCAGCATCCACGGCAAACTCAAACCGCAAATATTGAAGAGGATAAGTGATCCCATTGAGGCGAAAAGCATCGGGCGGTAAGGTTTGATCAATGCCCACACTTTTTCAAACGACTGGTTTTCATAGCCGGACATTATTGAGTTCCGGTCCGGCTCATTCCGGTAACGTTTCATTTTATGCAATGTTTCCCTTGTCTGTAGTTTTCCTATGATTTGTTGTCAAGTTTTCATTGCTTGGTGTAGAATATACCACCTCATGGCAGCTTTTCAATAGCTTATTTGAAAAAAAAGCTGTCTTTTTACGCGGTATCAGAAAAACTCCCCGGATCACTCCCAAATTATGTTACATGGCAGCTCAAATTTATACGGCAGAGCTCTGATCCTTTCCGGAGTTAAAGTCAAAGTGATCTTATCGCGTTTACCCGGTTTGCGGCAGGAAACAACAACAGTAAAATCTCCGGACTTTTCCGTTACCATAGAACCGAGGTATCCGTACATATTCTCGCACCGCGGAGTGATATGGACTCTTCTTTTCTGCGGAAATTGGTAATGTATTTTCAGAATTATACCCTCATTGGCTTTCAACCTTATCTGTTCTTCCGGGGAAAATTCTTTCATCGGAACTTTTTTGGCAGAGCTTGCCAATTTCCAGCCAACGATCTTGAACTCGGCATTCCGGAAATCTTCTGCGATCTGATTTTCTCTGGCGGTTATGACCTCTTTTTCCTCCGCGGTCAATATATCCGGAGAAACCTCTGCCCAACAAGGTATCTCCAAACGCCGGGAAAATCCATCCACCGTCACATGTACGAAAAAATAATTCCAAATCGTATTGAAATATGGTGCTGTGGCAGCAAACAGATAAGTTCCGCTCTTGTTTATCACTTTATTTTTGCTGCGCAGGCGGTTGAATGAGCCGTCATTTATGAACTGCAAAGAACTTTTGATCTGTTTGGGAAACTTGAAACGGATCTTGAAATAGATCTTTCTACCGGCTCCGATGGTAAATTTCGTTGCCGCTGAAACCGGATTTGTAACCTTGTCCGGAGCTTCGCCCCAGGCAAGCAGTTCCACGCTGATTTTTCTTGAATTACCTTTGCGATCCTTGAAAACACTTTCAGCCAATGCCGGAAATTCCGGCCTTTCGTTGATTTTCAGTGAATCATAAAGCCATGTCATATACCGGGCAAGCGGACGGTATCCGGACTGTCGGGCAATCTCCTCTCCTTTGCTGTTGACCAGCTTTGCAGACGGATAACCGCCGCGAAATGACAATTGCCGGGCTGTTTTACGGTTGTATTGCCTCTGCTCTTCAGACATCGGATGTTTTTTGGACGGTTCATCCAAATAAAGCAAAATCAGGTGTTCTTTCTGTAATTTCTCAAAATATTTACTCCGGAAAACCTCCTTTTCCAGCATTTTACAAAATCCGCACCAGTCAGAACCGGTATGCAGAACGTATATCGGTTTATTCTCCTTTTCAGCCGCTTCTGCAGCAGTTTCCCACCGGGTATGCCATTCAGGTGACGGCCCGGGCTGCCAATCACCATCTCCGGAATAAAGCGTTAACGTAAATCCAAACAATATTGCAGCAAAAAACTTTTTCACAACCGGATCCCTTTCTTTAAGATATTGCAAAAAATAATGATATATGATTAATATATATCACATTTTGCACTTTAGCAAATCACAAATATATAAAAAAGAAAAAACCGGGAGTGGTACGGAGGGGATGTACGGAAATGTACGGAGGTGTACGGATGAGTACGGAGGTGTACGGAGATGTACGGAGAGGGACAGCCCGCAGAGCCGAACCACCCCCCAAAAAAAAAGCAAAACCCCGAGGGAAATTCTTCCACTGGTTTTTTTGCCAAGCTTTTTTCAAAAGCGTCGATCAAGCCGCGACAGCGGAGCGGCGCGACGGTTCGCTTTCTTTGCCAAGCTTTCTTTTTTGTAAAAGAAAGCGGGTGCATCATACCTTGCAGCAGCATTTACCGGCGTTCAGTTTGCTTGAGGGGTGGGACACTGCGTTTCCCTCCCCTCAAACTCCCCACCCTCAAGGGTCTTCCCGTGACTCCTCAAAGCCACTGGGTTCTTCCATTAAGTTATTGCGCCTGCGCTCCCGGGGCGAGTGCCGTCGGCACTCTTTCCGGTCGCTCGCGGCTTATTGCTCGTCCTCCGCTCATCCTCGCAACATTTGTTGCGTCGGCTTTGCTCGCATGGAAATGCTCGCAAAGTACATTCGCATGCGGACTGCGCGCTCGGCGGCAACCGCCTCGCACCCGTGTGTTGAACATGCCACAGAGGGCATCAAAAAGAAAAACCCAGTGGATGTTACTCCACTGAGTTTTTTGCCAAGCTTCTTTTCAAAAGCGTTTTTTGCTTTGCATTATGGTCAATCCCGCGCCTTGCGGGCGTCGCTCGCGCAGTCACATACATAGTATGCTCCTTTGCTTGCTCCTTGCAAAACCCGGGCTTGCCGCATACTGCTGTGCAAAAAATAAATCGATCAAGCCGCGACAGCGGAGCGGCGCGACGGTTCATTTTCTTTGCCGAGCTTTCTTTTTTGCAAAAGAAAGCGGGTGCATCATACCTTGCAGCAGCATTTACCGGCGTTCAGTTTGCTTGAGGGGCGGGACACTGCGTTTCCCTCCCCTCAAACTCCCCACCCTCAAGGGTCTTCCCGTGACTCCTCAAAGCCACTGGGTTCTTCCATTAAGTTATTGCGCCTGCGCTCCC
>SUWK01000088.1 GCA_015061525.1 Lentisphaerota bacterium
GGAAGAACCCAGTGGCTTTGAGGAGTCACGGGAAGGCTCTTGAGGGAGGGGAGTTTGAGGGGAGGGAAACGAAGTGTCCCGCCCCTCTCCGCTTTCTTTCGCAAGAAAGAAAGCTTGGCAAAGAAAGCGAACTGTCGCGCCGCTCCGCTGTCGCGGCTTGATCGACGCTTTTTTGGAAAAAAGCTTGGCAAAAAAACTCAATAGAGTAACACCCTCCACAACTTGTGTGCGCAATATGTTGTCAACCTATACAGGGAACAGAACTTTACCTTTTGAGCAAAGAGCGGTACTCTCTGGGCGAGATGCCGTTTTTGCGTTTGAAGAGGCGGGAAAAGTAGTTGCTGTCATCAAAACCGGATTGCAGGGCGGCTTCAGAGATGGACAGTTCCAGGTTCTGCAGTAAAATACACGCTTCATCCAGACGCATTTTGATCAGGTACTCCTGCGGTCCGCAGCCGGTGGCGGCGCGGAAGTGCCTGACGAAACTTGCCGGAGCCATCCGTGCTTCGGCGGCAAGCCGGGCGGTACTCAACTCTTTGCGGAAATTTCTCTGCATGAAATCCAGACAATCCGCCAGATGTTCCGGGGAACATGTCAGATTTTTTTCGCTGGCGGTACGGCAGTAATTTTCCAGCAGTATCGGTATGAGCTGCAGAAAAGTACCGTAAACCGACAGCGGATAACCGGGGCTTTTGCTCTCCTGATCACGATAGGCATTGGTCAGCATGAAACGTACCCGTTCCATGACCTGCTCATTTTCAATACGGAAGCGTGGATAATGACCCGTTTTACGGCAATATTCCGGATTCAGTCGGAAAAGAGCGGAAAATCCAGGATGCCGGGTGATATCTCTGCCGGGTATAGGCAGTTTCTCAAACTGGAAAAGCACATTGAATTGTTCTATATCCACTTCATCGGTAAAGCGGTGCGAACCTCCTGCCGGCATGACCAGCACGTCTCCTGCACTGATTTTTGCGGTGGAGAAGTCCGTTTGGTAATCCGCCGCCCCGGAAAGGATGATGGCAATTTCGGAAAATTCGTGAGAGTGCCATGCCGCAACTTCGCTGCAGCGGGTATAAAACAATCTGACCGGCAGCATCCGGTCAAAGAAAAAATTTTTTGCCGTCAACAGTTCCATTAACCGCTCCTGATGTGCTATTATCTGCAAAGCGCAATTAATATAATCTTTTGAAAAATAAAATACAAGCATAAAAAATAAAGATTGTTGCAAATGTGCTGTACTTTGTTGCAAATGTCAAGGTTTTTTTTATTGGATAATGATATATTTATTATCAGTGTCGAATAATCATCCGGTCAATAACAGGAGTATTTTATGGGTATCAGACAGATTTTATCAACCGTTGTTTGTATGATCGCTTTTGCGGCAGTTGCCGACGATGTTATCAGTCAGGCTTCCGGAACCACGCTGCCGCGTCAGAGGTGGTATCAATTGGAGTTTACTTTGCCGGAAAAAGCCGATGCAGATGCTCCGTATATCCGATTGGAATTCGACGGACGTATCGATTATCCGTCGCTTTCCGGTCACAATGCCACGGCGATGACGGTTTTTGTCAATGATAAAGCGATCCCTGCCGCACGGATGGTCAATTGTCCGATCGAGTTCCGACGCGCCAACGGCAACACCGGTGAAGCCGGCAGATGGCGCGCGCCGCGCTGGAATTACGAGGCATGCAAGACCGGTATCCTCTATGAAGATCTGATACTTAAACACGGCGGGGATGCGTACGGCCTGGTCTACTCTCCGGATTTTGAATCCATTGACAGCAAAAAATATATCTACCGCAGTCCCGGATTCAGCCGCAAGCACTTCGTTTTTGATCTTACCGGCATGACTGTTCCCGGGAAAAATACTGTGACCATCTACAACCCGATAAATCAGGAGATGGTCGATGCCATGAACAACAAAAGCGATCTGCCGCTGGTCATCAAAGATGTAAAGATCATCAAAAGTGCTGCCGCTATGACCAAACCGCAGCCTTTCTGGCTGGCGGAACTGGAAGCTGAAAGCAAAAAAATGGCATGGGTCGAACCGATAACCGACTGGGGTGAAAAGTTCAACTTCTCTGTCAATAAAGATGGTATAATCAGCATCAATGTCAATAAGAATGCCTACTACGTTTTAACCACTTTCTCTTATCCGGACAAGACGAAAAAAGCCAACGGCTTTCCCCGCCCGGTCAGTGCGGAAAGCAAGTGGCAGATCAAGCGGACATCCGGTGAAAACGGTTCAGTTGTTCTGGAGGCGGCAGGCAGTTTCTACAGTGTCCGGCGGCAGATCGCTTCTGAAGGCAATTATTTGGAGATCACCGACCGCATCACCAATGTGACCGGTAATGTCCAACCGGTATTTATCCGCAACAAAGTACGCGTAAAGAGTGATTCTGTGGTCTATCTTTCAGGGTTGAAAGTCGAACCGGATCAGAACGCAAGGATGTATTTCCCGGAAAATCCCACCGCATTTGCGGAAACTGCCGACGGTTCCGGACTGGGTATCGTTCCTTACGATGATATTCTACGTATCCACGGCATGGTCTATCAGAACGGCAAAGATATGGAACTGCGCGATGAACAATTGGTACTGGCTCCAGGGAAGAGTGTGGAACTCAAATGGCAGCTTTTCCCGGTCAATAAGGGCGGTTATATGCGCTTTGTCAACAATGTACGTCATGCGTGGAAAATTCAGGCTCCTGAGGTCAACGGACTTTTCTGGAACCATATTCTCAAACCGGTGGCTGCTAACTGGAAACCCAAAAAAGGTGTGGAGGTGGTCAGTATTTTCAACACCTGCAACGGCGGTTATCTCTGGGGTAGTGCCGTAGAGAATAATCCGGAGTTTGACCGGCAGAAAAAAGAGATCATTGCCAGCGTCCGCAAAGCGGCTCCTGATATCAAAATCATGGCAAGCTATATGGCGATATATTTCAGCAACGGTTCTTTTGAAAGAGATATGGAGCGTTTCAAAGATTCAGTGATCGTCAACAAAAACGGCACATATCCGACTGAATCAAAATGCCGCTTCTATATCCCGTCCCGGGATAATGCTTTCGGGAAAATGGTCGAAAGCAACATCGACCGGATCATCAATACCTGGGGCGTGAACGGAATTTATTTTGACTATATGGAAGGTGCAGATGCCTACTTTACCTACAACCGGCACGACGGAGTAAGCGGCGACATCCGGGAGTCCGACGGTCAGTTGAAAGCGGTCAAAGGCTCTTACCAGCTTTTGAGTCAGGATTTTCTGATATATCTGCTTAAAAAGATCCACAGCAAGGGACTTTTCATCCGTGCCAACCGCAATAACTTCACGACGACAGTGATGAATTCCGTCAACGATATCGTGCCGGTACGTTTTACCGAGTGCGGTTATCCGGATCAGCTGGCACGCGGACATCTTGCTCCATGTCCGATGGGATTGCAGAGAACATTGTCCAATAAACTGGAACTGCAGACGTTGCGGGCATTGTACGAGGGATTGACCACTTCGCCGTATCATACTGCATACAGGCACGGTGAGTATGATAACCCGGTGAGTGCCATGTGGCCGATCGCCTACCGGGAAATGCGACGCGGGGTGATCATCGGTGAAAATAAGATCGTTACGGCGGTGAGCGGATATTTTGGATTCGGTGACAAATCCGCTTTGACGGTAAGATTTTACGATAAGGATGGCAGACGGCAGGAGAAAAATTTTCCTGTTGTTGCCAAAGACGGTAAAAATTACGTGGAAATAAAATTGCAGACCGGTGAGATCGCAGTGATCGACCGGGTAAAATAAGGAGATTTGCTCATGATTGCCAATAAGTTTTCTAACGTGAAGCAGAGAGTTTTCAAGATTTCATTTACTTTAACAGAATTGTTTGTAAGCAGTGCTGTCTCATTATGGCATTTTTTTACCTGCAAATCGGCAGAAACTGTTCAACAAAGAATTCCGCTTTTCTTGAAAAAGGGAGTGGGGTTTGGGGAGAGGGGAAAAACCTCTTTTCCCGTGAAAAGAAGTTTTTCCCCTCTTCCCAAGAGCGCATTCACACTGATCGAGCTATTGGTGGTCATCGCGATTATCGCCATTCTGGCGGCGATACTGCTCCCTGCGTTGAACTCCGCCCGTGAACGCGGGCGCAATGCCAGCTGTATTTCGCAGTTGAAGCAGTGCGGAGCGGCGACGGCGTTGTATGCGGGGGACAACAGTGACTTCATTCCTGTACCGCGCAACCACGGGTCGGAGGGGGAGTATTCAACCAGTGCATTTTTTGCAACCGACAGTCTTTTTCCGCGTCACAGTACGCCGGGGATGCTGCTTTTCGGCGGGTATTTATCCAAACAGAGCGAAAAACTGACCAATGATGCCGCTGAATTTTACCGCTGCCCGAGTGACCAGTATCTGTACGGGAAAAAATATAGTGACAGATACAATCTGGTAAGCTACATATTTATGAATCATACAGCAAGCGGTATTGAAAAAGAGAGCAATGATCCCAAATATTATTTGCGGGTCGGCAGAACTGCGGACGGCAAGGCAAAAACCCGTTGCCGGATGGGGACGGATGATCCGGGCAATGTGATCCAGTACGATGCCCACTCCAGCGCGATCAAGTATTTGCTCAAGCAGGCAGGTATCCCCGATCAGAGCGGACTGACCATTCATCCGGCAGCACTAAATACCTTGCATCTGGGCGGTAATGTCAGCAATAATCAGGCTGATTTGACTCTGCAGAACAGCACTTCCATCTGGTGTTTCGGCGCGTATTTTGACACTACCAAATAACCGGAGTTCCGGCAGATGACAGAGTTTGATAAAGGCGGGGCGGCGTTTTCCCGTCTGGAGTGCGGTTATCTGACAGAAGCTTGCGGGATGGCGGTTGAACCGCCGGTTTTTTCATGGCAGGGGAGCAAAGCAGTACTGCAGATCAGTGATGAAAGCGGTCAAGTGGTGTATTGTTCCCAAACAGAGGTGACTTCACCTTTCCGTCCGTTATGGGAAGTGCTGCCGCAGAAAGTTTATTTCTGGCAGTTGACCGGAGCGGATGGTAAAAGTGCTGCAGCAAAGATGGAAACGGCATTTGCCAATGACTTTGAATGGTTGCCGGCCAAGTGGATATGTGACCATTACAATCCTGGAGGTATGCTGCCGCCGATCAGTGTTTTTATTAAAAAATTTCAGATCCCGGAACTGCCGGAAAATTCCCGGGCGCGGTTGTATATCGGCGCGTTGGGCGTATACAGGGCGGTACTTAATGGCAGTGCAGTATCCGATCAGGTGCTGGCTCCGGGAGCGGTGGATTTCTCTTCGCGGACACTCTATCAGACATATCCGGTTGAAAAACTGCTGCAGTCAGGGGAAAATGAACTGTCGATCGAGCTTGCCGGCGGCTGGCACAACGGTGCGATCGCCAGAACCGGTTTTCACTGCGACCGGCCGTTTTACAACACTCCTGATGCTTTGATCGTCCGTCTGGAGTTGTGGAAAAAAAACGGAAGTGTTCCGGAACTGCTCTGCTTCAGTGACGGCAGCTGGCAGGTTTACCATGATGGGCCGCGCCGGTACAGCGATATTTTTATGGGGGAATACTTTGATGGACGACGCCGTATTGAAAAGTGTTCACCATTGACATCGGAGATCGACATTCCGGTAAAACTGGATGCCCGCAACGGTGTTCCGGTACGGCGGATAATGGAACTGCCGGCACTCCGGATGATGGAACACGGCGAAGTGACGGTGGTGGATTTCGGTCAGAACTTTACCGGCAGGGAAAGGATCACATTTACGGCTCCGGCAGGAACGTGTGTAAAAATCCGTCATGGTGAGATGCTTGATGACAACGGCATGGTGTATACCGGCAATCTGCGGACGGCAGAGGCTATGACTACGATCATTGCTCCGGGTGGAGAGTTTACATTTGAACCGGAATTCACTTTTTACGGGTTCCGCTACATTGAAGTAGCCGGAGTGAAAGATTTCAGCGTCACGGCGGTGGTACTGCACAGCGATTTGGAAGTGTGCTGTTGTTTCAAATCTTCCAATACACTGCTGAATAATTTTATGGAAAATGTATTGTGGAGCCAGCGGAGCAATTTTCTTGATATCCCTACTGATTGTCCGCAGCGTGATGAGCGGCGCGGCTGGGCGGCAGATGCCCAGATATTTGCTCAGGCAGCACTGTATAATATGCACGGCGCGGCGTTTTTCCGTAAATGGCTGACAGATTTCCGGTCGTGTACTCCGAAAAACGGGAAATTTCCGAACTATGCCCCGGCATATCCGTATTATGCACTGCAGGACTCCTGTGGAGTTTCCGGTTGGGCGGATGCCGGGGTTGTCATACCGTATTTATTGTATCTGAACTATGGTGACCGGGAGATGCTTGCGGAAAATTTTCCGGCAATTTGCAAATGGATCGACCGGCAGGCAGAGGAAGCATCTGACGGCTTGGTGTGTCACTGTCGTTTCGGCGATTGGTTGAATGTGTCAGACCCGACCGGAGAAGAGTTTATTTCCACAGCGTATTTTGCTTACGGTGCCGGACTTGCATCCGAGATCGCGGAAGTGCTGGATGATGAAGAGAATGGTGAACGTATGAAACGTCACCGGCAAATGGCGCAGCAGGCGTTCCGGAAAAAATTTATTGATGGCAATGGCTGTTTGCGGGAAAAAAGCCAGTGTGCCGCAGCAATGGCACTGCAGTTCGGTTTGCTCAATGAAAGTGAGAGAAAAAATGCCGTGCGGCAGTTGACTGCTTCCGTTAAGGAACGCGGCAATCATTTGTCCACCGGATTTCTCGGTACGCCGCTTTTGCTTCCTGCCTTGAGTGATAACGGGGAAACGGAACTTGCCTACACGCTTTTGGAGCAGACCGGATGTCCCTCATGGCTCTATCCGGTGACGCAAGGAGCAACGACCATTTGGGAACGCTGGGACAGCTGGGTGGACGGCAGAGGCTTCGGTAATGAAGGGATGAACAGTTTCAACCATTATGCTTACGGAGCTGCCGCCGCGTGGGTCTGCAGTACAGCGGCAGGGATCCGGCCGCGCCGCGAAACTCCGGGATATCGGGAGTTTATCCTTGCTCCACATCCGGGAGGAACGCTGACGGAACTGAAATTGGTCTTCAATTCACCGGCGGGCAGGATCGTATCTGCATGGTCACGGGAAGATGGAGAAGTCAACTACAGATTTGAGGTTCCAGTGGGAACACTTGCGCATCTGCGGCTTCCCGGAGAAAAAGAGACGGTACTTGCTCCCGGAGAATATACTTTCCGCAGGTGAGCCGGACGTGCGGAACTGGGATTTTTCAGAAGCACATTTTTTTGCGTACTTGTGCCGGAGTGTGTCCGGTATGTTTTTTGAACACGCGCGACAGATGCGAGCGGTCGACGAAACCGGTTCTGGCGGCGATCTCAGAGATGGACAAATCAGTGTCCCACAGGAATTTACCGACTATTTCAATACGCTGATGTATCCAGTAGTTTCGCGGAGTGTATCCGGTTTCCTGTTTGAAAAGGTGCATGAAACGCGGTTCGGATAAGTTCGCATATTTGCTCAATTCGGTGACGGAATAGTTTTTCATGGGGTGTTTATCCATATATTCCAGCACTTTTTTGATCCGTTCATCTATTTGCAGAATATTGCCGGAACCTAAATTTTCCTCCTGAATCGAGAGCAGAAGGGTACCGACAAGTACATGCAGAGCCAGATTTTTCCGGTCGGCAGGTGTATGCATATCTATTTTCGGAGCAAATTTTACCGCATCAAAGAGCAGCGGTTCCGGTTTGAGCGGAGCGAATGAAAGATTGCAGGTGAATTCCACAAAGTTATGGGTGAAAGGCATGACGGTATGAGCGGTACTCAAGGTATATGGAGGTATCAAAATCATGGTTCCCGGCGACATGACGATAGTACGGTCGGTGAATTCCAGTATTGCTCCGGGGGTGTCGTTCCAGTAGATCCGCCAGAATCTGGTCAGACAACGGATACTGTTCCAGAACTTCACCTGATAGTCGATCCCGTAACGTACGATGGTGACTTCCGGCGGCGGCAAAATCCGGGACGGATTGGGAAAGTTGACAATATGATACTTTTTTTCAGCCATATTCTACCTTTATTTTTGCGGTTCATGCAGTATATTATACACATACGCGGTATTATTTGCAAACCGTCAGGATGAAAAAACAACTTTTTATTTATGAAAGTGAGGTAAGCTATGAAAAAATGTTGGCTGATCGTGCTGTTTTGTGCTGCAGTGGTATGTCAGGCTGCCGCAAAAGAGGTGCTGGCATCCAGTTTCGGATTCAATGCTGAAGATGCTACGGAGTGTCTGCAAAAAGCATTTGACTCCGGGGCGGATGTTGTACGTATCGACAAACAGGCGTCTGACTGGATCATCCGTCCGGTATTTGTACGCAGCAATACGACTGTGATCGTGGATCCGGAGGTGACCGTCCGCGCTAAAAAAGATGAGTTCAAAGATATCGGCGACTGCCTCTTCCGGGTGATGGATGTGGACAATGTTACCATCAAAGGTGGCAAAAACAGCCGTTTTCTGATGAATAAACGCGATTATCAGGATAAGACCCGCTATAAACACTCCGAGTGGCGTATGCTGGTTTCCATCAACAGTTCAAAAAATGTGACGGTCAAAGATCTGATCCTTGAAGGTTCCGGCGGCGACGGTGTCTATGTCGGTCTCGGCAATCGCGGTACTGCTCCGGAAAATGTTGTGCTGGAAAATCTGGATGTCAAGGACAACCACCGTCAGGGCGTGAGTATCATCAGTGCGAAAAATCTGCGGATAGCCAACTGCAAATTCTATGAAACTTCCGGTACTGCGCCGCAGGCGGGGATCGACTTTGAACCCAACCGCGCCGGTGAACAACTGGTCAACTGTGTGGTGGAAAACTGCAAAATTTACAGCAACAAAACTTTCGGTATCCTCTTTCACCTCAATCCGCTCCTGGTGACATCCGAACCGATTTCCATCACCATCCGCAATTGTCAGATCTCCGATGGTGCGCAGGGTGCAGTGGTTATCGACAGTTGTTCGGCGATGTCCCAGGTCAAAGGATTTATTAAATTCGAAAACTGCAGCATTTCCGGCGATGCCAATACTCCCAATGCCCTGATTATCCGCAATCAGCGTGCCGACGGATTTAGCCTCTCTTTCAAAGATTGCCGCATCGACAACAGCAATATCAAAGGAGACGCGGTAAAAATCGTCAGCGAAACCAACTCCAATATCGGTAATATCTCTTTCAGCAATGTCGTCATTACCGACAAGAAACACAGCTCATGGAGCCGGTTGGAAAGTACCGGTGCCAAACCGCAGCTCAAAGGCGACCTGACTTTCAACGGCAAAAAAGTTGATCTTCCGGCATGGAGCAAAAAACAGAAAGTGGTGGAGATGGTTCCCTTTACTCCGACCAAACTGGAGATCAGTAGACTTACGGCTCCGGAAACCGGTATGGGCAAAACTGCTCCGGGATTCCGTTTCCGCGGAGCGGTGAACTTTCTGCAGTATGCCAAAGCCGGTGAAAAGGTGGAATTCACTGTCAGCAATCTGCCGCTGGGAACCAGAAAGTACCCGGTCATTCTCCAGTGCTTTGCCCCTTCCGGTAAAAGATTCAATATTTTGAAACTTGCTCCGGGAGTCAATACGGTAAGTTTCATTGCCAAAGAAACCGGTGTCCACAGATTTTTCTGCAGTACCGGTTTGGCGATCTCATTTGACTCGGCAATGCCCGGTCAGGGAATGGTTGCGCAGAAACTCGGTATGTTCGCCACACGCAAACGGTCAATGTATTTTGAGGTCCCCGAGGGTGCCAAAGACGTGATGCTCTATTTGAAAGGGAGCAACGGCGAAGAGGTTTCCATCAAGATCTACAACCACAAAAATCAGCTGATGGGCGAATTGGAAAAAGTCGATCTCGGTAAAGCGTTCCGTCATACCCGGGTATTCACCGGTAGAGAGATCTGGCGCATCGATATCACCTTTATGCGTGAAGATTCGGAAATCGAACTCGGCGGTGATCTGAATCCGGTTCTGGCTCTGACCCCGGATCTGCTGCTGCGTGCCAAGTAAACAAAAGACAAACGGATATGTCATGCTCCTGCGTTCCGCGCGGGGGTATGAATGACGTCTGGAAAAAATCCGGTGGAGTAGTAAAATCTGCCGCTTTCTTTCACGAGAAAGAAAGCTTGGCAAAGAAAGCGGATTGTCGCGCCGCTCCGCTGTCGCGGCTTGATCGATTTATTTTTTTTTGAAAAGCTTTGTTCCCGATATTGGTTGATGCCCTCTGTGGCATGTTCAACACACGGGTGCGAGGCGGTTGCCGCCGAGCGCGCAGTCCGCATGCGAATGTACTTTGCGAGCATTTCCATGCGAGCAAAGCCG
>SUWK01000005.1 GCA_015061525.1 Lentisphaerota bacterium
AAAAACTGTGAAAATAATACTGCATAGAAAACTATGCAGACAGGATTTTTGTTGCTTGTGAACAGAAAATTTAAGAAAATTAACAAAAACAAGGGAATCAGCCCTTGACTTTTACATAATAGAGCCTATGAGAAAAGCGGCAGATCTCCGAATTCATTATTCTCCGGAGCAGTTGCCGGGGCAGTTGCCGGGGCATTTACCGGCGGCATGGCAAGGAACTCATCCAGTGACACGATTTTCACCCCCAGTTTGCGGGCATTTTTCAACTTGGAACTGCTGTCATTCACGTCGGCAGCCACCAGCAAAGAGAGTTTTGCGGTCACAGAGTCCATCGGAGCGTAGCCGCGCTCTTGGGCAAGTTTCTCATAAAAGGAGCGTTTTTCCGGCATTTTACCGGTGAAACATATTCCCGGCGCATCAGCGGTGTTTGCGGCAGTCCGGACAGTTACGGCATTGAGCAATTCATCAAGTTCATCACTGCGTTCACGCAATGTTTCCGTGATAGCTCCGGCGCGTTCCGGTCCGATACCTGGTATTTCTGCCAGAGTTTCCGCACTTGCCTGCCGCAATTCAGCGATGGAAAACTTTTCCAGCAGCAGTTTGGCAATATTTGCTCCGATACCGGGGATATTCAACGCGGCGATTATCTGAAAATCATCCACTTCCCGTGCTTTCTGGATCTCTTTGATCAGATTGGCAGCACTTTTGCTGCCGAAACCATCGAGCATCAGCAGATCTCCGGTATTGAGATCAAAGAGTTCACGCAAGTGGAGAATGCCGAATTTGCGCATCAGCTTGGCGACCGTAGGTTCACCGAGCCTTTCAATACCCAGATTGCGGATGGCGGCGCAGAGCAGCTGCAGCCGGGAACCGGGACACTCTTTATTCGGGCAGCAAAGTTCCGGTCCCCGGCGGACGAGTTCACTTTTGCATTCCGGACAATGGGTTATCAGCGGAGATTCACGCAGAAGACCGGGAGAGGAACCGGCGATAAACGGGATCACGTCTCCGGCGCGTTCAACGGTGACAGTATCGCCGATCATCAAGCCCATGTCTATGATATTCTGTACGTTGTGGAGCGTGGCACGTTTGATGGTGATCCCGGAAAGTTCAACCGGGGCGAGTTCCGCTACCGGAGTCAGGCAGTTTTTACCGAAACTCCACTGCACTCCGAGCAAAGTGGTCTGGGCGCTGGCATTGGTGAATTTATAAGCGATCTCCCCACGGGGATGGTGAGCGGTGCTGCCAAGTGATTCGCGGAAAGCTGTGTCGGCGAATTTCAGCACGATCCCGTCCATCGGGTACGGCAGGGAGGCAAAAGCGGTTTTGAGTTCCTGCCAGCGGCTTTCAAGCTGATTCAAGGGAACAGCATGGGAGATCAGCGAATAATCCACCAAAGTAAGTTTTGCGCCCTGCATCTGCATGGGTACGATATCTTTGAGGGTCATTATACCGGCGACAGCGTTGCGGGAGTTTTTATAAGTGCCGCCATCTTTTTTGCGGATGTGCGAGTAAATGTTTCTGAAATCATCATCCCGGATGACGATCTCACCGCGAGCCGGACGGTCAACTTTGCCGCAATAACCGGGAGTTTCCAATTCAATAAGCGGAAGTTTGCCGGAAATATCTTCGCCAATCTCTCCATCCCCCCGGGTGGAAAGGATGATGCCGTCAAAGTTTGCGGATATTCCGTCGTATTTGGGTTCGACCAGAACAATTTCCTCCGGAGTACGGGCATATTTATGCGCCCATTCCAATACTTCAGCAAGTGAGTAGGCTTTATCCAGAGAGAGCATGGGGCGCAGGTGACGCACCTTGCCGCCGGATTCGACCTGCGGGGTGTGTATTCTGGAAAGCAGAGCATTCTGCGGATCGAGCCGCCGCAAATGTTCCACGATCTCATCGTAACGGACATCGCTGATCAGCGGCTCGTTCAACTCCCAGTACTGGCGGTCATGAAATGCCAGAAGTTCCGCTGTCTGGGCGGCATTCATAAGTGTCAAATCAAAATTGATGTGGTCCATCGCAATAATCATCCTTGCTGAAAAAAAATAACCGTAAAAAATCCTATAATAAAATAACCTGTCGGATTGCATTTTTCAAATTTTCCGCTATATTATATTGACGGTTTGTGTCTTTATATGGGGTTGACCCGCAAAAACCTGATTTAAGAAAGAAAAAAAGAACTATGGCAAAAGAATTCAATGTCGCAGTCGCCGGTGCCACTGGTGCAGTCGGTGTCGAAATGATCAAAACTCTGGAAAAACGCAATTTTCCTGTGAAGAACCTGAAACTTCTGGCGTCTGCCCGTTCCGCCGGTAAAACTTTGGAATACAAGGGTGAAAAGATCGTCATTGAAGAGATGAAATATGATTCATTCAAAGGCGTGGACATCGCGCTTTTCAGTGCCGGCGGCAGTATTTCCAAGGAGTACCGCAAATATGTGGTCGATTCCGGTGCGGTGATGATCGATAACTCCAGCGCGTTCCGCATGGATGATGATGTGCCGCTGGTCGTTCCCGAAGTCAACGCTGAGGATGTGAAAAAACATCAGGGTGTCATCGCCAATCCCAACTGCACCACTGCGATCATGCTGGTCGCTGTTGCTCCGCTGCACCGTGCCAAAAAACTGCGCCGTCTGGTCGCCGCCACCTATCAGGCTGCTTCCGGCGCCGGAGCCAAAGGCATGGCGGAGTTGATCGAGCAGACCAGACAGATCCTCAACGGTGAAGCGATCGAACCGAAGGCATTCGCCCACCGGATCGCTTTCAACCTGATCCCGCACATTGATTCATTTACCGATAACGGCTACACCAAAGAGGAGCTGAAAATGCTCAATGAATCGCGCAAGATGCTCCATCTGCCGGATTTGCCGGTCAGCTGTACCTGCGTGCGTATCCCCGCGCTGCGCGCTCACTCTGAATCACTCAATCTGGAGTTTGAGGAAGAGATCACTCCTGCCGAGGCACGCGCCATTCTTGCCGCTGCTCCCGGTGTGACTGTGGCTGATGATCCGGATGCCAAACTCTATCCGATGCCGATCGATGCTACAGAGAAATATGATGTGCTTGCCGGTCGTATCCGTCAGGATATCTCCCGCAATGACAAGCGCGGTCTGGAAATGTTCGTTTCCGGTGACCAGCTGCTCAAAGGAGCCGCCCTCAACGCGGTTCAGATCGCTGAACTGCTCTGAATCAGGAGCATCGCCGGATCATGATAAGGCGTTTTCTGACCGTTGCGGCAATGCTGGTGTCGATCTGTATCGGCACGGTTTATGCCGCGGGGAAGAAAATATCCGGATATCTTGATCCAACTGGAATAGAATACAGTGTGATTTCTGCCGGAGCGTGGAAACAGGTAAGTCTGGAACTGGATGCCGCCTTGAATAATATGCTCTGGCAGGAAATTTCCCGGGAAGAAGACCGGTTTTTTATTCTGCAGGAACTGAGTCTGGTAAAGATGCTCCGGGACATGTCCGGGGTGGAATATGCAGAGGGCTGCGGATTCAGTTCAACGGAATTGTCAGACGGATATATCAATCACCGGGTTTTTCTGGCACTTGAGCCGGGGAAACCCGGCTTGCTGAATGAACTGCCGGGCAGGAACCGGATCAGGAGTGCAGAGTTTTTCCGGAAACTGCCGGAAAAAGTGGTTTTCGCCGCTGCGATGGATGTGAATGCCGCGTTTTTACCTGAAATTTTCCGGCAGAGCGGAGGAGCAGGAGAGGAGTTTTTCCGGCAGTGGCGGACGTTGATCGACGTTTTCAGCAAAGCATCAGGGATATGGGAGATCGCAGCTGTCAGTAAAGATGCTGAAAAAAAAGAGCTGTATTGGCGGGTGTCTGCTCCTGACGATAAAGGTGAGTTGATGATTCTGGCATCCCGGTTGGGCAAAAAGGATGGGAGTCAGAAGTCAACAGTTACGGTGACAACGCCTTTCGGGGTGTTTATCAGCAAGAATGGGAGGATAACGTTTTTCTCATCCAAAGAGGCGGTGAAAGCATTTGTTCCGGCGATGCAGAAGGTAAGAGTGCAGAAATTGCCTGAAAGTGCAGCTGCGGTTTGTTACTTCGATCCGATTGCATTGAAATTGAATTATCCGGCGAAGATCGGCGGAGTGAGCATCCGGACGGCTTTAGCGGAAAAACCGGTGGCGGCGGCATTGGTAAGAACGCCGGACGGACTGCTGACGGTGTTTAACAGTGACCGGACATTTTTGAGTATCGGCATGAACCATATCCTGCAGTATTTTGCCTGGCTCAATACGGTGAAACTGCCGTCGGAAATCATGCCGGAAGCCAAGAAAAAGGGATATTACGGCAAGGCGGTCAAAACTTTTAACGGAGACCCCGCCGGAGAAAAAGAGCTGAATTGCAGTTGTGAAACTGATTTGAAATACGTTTGCGAAGTGCTGAAAAAAAGCGGTTTCCCGGTCGGTTGTTACCGGATAAGCAAAGATATGAAAGTGGAAAAGGTGCCGAACAGGGATTGTGAAATGGTTTGTTTCGGCAGTATCATATCGGGAAAACCGGTTCCGGTAGTGGTCAGCAAAGGGCATGGAGATGGATTTTGTGCGTTGTTGTCTTCCGGAGAAGTGAAGCGTTTTACATTAAAAAAGGCTGATTCATGGCGCAGGATAACCGGTTTTCTGCATACGGTTTACATGTATGAGGAAAGGGTGTTCCGGATGCTGACGGATCAGGCGGGAGCCTGGGACAAAGAATAAAACCGCCGGAGGCAAGTGCAGCAAAGTACAAAAAAGCCGCCGCGCGGCAGAATCGCGGGATGTCGAATTGGAAAGAGTGTTCCGGATGATTAAAGAGTTGGTAATGTCCCAAATTTTGTGAAACTCAAGCAGGAGTTTATAGACAAACATTTCTATTAACGTATAAAAATATCACATAAGTTGTGATTTGTCAAACCGGTGAAACACCGGCTTGATCCAAGCGGTGGATGCATCCGTCTTCGCTTACGCTACGCCGCGACAAGGTGTGCGGCAATGTCGTGTTTTGCGACGGGTACGGTGCGGGAGTGTACGAGCGTACTCGACCGCACCGGCGCAGGAACAAGGCGCGGGATTGACCACGAAGCACCACCGCCGGTTCGATGTATAAAACATATCACATAAGTTGTGATTTGTCAAACCGGTGAAACACCGGCTTGATCCAATCGGTGGATGCAGCGTGCGGCAATGTCGTGTTTTGCGACGAGTACGGTGCGGGAGTGTACGAGCGTACTCGACCGCACCGGCGCAGGAGCAAGGCGCGAGATTGACCACGAAGCACCACCGCCGGTTCGATTTTTCACAACAATTGAGACAATACCAAAAAATAAGAGGGATGGTTTATGCCGGATAAAACAGAAAAAAATTTCAACAAAGAGTTTCTTGAAGCCGTGGAGAAGTGTTCAGAGAACCTCTCCTTTGAAGATATTTCCCGTCTGAACGGTATCCGGATCGAACTGCTGCGCCGTTACATCGACCGGCGCGCCAAAAATATCCGTAATGAAACCTGGGATAAAATCTATCCGCTTCTGCGTCCGTATCTTGAGGGACCGGCTCCGATCAAAGAACCGCCGCCGCGCCTCGGTGCAGCCTACCGCCGTCACCCGGAATTGGTGGAGATGATCAGCGAACAGAAAGTTCTGCTTGACGAGTTTGCTATTTTCGGCGACAAAGAGAAAAAACAGATACTTAAAAAGTTTTATTCAGCCCTGGGAACTCCGGCAAAACCCACTGAGTACACCAGTTTATCCGCGCAGGAAAATGAACTTATGGGCAGCTTTATGGCGATGGATAAAGAGACCCGCGAAACGATGCTCGCAGAGGTTACTGCTCTTGCCACCGCGGAAGCCCGCCGTCAGCGCACTGAATTATTCTGAATAATGTCAATACCGCTTTCTCTTTACCGGGGAAGCGGGATTTTTTCATGCTTGTGTTGTGAGAAGTAAAGTCATGCAAAACCAGCCGATCTATCCGGAAAATGCTCTGATAATGGCACCGCTTTCCGGTTTCACCGACCTTGCCTACCGCCGCGCAGCCTATCGCGGCGGCTGCCGTTACGCCTTTACTGAAATGGTCGATGCCGCCAGTCTTGCCTATGCCAACGGCAACGGTGAAGTTCTGCTCAAACGCGGGGAGGATGAAAGTTTTCTTGCGGTTCAACTGGTCGGTTCAGATGAAGAGCTGCTCAAACGCGCCTGCGCCAAACTCAATGAAAGAGATTTTTCACTGCTCGACCTCAACCTCGGCTGTCCGGTTCCTAAAGTGGTAAAGAAAGGTGCCGGAGCGGCTTTGGGGAAAAATATCAGTAAAGCGTTGAGCTGTTTCAAAGTCCTTGCAGAAGAGAGCCGTTTCACTTTGACCGCCAAATTGCGGATACTGGATGAAAACGACCCGGCACCGACTTTGGAACTTTGTTCCGGTCTGGTGGCTCTGGGGGCTGAAGCTCTGACGATCCACGGCAGAACAAAAGAGCATTTTTATACCGGAGAGGTGAAGTTTCCGATCATCCGGGCGGTACGCGAGGCATTTCCCGATATTCCGGTCATCGCCAACGGCGGAGTAAACTCAAGGGCAAGTTACGATAAAATGCGGCAGGAAACCGGCTGTACAAGGGTGATGCTGGCGCAGGGTATCATGGGAAATCCGTGGCTTTTCAGAGAATTGGAAAACGATGCTCTGCCCCCGACACTTGCCCAATGGCGGGAAATGGTACATTTTCATGTATCAGAAATGGTCACTCTGTATGGAGAAGCCTCCGCCATGCGGCAGGCACGCAAAATCGTCCACGATTACCTCAAGGGCAGAGGTTTCCCGTCAATATTGCGGGCGCAAGCCAATACGCTCAACTCCATGAAAGAATTGGAAGAGCTGCTTGCTTCTGCCGATATCGCTCAGGTTTCCGGCACGATCCGCAAGATACTTATCTGACCATCCGATGTCCGGTCAAAAATAAGCAATTTACCGGTTTTCAGCAGTTCCATGATCGATTCATTGAGGCGCAGAGCATCCGGAGAAAACTCGATCGCTTTATCCACATCAGCCAGCGGCGGCCGAATCATCAGGTAATCGTACTTTTGCAGTCTTGTGTATAAACCGTCAGCATCCGGCGGAACCGGGGAGAGTTCTTCTTGCGCTCCCGGCATGATGCAGACAACATTATCCGGCAAATACAAAGTCCGCCTTTCCCACAGAAGAGCAATTTTGTGATCTTTGAGTTTTTCCAACTGCCCGGCAACTTCTGCGTAAGCAGTTTCGTTATGGCACCATGAAGCGAAATAAACCGGATTTTTCCGTGCTTCAGTGACCGTATTCCACGCCAGAAAATAGTGTTTTAATTGCGGCGATGTCAGATAAACCGTATATCCGGCAGCAAAAATGAGCAGAATCAAGGCAAGCTGTTTGAGTTTGAGCGGAAAAGTTCCGGTACAGTACAGTGCCAGAAATGCCCCGCCCCACAAGAGCGGATAGAGAAAACGGGTCTGCTGAGAAGTGAAGTTCCAGAATATCCACGCCGTCAGCAGTGCAGCGGCCCCCCGCAGGATGAGCGGATGTTTTCCCCGCGTATACACCAGTGCCGCCAAAATAATCAGCACCAGTACCGGAAACTGCACTCCCACACTGATACCGTCATAATCACTGCCGGGGAATGCTGTCAACAGCCAATTGAAAATGATTCCGCTAAAAGGGTTTATCCCGTAATTACTGCCAAGACCGTGATAAAATTTCTCCACGATCATCGCGCTTTCATCACCAAGAACAGAAGAAAGGTACGGGTAAACCGGATTGCCGCATGCCAGAAACACCCGTAAAAAGAACGGTATCGCCATTATTAATGCTCCGGCGATAAAATAACCGGTATACCGCCGTTTTTCCCGATCAGTCAATACCAGTACCATCAATGCGATGGAAACTCCTGTTCCCGGCAGTTTGACTGCCGCTGCCATGCCGGCCATACATCCGGCAAAAAATATCATCCGGCGCGGGACGGTGCTGTTTTTGAATATGGCGCAAACTCCGGAAAATCCGGCAAGCATGACGATACTTTCCACATAAAAAGCACGGATGAGCAGCCATGTCAACGGCGACAACACCACCGTTCCCAAAAGTACCGCCGCGATGAATCTGCTGCAGAATTTACCGGCAGAATAAAACGATGCCGCTGTTATAACTGTGATGAACCATAATGTGATCTGCGGCACATTCATCCCGCCTGCCGCCACACCGGACAACACCCACAACTGTCCCAGTGACGGATACGCAGAATAGGGATTATCCATAAGTACCGCAGTGGAATCTGCAGTCAGATAACGTTTCAGCAAAGACAACTGATACACCTGTTCATCCCATGAGGACGGCGGCAGAAACATCGCCGCGAGAAAGGGCAGGAATATCAATGTAAAAATCAGTGCGGTTTTCCAGCATTTTTTCAATCCGGCGACAGCGAAATATCCGCCGGGAACTGCAAATAAGAACATGATCCCCGGCAGCACGGACGGCGGGATGATCAGTGCCGCAAGAGCAAAAAACACTATTCCGGATGCCAGATGACATACCGGAGGCAATTCCGGAAACTTTATCAGCAGCAATCTGCCTGAACCGTAAACCGCCGTTATCAGCAGCAGTGCCGCAAGAAATCCGGTCACGATCCCGGGGATGATACCATTTCCCGGAAAATGTTTCTTTTGGGCAGCAATGGGAAATGCGCCGTCGTCGATCTCCATAAAATTACTTTTTTTAACTGCATCAGGAGAAATTTCCCGCAGTCGGCAAAGTTCCGCGAAGTTCCGGTCAGCAGCGGCGACCGCTGTGTCGTCAGCTCCGATCGCCCGCAGCAAATGCCGCTGAAAATCCGCCGAAATCACACTGAATGGCGCATTTTTCAGCTCTGCCAGCATGGCTTCAGCGGCTGTTTGCAATTCACCGGCACTGTATGCTGCAATGGCTTTGATCCTTTGAGTATGACGGTAATTGACTTTGCCGCAGTATGTTTCCATCTGGCTGATATAGTTCAATGCTTTATGTACTTCATTGCTGATCAGTGAGAGTTCTGCCAGCTGATAAAGAGCGTGACAACTCTTTTCCTGCCGTAAAGAGTCAGAGTAAAGTTGTTTTGCTCCGGCAAAGTCACCGGCAAGCAGTTTCAAATCCCCCTGCCGGATCCAGCTGCTGTTTTGATAATTTACAGTTCCACGGAAAAATGCGGCGAAGAGCAGTACCAGTGCCACGGCGGCAAAGAGCAGACGAACAGGCGTGAAATGCACCGGGACAGTGTGCCCGTTGTCTGGACGTGCGATCAAGACTCCGGCGGAAACCGCTGTAAATGAGGCACAGAGAAGAGTGAAATTATGTTGATCGAACCAGCCGCAGAACAGCAGTACGGCAAATATCCACTGGCAAAGTCTGCCGGCGGGAGTTTTTTCCCGGAGAGAAAAGATGGTAAATACCGAAGCAAGATAAAAAAGGATACCGGGTATGCCGGATTCGGCTGCAAGATGCAGAAAATCGTTGTGCGCATGGTCGATATGCACCGAGGGGAACGGTGAAAAAAAGTAGCTGTCACTTAAAAAGTGCCGGATGTTTTCGCTGAAGCTGCCGTATCCGGCACCCATAAGCGGAGAATCAATAAAGAGCTTTAACGCTCCCTGCCAAATCTGAAAACGGGTATCCGGCAGATCGGCAAAGTAAATCCCCGCCACAACCGCCGTTCCCGCCACTGCTGTGGTAATCACAAGCCATTTGGTAAAACGTTTTTCAGGAATACGGTTGCGCAAAAATATCCAAATCGCCGCTCCGGCAGCGGCAAAAAACGCCGAGCGGGAAAACTCCGCCGGATAAATTACAGCGGTAAGCAGAAAAAATCCGGTCAATAAAATGGCACTCTGGATCATCCGGTGACGCGGAGTGATGACCAGCTCCCAGCCGCCTTTCAAGGAACACCTGGTGATCCCGGCTTGTGATGAGTGCCAGAGTACCGCCCATGCCGGGAGCAGTGCCACGATCAACCCTTGCGTCCAGTTCCAATTCCCGGCAAGTCCGGTGAATTTTTCTGAAGTAAAACCGCTTACCAGTAAAAGCAATCCCGTTCCGGCGGCGAAAAACGGCATGATTTTCCGCAGTTCCGGGGCAAGTGCCGCCGCCGCCAGCGGTACAGTTATCCAGAAGAGATTTCCGGATAGCAGCGGCAGGGAAAAATCACAGCGGCACAGTGTTTGAATGATGGTGTTGAGCGCAAAAAGTGCTGCTGCCGCCCCAAGAAGACGAAGTTTCCGGCATTTGCAAAGGATCATCAAGTGTTCCGGAAAAAGCAGAATCACCGCCAGAGCCAGATATCCCATTACGGAGAAATCCGCAAAGCGTACCAATCCGAAAAGCGCGACCGCCCTTCCGGTCAATCTGGCAAACGCCAGCGGCATAGCCAGAAAAGGCACCGTAAGCAGCATCGCCGCAGCAGTATAACGCAAAATTCTGTAACAGTTGTTTCCGGTCATCTTATGATTCACATCCATTCAGTTATCTCATCGACCGGAAGTTTGGGTATATGCAGAACATCTTCAGCATCCAGATAGTAATCCACATTTCCATCAACTGCCGTTTCACCCACCGGAGATTCCGCCGGATAACCGGCCGCAATCAGATAAAGGACTTTGTATCCGGCAGCCAGTCCGGTGATTTCTGCCACCTTTGCCGGATCGAATGAGGCGAACCAGCAGCAGCCGAGTCCCCGTTCCCATGCTGCCAGCTGGATCGTCTGTATCGCAGCTCCGGCATCGGCATGACGGATGGCATTTTCCGCATCAACCGGCATAGTTACCGCGATAAAACACAGTGGAGCATCCACGCCCCACACCGGAGTGCGCCGGGGGGCGACCAATCCGGCCCAGCGGGTGGTTTCAAAGACTGCTTTGACCGATTCCGGCCGGCGGATGACGATATACCGCAAAAACTGTTTATTGGAACCGCATGAGGCGAACCGTGCCATGTCGATCAAATGCCGCAATTCTTCATCGGGCACAATGCGTTGTTCAAAGCGGCGGATGGTACGGCGGGCCGGCGATAATTTTGTAAAATCCATAATAAATTTTCCTGTTTTACGATCAATAATTTGTAATAAAATACACGGACAATGCAAAAAATGCAATCCCATATTGACAAAAACTCCGGTTTGTGCTATATTTTATTATTGTTAACAGGGAAAATACGGATATTTTTTTGCTTATGGAAAATCAACGCGAACACTTCGCATCCCGGCTGGGTTTCATATTCATGACCGCCGGTTGTGCCATCGGTCTGGGTAACGTCTGGCGTTTCCCGTATGTTGCCGGAGCCAACGGCGGCGGACTTTTTGTCCTGCTTTACTTCGCATGTCTGCTGTTTTTCGGGTTACCGATACTGCTTATGGAACTTTCTCTGGGCAGAGCCGGGCAAAGTACGTTCCCCGGAGCATTCCGCAAACTGCAGAACCCGGCAAGCCGTTTCAAGTGGCAAATCCCCGCATACGTACTCTTTTCCGGGAATCTTATTTTGCTGATGTTTTATACTGTTGTTACCGGGTGGCTGCTTTTCTATGCGGCGGATTTCATTCTCGGTAATGAAGCCGTTTACGAAAAAAATCACTTCGGCGGTTTGCTCGGTTCGGTCAGTAAACAGGGCATCGGCACGCTGGCGGCACTGTTGATAACCGTAGTGATCTGCATCGGCGGAGTACGCAAAACGGTGGAAAAAAGTGTCAAATACATGATGGGCGGCCTTTTTGTTCTGCTGATAATATTGGTCGTTCAGGCGTGTGTCCAGCCGGGAGCAGGTAAGGGGCTGACTTTTTTCCTTGCTCCGAAATTCAATGATTTTTCCGGGAGCGGATTTTTCCGTACTTTACATGCCGCAATGGCGCAGGCATTTTTTACGTTGAGTATCGGTATCGGCAGTATTGCCGTATGCGGCAGCTACATGGACAAAAACCGTTCGCTTTTTCAGGAAGGGTTGTGGATAATTTTACTGGATACGCTGGTGGCGATCGCTTCGGGACTGATCATTTTTCCAAGCTGTATGGCGTACGGTGTAAGTCCGGATGCCGGGCCGCAGCTGATTTTTATCACTCTGCCGCAGGTTTTCCGCAACATGTCTTATCCGCAAGTATGGGGGGCTCTCTTTTTTATCTTTCTGGCTATCGCGGCACTCTCCACATTGGTGGCGGTATTTGAAAACCTCGTGGCATTCGGCATGGATGAGTTTCACTGGCACCGCCGTAAGTCTTCGCTGATATTCGGTATTATTCTGGGGATTCTTACTCTGCCGTGTATTCTGGGTTTCAACCTGTGGCAAAACTTCCAGCCGCTCGGTGAAGGCAGTACAATTCTGGATCTGGAAGATTTCATCGTCAGTGCCAATTTACTGCCGCTGGGTGCGGTGTATCTGGTATTTTTCTGCCTGGACCGCTCCGGATGGGGTAAAGAAAATTGTTTTGCGGAATTGAATACCGGCAAAGGATGGAAACTTACTCCGCGTATTACCGGATATATCAAATTTGTCATCCCGGCAGCGGTACTGCTGCTGTGGCTGGTTGGGATATCGGATATTTTCAAATGAGGTGATTTCTTATGGAAAGATATTTGACTGCAATGGTTCAGCGTTACCCGGTTTTATCGGATAATGCAGCACAGCTTAAACAGCTTGCAGAGGAACTTGCCGCACTTTTCCGTCAGGGAAACACCCTTTTCCTCGCCGGAAACGGCGGTTCGGCGGCAGATGCCGAACATATTTGCGGGGAACTGCTCAAAGGCTTTAAATCCCGCCGGGAACTCTCTGAAAACGACAAAAAACTGTTCGCAGCCGCCGGAGGTGAAGACGGTAGAAATATCGCCGACGCGCTGCAATACGGCTTGCGGGCAGTATCTCTGCTCTCACATCCGGCATTGACCAGTGCTTTCGGCAATGATGTCGATCCCAACCTTGCTTTTGCCCAGCAGTTATGGGCTCTGGGCAGAGCCGGTGACGCGGTTATCGGCATATCCACCGGGGGCAATGCGGAAAACATCCGCAAAATGTTTATTGCCGCCCGGGCGAAAAATATACGCACCATTCTGCTTACCGGAGCAAAAAACGGCAGCTGCCGGGAGTTCGCCGATATGGTTATTGCGGTACCGGAAACGGAAACGTACAAAATTCAGGAACTTCACCTGCCATTGTACCACACATTGTGTCTGGCGGTGGAGGCGCAATTTTTCAAAATGATGGAGTAAAAAAGCATGTTCAAATTCAGGATCATCGGTTTCACGCTGTTAATGGCACTGCTCGGCGGAATATTTTTCTGGGATGCCGGTGGGAAATGGCTCTTTCTTGCCGCAGCTCCTGCTCTGGTCGCCGCCGCCATCGGCGAATGCTGCTCCATGCTCAAGCGTTCCGGGCGTCCGACATGGGTTCTGCCGACTGCCGTAAGTGTCTGGGTCATAACCATGCTGATATTGCTGATCATCAGCGGAACGGCATGGTTTTTGAAGTGTGCGCTGCCAGTGTTGGCGGTGATACTGATACTTGCCGGAAACGTCTCACTTCTGACGATGAAGCCGCAGATAATGGAGAAGTTTTTCACCTCATCCGGTGTGGCAGTTGCTCTGGCTCCGTCGCTGATAATGTTGTTGGCAACTTACTTTATCAAAACAGCCCCGGCTCCCGGATACTGGCTGCTGTTTCTCTGCCTTGTGACCAAAGCGACCGACACCGGCGGCTATATCGTCGGCACATTGACCTCCAAGCTCCCGGGCGGAAATCACAAGATAGCTCCGAAAATCAGTCCCAAAAAGTCCTGGGAAGGTCTGGCAGGAGGTATGCTGCTCTCGCTGGCGGTCAGTTGGGCTTTTTACTGCCTTGCTCCGGCGGCATCGGTGAAGTGGTATATAATCAGTGCGTTGGTGCTTTCTCTTGGCAGTTTCTTCGGAGATCTGACTGAGTCTGCCATCAAACGCTTTTGCGATATCAAGGATTCAGGATCGTTCGTTCCCGGAATGGGCGGCGCGTTTGATGTGCTGGACAGTTTTATCTACAACGGTTTGCTTTTCTGGCTGCTGTACTTTTACGTGAGGTGAAAAATAATGAAAGACAAAATAATCGCTCTTTTACGGAGCAATGCCCGGTTGGCTTATGCCGACATGGCAACGGAACTCGGAATCAGTGAAAATGCAGCTGCAGCTGCGGTCAGAGAGTTGGAAAATGAGGGGGTTATCCGCGGATATACCGCTATTGTCACGGATGAAGCTCCCGGCAGTGAAACCCGGGTCAAAGCGTTGATCGAAGTCAAAGTCACCCCCAACCGCGACGGCGGCTTTGACCGGGTCGCACGGCGGATCGCAAAATTTCCCGAAGTTACTGATCTGTGTCTGCTTTCCGGCAGTTACGATCTTCAGTTGACCGTCGAAGGCAACTCGTTACAGCAGGTGGCAAATTTTGTTTCCAATAAACTTGCCACCATCGACGGTGTTATTTCCACATCCACGGCATTCCAGCTCAAACGCTACAAGGAATCCGGCATGATCATGCAGAGTGACGAAGAATATGAACGGCTCAAAATCTGTTTCTGAGCGTTTTATCGCTCCCCATATCGCCGCGCTGCCAGCCAGCGGGATCCGTAAATTTTTTGATCTGGTCAACTCCATGGACGATGTGATTTCTCTCGGCGTTGGTGAGCCGGATTTCACTACCCCGTGGACGATCCGTGAAAGCGGCATATACTCCCTTGAACGCGGTCATACCGGTTACACGTCCAATCTCGGGACTCCGGCTTTGCGCCGGGCGATCTGCGACTATGTGGAGAAAAATTATCACGCCTCATACGATTTCAAAAGCGAGTGCCTTGTCACCATCGGTGTCAGTGAAGCATTGGATCTGGCATTCCGGATGCTGCTTTCTCCCGGGGATGAGGTGATCTACACTGAACCATGTTACGTTTCCTATCCGGCAGAAATTTGCATGGCACACGGTGTTCCGGTGCCGGTAACTACCAGAGTGGAAAATGCTTTTGCCGTTGAACCGGAAGATATTGAAAAAGCCATCACTCCGCGTACCAAAGCGATCCTGCTCAATTTTCCCTGCAACCCTACCGGTGCAGTCATGCCGGAAGATAAACTGCGTGCGGTAGCTGAACTTGCGAAAAAATACGACCTCTGCATCCTGACCGATGAGATATATTCGGAATTGAATTATGACGGCAACCATATTTCCATTGCCAGTTTGCCGGGAATGAAAGAGCGAACGATCTTTCTCCACGGATTTTCCAAAGCATTCGCCATGACCGGCTGGCGTGTCGGTTACGTCTGCGCCCCGGCTCCCATGATCGCGGCGATGATGCGTATCCACCAGTATTCCATCATGTGCGCACCGACAGTGGCGCAGGAAGCAGCGTTGGAAGCGATAAAAAACGGTGGTGATGCCATGCGGGAAATGCGCGAAAGTTACCGGGTGCGCCGTGACTTTTTCGTAAAAGGACTGAATGATGCCGGGTTGAAGTGCCTTATGCCGCACGGAGCATTTTACGCTTTTGCCTCGGTAAGAGATACCGGTATGAGTTCTGCGGAATTTGCCGAAAAACTGCTCCGTGCCGAACGGGTCGCCGTTGTTCCCGGTGAGGCATTCGGCCCGGGGGGGACCGGTTTCATCCGCTGCTGCTATGCAACCGGTGCCGATGAGCTGCGCGAAGCACTTGTACGTATCAAACGCTTTGTTAATAACGCATAACAGCAATACCGGCCGTTGGCGTGCCGCATTAAGAGCAGCATATAACTGCTGACAGTATTGTTTCAACTTGTTTTTTGGGAGACTGCTGCAAAACCTTTGCATCAGTCTTTTTATTTTCCGCGTTATTTACACCGCTTGCAAGCAAACTTGCCGGGCACACCATATAGAAAAAACAGCACAAAAAAGCCCTGAAACTATTTGTTTCAGGGCTTTTGAGGTTTTGCGGCAGATTACTTACCGGAAACCACACCGTGGACTTTGAACACACGGGTCGGGACGAATTCGCCGAGCTTGTGGCCAACCATGTTTTCAGTCACAAAGACCGGAACGAAGGTTTTACCATTATGCACATTGAAGGTATGTCCGACAAAATCCGGAATGATCAGCGAACGACGTGACCACGTTTTGATCGGGGTCTTGTTGGCGACATTCATCTTTTCGACTTTGTCGATCAGATACTGATCCACAAAAGGACCTTTTTTGATGGATCTGGGCATTACTTCTTCCTCCGTTCAACGATGAATTTCTTTGAACCTTTTTTCGGATTGCGGGTACGTTTGCCTTTGGCAAGTTTACCCCACGGTGAAACGGGATGTCCACCACCGGACTCACGACCTTCACCACCACCCATCGGATGGTCGACCGGGTTCTGAGCAACACCACGGACGTGAGGACGGAAACCTTTGTAACGTTTCTTACCGGCTTTACCGAGTTTGGTATTCATCAGATCAAGGTTGCCGATCTGACCGATCATGGCACGGCAGTTGACGTGCAGCATGCGGACTTCGCCAGAGGGCAATTTGACCTGCGCATAGAGTTCTTCTTTACCGCGGAGAGTGGCAACCTGTCCGGCAGAACGGACGAGTTTGGCACCGGCTCCGGGCTGCATTTCGATACAGCAGATCTCAACACCGACGGGGATATCTTTCAGCTTCAGCCAGTTGCCCGGTTTGAGTTCAGCTTTGGGGCCATTCATGACCACATCGCCGACTTTCAGACCGACCGGAGCAAGGATGTAAGCTTTTTCACCGTCAGCATAGCTGATCAGCGCGATGTTGGCAGTACGGTTGGGATCGTACTCAATAGTGACGACCTTTGCCGCAATACCTTCTTTGTTACGGTTGAAATCAACCATACGATAGCAGCGTTTGTTGCCCGCACCACGGAAACGGGTGGTGATCCGTCCCTGATTGTTGCGGCCGCCGCTGGACTTTTTACCCTTCAGCAGACCCTTGAACGGCGCGACTTTGCTCAAGCCTGAGTTGTCGACGACCGACATATTGCGCCGTGAGGGAGTCGTCGGATTGTAACTTTTAATAGCCATTGTCGTAAACTCCCTTAGATAATCTCAATACTGCCTTCAGCAAGCGTGACCACGGCACGTTTCCAATCGGCACGACGACCCATTTTCATGGTACGGCCGGCACGTTTGGCTTTGCCCATATAATTCATCACGTTAACTTTGGCAACTTTGACTTTGAAAAGTTCTTCCACCGCGTTGGCGATCTCGATACGACCGGCAGCCGGATGAACTCTGAAAGTATACTTCTTGTCCTGAATCAGCGCATTGCACTTTTCAGTAACGACCGGCGCGATGATGACATCATAAGCACTATTCATCTGTCTACCTCCTTACGCCAAACGTCCGATGAAAGCTTCAAGCGCATCCTTGCAGAAAACAAGTTTCTTGAAACGGAGCAGCTCATAGACGTTGACCGTTGCAGCACGGCGAACAACCAGATTCGGAATGTTGCCGGTAGCGCAGACGGAAGCTTCGTCGAACTCAGTCATGCTCAACATGATGGTTTCGTCCTGAATTTTCAGGTTTTTCAGCACGGCAAACGCGCTGCGGGTCTTGTGATCCGGCAGAGCAAATTTGTCGAGAACCATCACATCACCTTCTTCAATACGTTCCGCAAGCGCACGCTTCAGAGCCAGAGCCAGAACTTTTTTGTTCATCTTCTTGGCATAGCTGCGGGGCTGGGGTCCGAAAATCGTACCGCCACCGACCCAGACGGGGGAACGGTTGGAACCGGCACGGGCACCGCCACGGCCTTTCTGACGCCAGGGTTTGGCACCACCACCGCTGACCAGTCCGCGGGTTTTCGTGCAGGCAGAACCGGAACGGGCACCTGCCAGATAAGCGACCACGGCGTCATGTACCGCCTGGGCACCTTTATTCAACTCGATCACGCTGGAAAGACTTTCCGGAACAGCAAATTCGCCGACGCGGGCACCGCTGCAATCGAGGATATCCAATGCTTTAACCATTTGTATTTTCTCCTCTTACTTTGCGGCTTTTTTCAGCGCGCTTTTGACCATGACAATACCGCCGTTGCAACCGGGAATCGCTCCCTTGACCAACAGGCAGTTGTCTTCAGCCATGACACGCACGATCTGCAAATTCTGCACGGTACGACGGTCATTGCCGTAGTGTCCGGGCATCTTTTTGCCTTTGGCAACACGACCGGGGAATTCGCACTGTCCGATTGAACCCGGACGACGTTCCCAGTCACCACCGTGGCTGGCACGACCGCCGCCGAAGTTCCAACGCTTGACGCAGCCCTGGAATCCACGGCCTTTGGTGGTACCGATCACATCGAGGTACTCGCCTGCGGCAAAGATATCAGCTTTCAGTTCAGCACCGACTTCGGCTTCCGCACCGCGAACTTCGCGGAGCAGCGCGGGAAGCACATCACCAGTGACACCGGCTTTGGCCAAATGACCCTTGCGGGCCTTGGTCACGTTCTTTGCTTTGCGACTGCCGAAACCCAGCTGAATAGCAGAGTAGCCGTCGCGCTCGACCGTCTTGACACCAGTCACGACGCAGGGACCGGCCTGGATCACCGTCACCGGGATCAGAACGCCCTTCTCGTCATAGACCTGAGTCATGCCGAGCTTTTTACCGATTAAACCTTTCATTTCTTTCTCCTTTGGGTTTGTAGAGAAACTTACGATACTCGTTCCCAATCGGCCGGGAACGGCGGTATCTAGACCGCCGGGCAACCCGCCCGGCGACCCCGGTCTCCTGAATTATTGATCAGAAGCCCGTTTTGATGGAAATGTCCACACCGGCGGGCAAATTGAGCTTTTTCAGCTCATCGACCGTGCGGCCATTCGGATTGACAATATCCAGCATCCGTTTGTGGGTGCGGATCTCGAACTGCTCCATTGACTTTTTGTTAACGTGAGGTGAACGGTTCACCGTCCAGCGTTCGATGCGGGTCGGAAGCGGAACCGGACCGGCAACCATGACACCGGTACGTTTCGCGGCCTCAAGAATCTCATTGACGGACTGATCCAGAATCCGGTGCTCGTAAGCCTGCAGACGGATACGGATGCGTTGAGTTTTCGCCGTAGCCATTGTTATTTTTTCTCCACGATTTTATCTTGAATTTGTTTCGGAACTCTCTCAAAGTGCGCCGGCTCCATCGAGTAGGTCGCACGACCGCGGGAGAGCGAACGGATCGCTGTCGCGTAACCGAAAAGCTCTGACAACGGCACGTTTGCCTGAACGCGGGTAAAGCTGTTTTCACCGGCATTGATCTCAACGATCGCACCACGGCGGCTGTTCAAGTCACCGATCAGATCACCCATGTTTTCATCCGGAGTGGTCAGCTCAACCTTCATAATCGGCTCAAGCAGAGAGATACCGGATTTCTTCGCAGCATCTTTGAACGCCATGGAGCCGGCGACCTTAAACGCCATTTCCGAAGAGTCGACCGGGTGATAACTACCGTCGATGATCTCAACTTTGAAGTCGATCACCGGATAACCGGCAAGCACACCGCTGGCTGCCGCTTCACGGATACCGTTTTCGATCGGTTTGATATATTCTTTCGGAATATTACCGCCGACAACTTTATTCTCAATCACGATACCGGAACCGGGTTCGCCGGGGATCAAATTGATGATACAGTGACCATACTGACCGCGACCGCCGGACTGACGGACAAATTTCATATCGGATTCAGAGGGCTTGCTCAACGCTTCGCGGTACGCAACCTGCGGGGCACCGGTGTTGGCTTCCACTTTGAATTCACGGATCAAACGGTCAATAATGATCTCCAGGTGCAGCTCACCCATACCGGAAATGATCGTCTGACCGGTTTCTTCGTTACTGTTGATGCGGAAGGTCGGGTCCTCATCGGAAAGCGCGATCAAACCTTTGGTCAGTTTGTCACGGTCACCGCTGGACTTGGGTTCCACCGCCACGGAAATAACCGGTTCGGGGAAGTTCATGGATTCCAGCACGATGGGATCAGTTTCCACACAGATGGTATCACCGGTAGTCACATTACGCAGACCGACTGCGGCAGCAATATCACCGGAGTAGATCTCGTCACGCTCTTCACGGCTGTTCGCGTGCATCTGCAGCAGACGACCCAAACGTTCCTTTTTACCGGTACGCGGGTTCAACACGGTCATACCCTGTTTCGCCACACCGGAGTATATACGGAAGTAGTAGAGTTTACCGACAAACGGGTCACTCATGATTTTGAAGACCAACGCGGCAAACGGCTGCATATCGCCGGCATGACGGGTCAGCTCTGCTCCGGTGGCCGGATCAGAACCGCTGATTTCCCAGATATCGACCGGGCTGGGCAGGTAGTCGACCACTGCATCAAGCAGCGGCTGGACGCCGCGGCACTTGAACGCACTGGCAGCGGCAACCGGAACGGCTTTCGCTTTCAACGTGGCACGACGCAAAGCGGCACGGAGCATATCAACTTCCGGAATTTCACCTTCCAGGAAAAGTTCCATGATCTCGTCATCAACTTCAGCCAAACGCTCAACGTTGTTCTCAAACGTGGTATCACGATATGCCTGCAATTCAGCCGGGACTTCTGCCTCGGTGATGGTCGTACCCTGATCTTCTGCACTGAAATAGTACGCCTTGTTGGCAAAAACGTCGATCACGCCTTTGAAATCGCCTTCACGGCCGATGGGCAGCGTGACCGGGATCGGGTTGGCACCGAGTTTGGTCTGGATCTCTTTGACCGCGCCGTCAAAGTCGGCACCGGTACGGTCCATTTTATTGATCAGCGCAACGATCGGCACATGATACTTCTGCGCCTGACGCCAGACGGTTTCGGTCTGGGGCTGAACTTTACCAACGGAACAGAACACCGCGACCGCACCATCCAGCACACGCAGAGAACGCTCCACCTCAGCGGTGAAGTCCACGTGTCCCGGAGTGTCGATGATGTTGATACGGTGATTTTTCCAGAAACAGGTGGTCGCCGCACTGGTGATGGTGATACCGCGTTCGCGTTCCTGCTCCATCCAGTCCATCGTAGCAGTACCTTCGTGGGTATCACCGATCTTGTAGTTTTTACCGCAGTAGAAAAGAATACGCTCGGTAAGCGTGGTCTTGCCGGCGTCAATGTGCGCCATAATACCGATATTACGGACATTGCGCAAACTCACCTGACGGCCCGGTGACTCTTGAAACTGTTTTTCGCTCATTGTTCGTTTCCCCGTTCAAATTACCAACGGTAATGGGCAAAAGCCTTGTTCGCCTGCGCCATTTTGTAAGTATCTTCTTTTTTCTTGATCGAGGAACCGGTGTTGTTGAACGCATCCAGCAACTCTCCGGCAAGTGACTCGGTCATGGATTTGCCTTTGCGGCCGCGGGAATAGCTGACGATCCAGCGCATAGCAAGCGCAACCTGCCGTTCAGGATCGACTTCAACCGGAACCTGATAGGTCGCACCACCAACGCGGCGGCTCTTGACTTCCAATTTGGGTTTGACGTTCTCCAGAGCCTGGGTAAACACGTCGATCGCCGGCATATCGGCCTTTTTGCTCTGGATCAGATCCAGCGCATCATAAACAATACCTTCAGCAGTAGCTTTTTTACCGCGCGTCATGATCGTATTGATCAGGCGGGCGATCAGCTGGCTGTTGTACTTCACATCGGGAGTAAGTTCCCGTTTCACGACACTGCGTCTTCTCATGGTATTTTATACTCCCAGATTACTTTTTCTTGCCTTTAGCAGCGGTTTCCTGACCCGGTTTGGGACGTTTGGCTCCGTATTTGGAACGGCCCTGACGGCGTTTCTCAACACCGAGGCTGTCCAGAGAACCACGGACGATGTGGTAACGCACACCCGGAAGGTCGCGGACACGACCGCCTTTGACCAGAACCACGGAGTGCTCCTGAAGGTTGTGCCCCTCACCGCCGATGTAGGCGGTGACTTCCTGACCGTTGGTCAGACGAACACGGGCGATTTTACGCAACGCCGAGTTCGGCTTTTTCGGGGTACGCGTGGTGACCTGGAGGCAGACGCCGCGACGCTGCGGACAGGCACTCAACGCTTTGGACTTACTTTTCTTCTCTTTTTCTTCGCGTCCGAGACGCACCAGCTGATTGATTGTCGGCATGGTAGTTTCCTGATTTTTTACACTTATTATTTATAGTACACCAATTACACAATGCATCAAAGACTTATAAAATAACACCAAAACGTGTTTTTTTCAAATCTTTTCCTGAAATTTTCCTTAAAAAACCTCAGTTTTCCTCATTGAACCCCTCCAAATCGTCGTCGACGATGTATTCTTTGGCTTCATCGGGGAGCATGTCCTCTTCCTCGGAATCAGCATCCCGCCACTGCGCAGCGATGTCCTCATAGGACTTCTCATCTGACTCCGGAGCGGGCAGTTCAGGTTCTATCTCTGTTCCGTGATAGACCAAACGGATGGACTGCATTTTCGCAGTTCCTGTTCCCGCAGGGATCAGATGACCGGTAATGACGTTCTCTTTGAATCCGACCAGATTGTCAACCTTGCCGGCAACGGCAGCCTCGGTCAGGATACGGGTGGTATCCTGGAAGCTGGCTGCCGAAATGAAACTTCCGGTCTCCAATGCCGCCTTGGTGATACCAAGCAGCACCGGTTCAGCTTCCGCCGGACGTTCGCCGCGTGCGATGGTTTCGCGGTTGATCCGGTTGAACTCCACCCGATCCGGCTGTTCGCCGACCAGATATTCGGTATCGCCCGGATCTGTGATCCGAACCTTTTGCATCATCTGACGGATGATGATCTCAACGTGCTTGTCGTTGATCTCCACACCCTGCGCGCGGTACACCAGCTGGATCTCATCCACCAGGTGACGCTGCAACTCGTGGATACCGCAAACTTCAAGCAGCGCGTGAGGAACGATCGATCCCTCGGTCAATTTCTGACCTTTATGGACATAATCGCCTTTGCTCACCACCAGATGTTTATAAAGCGGAATAGCATTATGTTCCTCAACCCGTCCTGAATTCGGGTCACGGATCTCGATCTGCCGTTTGCCGCGCGCCAGTTTATCCACGGTCACAAAACCGTCGATTTTGGCAATTTCTGCAACATCTTTGGGAATGCGTGCTTCAAACAACTCGGCAATACGCGGCAAACCACCGGTAATATCTTTGTTCTTCGCAGACTGACGCGGAACACGTGCAACCACCATACCCGGAACAACTTTAGCACCGTTTTTGGTCATCAGCACCGCACCGGCCGGAAGCGGATAACTGGAAAGCAGATTCTTATTCTCATCCAGAACCGTGATCTGCGGATGCAGGTCGTCACGGTGTTCCATAACAGTTCCCTGGTCTCCGCTGCCGGAACCGCGTTTCTGCTTCTGGATCGTCACACCGTCAACCAGGTCGGTGAGTTCAACCACACCGCTTTCCTCAATAATAATAGGCACATGGTCAGGCTCCCAGCGGACAAACACTTCGTTGGCTTTGACTTCGTCTCCGTCAACTTTGTCCAGCATTGAACCCGGCTCAAGGTCGTAGCGTTCCAACTCAGCCTCAATAACCGCGTCAGTACCGAAGTCGTACGCTTTCTGAACCATTCCCAGAATCGCCGCTTCAGCATCACGTTTGGCACGCTCGCGTTCCTCAAATTCAGCAGCTTTGACCGGATCGTAAACAATCACACAACCGTTCTTGTTGACCACCACGGTCTGACCGCTCTGGTTGACAACGGTACGTACATTCAACAATTTGAGTTTACCGTCATGACGGGCTGCAATGACCGGTTTCTTATACGCAGCAGATGCTGTACCACCGATGTGGAACGTACGCATCGTCAACTGCGTACCAGGCTCACCGATGGACTGGGCGGCAATAATACCAAGTGCATCTCCCAACCGCGCCTCACGGTCGCTGGCAAGGTTTCTGCCGTAACACTTGACGCACAAACCACGATGGGTTTCACAAGTCAGCGCAGAACGGATCAACACCTTCAAAATGCCGCGTTTCTCAATCAAATCCGCGATCTCAGGAGTAAACTCCTCTCCCGCAGCAATGATCAAACGCTTGTCACTGTACGCAGGATCACGGATATCCTGCGCGCTGTAGCGGCCGATCAGACGGTCACGCAGCGGCAGCATAACTTCATCGCCTTCAGTGATCGCACTCGTCCAGACACCTTTGGTGGTACCACAATCTTCCTCGCGGCAGATCACATCCTGCGCCACGTCGACCAGACGGCGGGTCATGTAACCGGAGTCCGCCGTCTTCAACGCGGTATCCGCCAGACCTTTACGGGCACCGTGAGTGGAAATGAAGTATTCCAGCACCGAAAGTCCCTCACGGAAGTTGGAGATGATCGGACGCTCAATGATGTCGCCATTGGGTTTCGCCATCAATCCGCGCATACCGGCAAGCTGACGGATCTGATCCTTACTGCCTCGCGCACCGGAATCCATCATCGCGTAGACCGGGTTGATCTCTCCGCGGCGGCTGGCATCTTCCAGATGTTTGAACAACTCATTAGCCACAGTATTACTGGTCTGTGTCCAGATATCGATAACCTTTTTATGCCGCTCACCATCGGTCAGCATACCATCGGTATACTGCTGCATAACTTCACCGATCTGGTTACGGGCACTTTCGATCAAATCAGCTTTGGTCGCCGGAACTTTCAAGTCGGCAATGGAGATGGAAAGACCGGCAAGCGTTGAGTGACGGTAACCGAGATCTTTCAAATCATCCAGCAATTTAATAGTCGCCTGATGACCGACCACCTGATAAGAGTCGCGGATCAGACGGCCAAGATCTTTTTTCTTGGCGACCTGATTGTAGAAACCGAGACGTGAATCCCAGATCTCGTTGAAAAGACAACGGCCCGGAGTCGTCAGGATAAACTTGGCTTCTTTGTCGCCGTAAAGCGTATCTTTGCCGCGATCGGGGTTCGGGATCCGCACCGCATCATGGATGCCGATGAATCCGGACTGCATGGCAAACAACACTTCAAAGTAGTCGCGGTAGAGTTTCGCACTCTTATTCTGCGGCTCAAGGGTCAGATAATAACTGCCCAACGTAATATCCTGCGTGGGTGACACGATCGGTTTACCGTTGGCAGGTGAGAAGATGTTGTTGGGAGAAAGCATCAGCAGCTTGGTCTCCATCTGCGCCTCGTTTGACAGCGGCACATGAACAGCCATCTGGTCACCGTCGAAGTCAGCGTTGTACGCCGTACAAACCAACGGATGCAAACGCAATGCGGAACCTTCAATCAACACCGGATCGAACGCCTGGATACTCAAACGGTGCAGTGTCGGCGCACGGTTGAGCATGACAGGATGCCCTTTGCTCACTTCATCCAGAATATCCCAAACCACAGATTCACCACGTTCGATCATACGTTTGGCACCGCGGACGGTATGGGCATAACCGCGGCCTTTGAGGTGACGGATGATGAACGGTTCAAAGAGGATCATCGCCATCTTTTTGGGCAATCCGCACTGATGGATCTTCAGCTCCGGACCGACAACGATGACTGAACGGCCGGAGTAGTCGACACGTTTACCCAGCAAGTTCTGACGGAAACGGCCCTGTTTACCCTTGAGCATGTCAGACAAGCTCTTGAGCGCGCGGTTGCCGGCACCGGTGACGACTCTGCCGTGACGACCGTTATCCATAAGAGAGTCAACCGCTTCCTGAAGCATACGTTTTTCGTTACGGATGATCACTTCCGGAGTATGGATCTGCAGCAGATTTTTCAACCGGTTGTTGCGGTTGATGACACGGCGGTACAAATCGTTGAGGTCACTGGTAGCGAAACGACCGCCTTCCAGCGGAACCAGCGGACGCAGATCCGGCGGAATGACCGGCAATACCGACATGATCATGTATTCCGGACGGGAGTTCGCAGCAAGGAACCCCTCAACCAGACGCAGACGTTTGGCAAGTTTTTTCCGGGTCGCTTTATTGTTGGTGCTGAGCAGACGGACTTCCAGCTCGCCTTTGAGTTCTTCAAGATTGATATCCTCAAGCAGAGCCTTGATCGCAGGGGCACCCATATCAGCGATAAATGCTTCGCCGTAGTTTTCCCGCGCTTCTTTGTACTCGATCTCACTCAATACCTGACCTTTGGCAAGTTCCGGAGCATCGCCCGGATCAACGACCACGTATTTCTCATAGTACAGAACGTTTTCCAGATCTTTGCTGGTCATTTCCAGCATCAAACCGATACGGCAGGGCATACACTTGAAGAACCAGATGTGCGACACCGGCACTGCCAGCTCAATATGTCCCATGCGTTCACGACGGACATTGGAAAGAGTCACTTCCACGCCGCAACGGTCACAAATCACACCTTTATGTTTGATGCGTTTGTATTTACCGCAGTTACACTCCCAGTCACGGGTCGGTCCGAAGATCCGCTCGCAGAAAAGGCCGCCCTTTTCCGGTTTCAGTGACCGGTAATTGATGGTTTCCGGGTTCTTGACTTCCCCGTGCGACCAGCTCCGGATCACATCCGGAGAGGCGACGTTGATGGAAATCGCACCGAACGAAGTCGTGGGATCCTGTCCCAACAACTCCCGATAAGCATAAGTATTGTCAATCAAGGTAAATTCCTCCCTCGAATTTGTTATTACCGATCATCGCCGCCGCGAACGGTGCGAATATCCAAACCAAGACTCTGCATTTCTTTCAGCAACACGTTGAAAGATTCAGGTCTTCCGGCAGTCAGAACGTTCTGACCTTTGACGATCAATTCATAGATCCGCGAACGGCCCTTGACGTCGTCTGACTTAACGGTGAGCATTTCCTGCAGGTTGTATGCAGCACCGTAAGCCTCCAGTGCCCACACTTCCATTTCACCGAAACGCTGACCGCCGTGCTGCGCTTTACCACCGAGCGGCTGCTGGGTAACCAGCGAGTAGGGACCGACGGCGCGGGCATGGATCTTGTTGGCGACCAGGTGGTCAAGTTTGAGCATGTAGATCTGACCGACCATCACACGCTGATCGAAACGGTCACCGGTACGGCCGTCGTAAACATCGGCTTTACCGTCGTAAACATAGGAACCGTCGGCCTGTTTCTTGAAGCCCCAGTGATAATTCCTGCCGTTCTCTTCGGCAAAACGCTCGTTACCTTTTTCCATCATGGAAACGATATCCTGCTCGCTGGCACCGTCAAAGACCGGAGTTGCGACCTTGATACCGAGCATCTTCGCAGCCCAGCCCAAGTGAGTTTCCAACACCTGACCGATATTCATACGGCTCGGCACACCGAGGGGGTTGAGGATGATATCCACAGGGGTACCGTCTTCAAGGAAGGGCATGTCTTCCACCGGAACGATCCGGGAAACGATACCTTTGTTACCGTGACGACCGGCCATTTTATCACCGACCTGCAGTTTACGTTTGCAGGCGACATAAACTTTCACGCGTTTGATGGTGCCCTGTTCGGTCTCGCCGAAGTTCTCATCATCAATAGCGCGCAGACGGGCTTCATTTTCTTCAAAGCGTTCCTTGAAGCTGTCAATAATGGCACTGATCGCCGATTTGACTTCGCAATCTTCCATCTGCCACGTCTTATAATGATTGGCAAGTTTCAAAATGGGACTGCGGGTGATCTTGCGGTTGGCAGGTACGATGACTTTCTGCTCTTCAGAAGCACCGTCAATGATCTGCACCGGCAGTTTGACTCCGAGCAGCTGTTCAGAGAGCCGCTCCGTCAGTTCCGCGATAAGTTCGTTGTTGGTTTCACGATAATCGTTGCGGATCTGTTTTTCCTGCGTCTTTTTCTCTGTCTTGGTCATACCGGCTTTGGCAGGCTGATCTTTGATATATTCGGCACGGATATCCATAACGATACCGCCCTTACCGCTGGAAACAGTCAAACTTGAGTCTTTGACATCAGCAGCTTTTTCACCGAAGATCGCACGGAGCAAACGCTCTTCCGGAGCAAGCTCGGTTTCGCTTTTGGGTGTGATCTTGCCGACAAGGATATCGCCGGGTTTGACCTCGGCACCCTCGATTACGATACCGCGGCTGTCAAGATTGCGCAAAGCATCTTCGCCGACATTCGGAATATCGCGGGTGATCTCTTCCGGACCGAGTTTGGTATCACGGCTGGTGATCTCAAACTCATCGACGTGAATACTGGTGTAAACATCCTCTTTCACCAATCTTTCACTGACAATGATAGCGTCCTCAAAGTTGTATCCGCACCACGGCATGAATGCCACCAGCACGTTACGTCCCAACGCCAGTTCACCGCCCTGGGTAGCAGCACCGTCTGCGAGCAGATCGCCTTTTTTGACAGCCTGACCGCTGCGGACACGCGGACGCTGGTTGATGCAGGTACCCGCGTTACTGCGCAGATACTTGTAGAGACGGTACGTACGGCCGGGAACCTCTTCGGTCGGCAGTGAACCATCGGGAGTGACCACGATACGCTCGCTGTTGACTTCGGCAACAACACCATCTTCGCGGGCAACGATCACGGCACGGGAATCGCGGGCAATGCGCTCTTCCAGACCGGTACCGACGTAGGGTGAATCCGGCATCAGCAAAGGAACCGCCTGACGCTGCATGTTTGATCCCATCAGAGCGCGGTTCGCGTCGTCGTGTTCAATAAAGGGAATACTTCCGGCAGCGGCACTGACCAACTGCTTCGGAGAAACGTCCATATAATCAATGGTTTCTTTCGGATGCTCGGCTGACTCACCGGCTTTACGGCACATAACCATATCACGGACGAAACAGTTGTTTTCATCGAGCAGCGCGTTCGCCTGAGCGATGACGAATTTTTCCTCTTTGTCGGCGGTCAGATAATCAATGGAATCAGTGACCTGACCATTGACCACTTTGCGGTACGGAGTTTCGAGGAAACCGTATTCGTTGATGATGGCATACAGTGCCATAGAACTGATCAAACCGATGTTCGGACCTTCCGGCGTTTCGATCGGACAGATACGGCCGTAGTGCGTGGAGTGAACGTCGCGCACTTCAAATCCGGCACGGTCACGGCTCAAACCACCGGGACCCAACGCTGAAAAACGGCGTTTGTTGGTCAACTCACTCAACGGGTTGTTCTGATCCATGAACTGGGAAAGCTGACTGCGGGCGAAAAAGTCGCGGATCACACCGGCAAACGTCTTGGGATTGATGAGCTTGGAAGGAGAAATATTCGGCTCTTCAAAAGTCATGCGTTCACGGATGAGACGCTCGGTACGGAGCAAACCGGCACGGCACTGGTTCTGCAGCAGCTCACCGACAGTACGGACACGGCGTGCGCCGAGGTGGTCGATGTCATCGACCGGACCGTTGGTATGATGCAGCTCAATGAGCATCTTGGTCGCGGCGATCAGGTCGCGCGGATCAAGGGTACGGAAATCAGCCGGGATATCAAGTTTAAGCCGTTCGTTGAGTTTGTAACGACCGACCATACCCAGATCGTAACGGCGGTTGTCAAAGAAAAGCCGTTTGATGAGCAGACGGGCGTTGCTCAAGTTGATCGGATCCCCCGGACGCATACGCTGATAGATCGCCTTCAACGCTTCTTCCTCGTTGCGGGCAGGATCTTTGCGCATCGTGGCAAAGATGTAATCTTCCTTGGGCGGCACGATCGCCAGTTCAACACTCTCAATGCCATTGGCATGCATATCGGCAAGAGATTTTTCGTTGAGCTGCAGCAGTTCACCGACGATGACTTCTTCAGCCTCGTTAACTACGGAGTCGACCGTGTAATATTTGCTCAAGTCTTTTTCTTTGAGCAGAGTACCGATAGAGATTTTCTTCAGAGTGTAAAACTCTTTCAAAATATCGTGGTTGGTCGGATAACCGATAGCACGGAAGAACGTCGTAATGTAGAATTTACGACGGCGGCGGCGACGGTCGAGATAGATCTGGATCAAACCGCTCTGGTCGAACTGCACATCCATCCAGCTGCCGCGATCGGGAATGACACGGTAACTGTAAAGCATTCTGCCGGAAGTGTGACGGTTCTTCTCAAAGCAGATACCGGGGCTGCGGTGCAGCTGACTGATGATAACGCGTTCGGCACCGTTGATAATGAACGTGCCCTGTTCGGTCATGATCGGCACATCGCCCATAAAGACCCGTTCAGGGATCTCCATATCTTTAACTTTGAGCAGGAAGTTGACATAGAGCGGTGCATCGTAGATTTTACCATCTTTGATGCAGTCGATCACGTCACTTTTCTGCGGGGGACATTCACCGATTTCGTAAGAAACGAACTCCAGTGACATGTTTTTGTCGAAACTTTCAATGGGGAAAATATCCATGAAAATTTCCTGAAGTCCCTGCCGTTTACGTTCGGCAGGAGGTACGAAACGCTGCAGAAAATTGTCGTAGGAATCCACCTGCAGACCGATAAGGTCAGGCATCTCCAGAACATTGCGCAGCTGTCCGAAACTTTTACGTTCCGCCATTACATTCACCTTACTGTTATGTTAGTTGAAAAAAATATTCAAAAATTTTTCTTCAGAAAAAGCAAAAAACTGCCTTCTTTGGAACAAACTCTATACTCAAAACACAAAACAACCGATCTCAAACTTTCCCCTGTGGAAAATGAAATCGGAAAACATTCTCAAATACGGCAAAAAACCACACCGCAACTTTGAGAAACCTTCCGGCAACCACGGCAAAAAACCACACCGCTGTTATCCGGCAATCTTGTCAGGCCGTTGAAATACGCTCAAATACCGCCTGAATACTTCCTGAAGGAACCGGCAAAAGACCACACCGGCAACAGGAATTCGGAAACTTTTTTCTGCTGAATTTTCTCCGGACAAAAAACCACATCCGCAGAAAAACAAAACTCGTGTGCAGATACACGAAATCGCGGCGGACGGGGTTTTTACCCCGCCGCCGTGAATAAATCGAGTAAAATAAATTACTTGACTTCGATCTTGGCACCAGCTTCTTCGAGCGTGGCTTTGATCTTGTCGGCTTCTTCTTTGGAAACCGCTTCTTTGATGGTCTTGGGCGCGCCTTCGACCAGATCTTTGGCTTCTTTCAGACCGAGACCGGTGATGCCGCGGATCTCTTTGATCACGCCGATTTTCTTCGCAGCGTCAAAGCCGGCGAGGATAACATCAAACTCGGTTTTTTCTTCAGCCGGAGCAGCAGCGGCAGCAGCCGGAGCAGCAGCAGCAACGGCGACCGGAGCAGCAGCGCTCACGCCGAGACGCTCTTCGAGGGTTTTGACCAGTTTGGAAAGCTCCAGGACGGTCATGTTCTCAATGTAGGAAACGAATTCTTCCATTTTGTTTTCTTCGGACATCTTAAATGCCTCCCATGCTTATTAATTGTTCGTGTTCTCAAGTTTGTCTTTATAGGCGTTGACCACGTTGACGATGCTGGAAACTTTGGCATTGAGCACCGTGACGAGGTTGCGCGCCGGCGCCTGGAGGACACCGAGCAGCATAGCCTGGAGTACCGGTTTGGCGGGCAGATCAGCCAGCGCACCGACTTCTGCGGAGGACAGCACCGCGCCATCCATATATCCGCCTTTGGCCTTGACCTGTTCCTGCTTTTTGCCGAACTCGACCAGCAGCTTGGCCACAGCACTGCAGTCGCCCTGACCGAACACCATTGCGGTGCTGGCAGTGAGATCAATCGCCTCAAGTCCTTCCAGCTGGAGCTGGTCGGCGGCTTTCTTAATCAATGTATTTTTCTGAACCTGGCATTTCGCACCGGCAGCAGCCAGCTGATCGCGCAAGTCAGAGAAGCTCTTGACCGTAAGACCGGCAAAGGAAATGAAATAGACATAATCGGAATTCTTGATCGCATCAGCGATCGAATTTGCCAAATACTGTTTCTCAATTCTCATTTTGCCGCCCTCACAAGTTCCTTGAGGTTGATTTTGAGGCCGGGAGTCATCGTAGCGGACACCGAGCAAGAGATGATATAAACACCCTTGGCGGAAACCGGACGCGCTTTCTGAATGGCGTCGGTCAGCGCATCAAAGTTCTCTTTGAGCGCATCAGCTTCAAATGACAACTTGCCAATCGGCACATGAACGCAAGCACCACGATCAGCACGGAATTCAGCACGACCGGCTTTCGCCTCGCGCACCGCAGCACCGACAGCATCGGTGACCGTACCGGTCTTGGGGTTCGGCATCAAACCGCGCGGACCGAGCTGACGGCCCAGCGGACGAACCATTTTCATTGCTTCCGGGGTGGCGATCAGGGTATCGAAATCCTGAAAACCATCCTTGATCTGCTGAACGAGATCTTCATAACCGACGACATCGGCACCTGCTTCACGGGCTTCCTCAGCCTGGGCACCTTCGCAAACCACCGCAACGCGGACGGTTTTACCGGTACCACGGGGCATCGGGCAGACACCGCGAACCGTCTGATCCGATTTACGCGGATCAATTCCGAGCTTGTAAGCAACTTCGACAGTCTGATCAAATTTCACACCAGGCAGAGCCTTGAGCATGCTGATCGCTTCTTCGACGCTGTGACGGATCTGGAGATCGCCCAGAACCTCAAGCTGTTTTTTGTACAGTTTACTTCTACGCATCGACCACCTCGATTCCCATGCTGCGCGCGGTTCCTTCGATGATGCGCATCGCCGCTTCTTCGCTCCGGGCATTGATATCTTCCCGTTTGATCTGAACGATCTCACGAATCTGCTCGCGGGTGATTTTGCCCGCTTTCTCGCTGCCGGGCTTTTTAGCCGCGGATGCGACCCCTGCTGCTTTCTTGATCAGAACTGCAGCCGGGGGGGATTTGCAGATAAACGTGAACGAACGATCCTGATAGACCGTGATCACAACCGGAATAACCGTTCCGCTCTGAGCTTGAGTGGCGGCATTGAACTGCTTACAGAACTCCATGATGTTACAGCCCGCGGCACCGAGAGCCGGACCAATCGGGGGTGCCGGGTTCGCTGCGCCAGCCGGAATCTGCAACCGGATCAAGCCTGTAATCTTCTTTGCCATGATTACTTCCTTTTTACGACATCTGTCCGGTCAGGATTGACAGGATTCCTCCCGTGACGATGCCAACACTTTGTAATAAAGTTTTGAACCGGCTTATACTGCCGGCTCAACCTGCCAAAACTCCAAATCCACCGGGGTTGAACGACCAAAGATCAAAATCACCACCGTCAAACGGCCGCGGGTTTCATCTATCGCCGTAACATTACCCTCATATCCCATAAATGCGCCATCTTTGATGCGGACGATATCCCCGATCTTGACACCGATGACCAGCACCGGTGCGGCCGCCTCTTCATTGAGAGCCGGATTCATCTCAAGGAACTCTTCCTGCGTCAGCGGAGCCGGACGGGTCGCATCACCCAAAAATCCCAGCACTCCCTGCACGCTGCGCACAAAATACCATGCTTTTTCATCCACGATACCATCGGCATCGTAAAGATCCATCCGAACCAGCACATAGCCCGGAAAAAGTTTTTTCGTCACAGTGATAGCTTTGCCGCGACGGATCTCTTTTACTTTATTTTCAGGGATCAATGCCTCGTAAACGCCGACCTGATCACCCATACGCAACTGCCGGTTGATAGTGTCGCGCACTTTATTCTCGTGCCCGGACAGCGTTTGGATCACAAACCACTGACCGCGGTCATCCTGCTGTTTTTCAACTGCTTCATCCATTGTATTCACCGGAATCCTCTGCGTAATTCATCAACCACGCACCGTGATCCAACGGATCAACAAACGCGCAATCTCATCCACTCCAGCAACGAAACAGGCAAGAATAACCATTGCCACCACCACCAGAACCGTTGATTCAAGCAGTTCCCCGCGGGTAGGCCACGAGCAACGACGAAGTTCGGCGGCAGTATCCGCACAAAAACTGCGGATGCGACCGGTCACTGAATCAAAACCGGAACTCTTTTTGCTCTTTTCCATCTCTGTTATCCTTGTCTGTAAAACAAACTGTTAAAAACTGGCAGGAAAGGTGAGGCTCGAACTCACGACCTGCGGTTTTGGAGACCGCTGCTCTAGCCAACTGAGCTACTTTCCTGCACATCAAAATCTCACCGCATCAGCGCGTTTCTTTGTGCACAGTGTGCTTGCGCTCGAAGGGGCAGTATTTCTTCTTTTCCAAGCGTTCCGGAGTGTTGCGCTTTTCCTTAGTCGTCGTATAATTGCGACGTTTGCACTCAGTGCACTCCATAATTACCAGTTCACGAGCCATTCTTAAGCACTCTTCTTTTATTCTTTATTACGATATTATCCCGGACCGTCATTGCGGCGGCCCGGGACGAATCCGCTTCAGGGATCAAACCCTGCAGCACTGATTACTCGATAACTTCGGAAACACGACCGGAAGCAACGGTACGACCGCCTTCACGGATAGCGAAACGAAGACCTTTTTCCATAGCGATCGGAGCGATCAGCTCAACGCTGATGGAGGTGTTATCGCCGGGCATCACCATCTCAGTACCCTCAGCCAGGGTAATGGTACCGGTGACGTCAGTCGTACGGAAGTAGAACTGAGGACGATAGTTGTTGAAGAACGGAGTGTGACGTCCACCTTCTTCTTTGCTCAGCACGTAGATCTCACCTTTGAATTTGGTGTGAGGAGTGATTGAACCGGGTTTGGCAAGAACCTGACCGCGGACAACATCTTCCTTCTTGGTACCACGGAGCAAGCAGCCGACGTTGTCACCAGCCTGACCCTGATCCAGAATCTTACGGAACATTTCAACACCGGTAACGGTGGTCTTGGTGGTATCTTTGATACCGACGATCTCAACCTCATCACCAACTTTGATAACACCGGCTTCAACACGACCGGTAACCACGGTACCACGACCTTCGATGGAGAACACGTCTTCGATCGGCATGATAAAGGGTTTATCAATGTCGCGCTGCGGTTCCGGAATAAAGCTGTCAACAGCTTCCATCAGTTCGTAGATGCAGGCGCAGGCCGGATTGTCAGCAGCACCCTCAGCCTCGACAGCTTTCAGAGCAGAACCCTTGATGATCGGGGTATCGTCGCCGGGGAAGTCGTATTTGCTGAGCAGTTCGCGGATTTCCATCTCAACGAGCTCAAGCAGCTCGGGGTCATCCAGCTGGTCGCATTTGTTCATGAAGACAACGATCGCGGGCACACCGACCTGACGGGCGAGCAGCACGTGTTCGTAGGTCTGCGCCATCGGACCGTCGGTCGCGGCGATAACCAGAATAGCACCGTCCATCTGAGCAGCACCGGTGATCATGTTTTTCACATAGTCAGCGTGTCCCGGGCAGTCAACGTGAGCATAGTGACGGTTGGCACTTTCGTATTCAACGTGGGAGGTGTTGATGGTGATTCCACGAGCCTTTTCCTCCGGGGCGTTGTCGATTTCATCATACTTACGGATTTCACCACCGCCGAATTTGCTGTGCATGCACATGGTGATAGCAGCAGTCAGAGTGGTTTTACCATGGTCAACGTGGCCGATAGTACCGACGTTAACGTGCGGCTTTGTTCTCACAAAATTTTCTTTAGCCATTTTTTCCTCCTGACAGGTTTTTTGGTTTCCTTGCAAGACTCTAATAAAAAACTGGAGCCTACATCCGGACTTGAACCGGAGACCTCATCCTTACCAAGGATGTGCTCTACCGACTGAGCTATGTAGGCACTCATTCAAAGAAATGGTACTCGAGGGGGGACTCGAACCCCCAAGGATCGCTCCATATGGACCTCAACCATACGCGTCTGCCAGTTCCGCCACCCGAGCACATACTTACCGTGTTTTTCACGGGGTGAATTGCTAACATCACCTAATATAACCACTAAAACGGAGTTTTTCAAATCAAATTCATTATTTTTTTTGCTTTTTTTTGAAAATACTGCACTTTTTCAGGATTTTTTCCGTTCTTATCTCTCAAGCAACTGCCGGACAAAAACCGGTTTGACAAATGCCGCCCGGTGTATTTCCGCATTATAATACCGCAGCTGTGCCGCCAATTCTGCATCCGGAACCGCTTTCGGCTCCCGCACATCACCGCCATCCGATGCCACACAACATGCGATCATACCGGTCGGATAAGTCGGTACTGAAATCGCAGCATAATCCACAAACTTGAAATTATCCCGTGCCGCATTCACCAACTGTTTCACCACATCGGGCAGCAGCCAGGGAGATTCCGCCTGCGTTCCGATCACTCCGCCGTGACGCAGGGATTTTTTCAAATCAGCATAAAACTGCGCACCGAAAAGCGGCGCACCCGGCCCGCCGGGATCAGTGGAATCTACGATCACCACATCATAATACTCTTTTTTATCACGGATAAATTCACTGCCGTCAGCGATATTCACCGTCACCCGCGGATCGTCAAAACCGCACGCCATTTCCGGCAGAAACTCTTTTGCCGCCCGGATCACCTCACCGTCGATCTCGCAAATATCCAGAACCTTTATTTCACGGTGCCGCGCCAATTCACGCAGAACTCCACCGTCTCCGCCGCCGATGACCAACACCCTTTCCGGCTTACCGAAAGCAAAACACGGCAGATGCGCCATCATCTCCTGATAAGCAAATTCATCGTACGACGTAGACTGAATTATCCCGTCCAACAACATCAATTTGCCCAATTTGCTCGTCTCGTATATCTCTATTTTCTGAAACTTGCTCTGCAAACTGCACAACTCACGGGTAACCTCGATCGTCTGCCCGTAGCCGTTGGCGGCTTCAGTGACCCATTTCTTCTGCATCATTCAAACTCCGGAGCTTCATCTTCGACATCACGACCGTTCCAGCAGTAGGTGCAAACCCGCTCCTGCGGCAGACCGATCGCCTTGATCAAATCTTCAAGTTTCTGGAACTTGAGCGAAGTCAAATTCAAATCTTTACGGATCTCCTCAACCATCTGCAGATATTTCGGAGAATTATAAGTCAGATACTCTTTCAATGCTTCCGGAGTGACATTGCCCCCCTCAAGCCGGCTGATAGCGCGGCGTGCTGCCAGATCCAGCTCACTGCGCGAACGTGAAAAATTCAAAAACCGGCAGCCGAAAACCAACGGAGGACACGCCGAACGCATATGCACCTCTTTGGCTCCACGACGGTAAAGTCTGCCAACCGTATCGCGCAGCTGAGTTCCGCGCACGATCGAGTCATCGCAAAAAAGCAGCCGCTTGTTACGGATCTGCTCCTCCACCGGGATCAGCTTCATTCTGGCGATCTTTTCCCTGATCTTCTGATCCTGCGGAGTAAAACTGCGCGGCCAGGTGGGAGTATACTTCACAAACGCCCTCTGATACGGTTTTCTCGCCGCGTTGGAGTACCCCACCGCATGTGCCACTCCGGAGTCCGGAATACCGCAGATGGAATCGATCTCCGGCAGAATATCTTTATCATTTTCCGCCATGATCGCACCATTGCGGTAACGGGTACTTTCAGTATTGACACCCTCGTAACAACTTGAAGGATATCCGTAATACACCCAGTAGAAACTGCAGATCTTGCACGTTCTTCCGGGAGGAGTAAGCTGTTTAACACCGTCAGCGGTGATCTCCACGATCTCCCCCGGACCGAGTTCACGAAGCAGCTCATAATCCAGATTGGGGAACGCAGTCGTTTCCATCGTCACCGCAAAAGAACCGGGTTTTCTGCCGATGATGACCGGAGTTCTGCCGTAACGGTCGCGCGCAGCGTAAATACGGTCTTTGCGCAAAATCAGCATGGAACATGATCCGTCAATGACCCGCTGGGCATACTCAATACCGGCAGATACCGTATTCCCGCGGCTGATAAGCATGGCAACCACCTCGGTCGGATTGGGTTCGCCGTCCCCGGATTCGGAAAGATGGGAACAACCGGAGGAAAACCCTTGCTCAATGATCTCGTCAATGTTGTTGATCTTCGCCACAGTCGTAATGGCAAATGTCCCCAGCTGACTGGTGATGATCAACGGCTGATCTTCAGTATCACTGATGACCCCGATACCGCAACTGCCGGAAAAACTGCCTATCTCATCGTCAAATTTTGAACGGAATTGGGAGTTGCTGATGTCATGGATCCGGCGGTCGATACCGCCATCCTTGCGCGCCACCGCTATACCGCCGCGCCGCGTCCCCAGATGTGAATGATAGTCAATACCGAAATAAAGATCACTGACGCAATCTCCGCTGGAAACCACTCCAAAAAAACCGCCCATACAAAAACTCCCGGTGTTTACACCTTATTTATATAAATCGTACGCACACTGCATAAAATAACCGCTGATACCGTTTTTTTCAAGAGTCGACCGGTATTTTTTTCGTTCTCCGGTGCGCCGCTCCAACTGCATGAGGGCAGCGGCAGCGATCAGCATTTTTCATTTTGTCTGAAAAGAAGAGCAAATGTATCACCGCGTTCAGCGTAATTTTTAAACATATCCATACTCGCACATGCCGGAGAAAGCAGAACCGTATCCCCCGGATGCGCAAGCTCTTTTGCAGTTTTCATCACCACCGCGAAATCACTGCCGCAATCAACGCAGCGGCATTTCCCTGCAAGCACTTTTGCGATCTCCGCCCGGTCAGCACCATACAATACTGCCGCCCGGAAACGTTCCGCCCGCGTTGCCAATGGGGAAAAATCCATCCCTTTACCCAAACCGCCAAGCAGTATTACCAATTTACCGGGCAGTGAATCTATCGCCGCCAGCACCGCCGCCGGATTGGTTCCTTTGGAATCATCCACATACGTAACACCATTACGCACACCGATCACCTCCACACGGTGTCTGCCCCGGCGGAACTTTTCCAATGCCGCACGGAACTCTCCGCTCCACACGCACTTTTCCGGCAAAAATCTCAAACACAGTTCCACCGCTGCCGCAGCATTTTCCGCATTGTGCGCTCCGGGCAAATCACCCCGGTCAAGATCAAAAAAATCTTTTCCATCAACCAGCAGCATCCGTCCTGCCAGTGTCACACGCCTTTTTTTCCCGGCAAAACTCAAACCATAGATCCGGTTTTCCGGCTGAATATGCTCAAACATCCGTTCTTTTGTGGCACAATATTCCGCAAATCCACCGGGATAACGGTCAATATGATCGCTTTGAAAATTGAGAATAACCCCGGCAAACGGCGCAAAATCACGCACTTTTTCCAACTGAAACGAACTGACCTCGATCACCGCAACTTCACAAACACCAGCTTCCGCAGCCAGATCGGAAAGCGGCCTGCCGATATTACCGCAGCATTCGGCTTTTACTCCGCACTGCTGAAGCAGAAACGCCGTCAATTCAGTGGTGGTGGTTTTACCGTTGGTCCCGGTGACAGCCAGCAGCGGTTTATGCCAGAAACGGCAGCCGAACTCCATTTCACTGACGATCTCCCTGCCCGATGCCAATGCCGCCTGATACAACGCCGACTTTGCCGGATGCACTCCCGGAGAAACTACGATCAACTCCCCGTCAGGCAAAACTGCACCGCCGCCATCGCTGACGACAGTGCAGTTGATATTATTTGCGGCACACAGTTTCGCCGCTGCTTTACCGGAAACTCCGGCACCGAGGATAGTCACGTTTTTCACTTGCCACCCCGGCATAAATCACTTCAATCGCTTCATCTGGGGGAAGAGGATCACGTCGCGGATGGATTCCGCTCCGGTCAACGCCATCACGAGGCGGTCGATCCCAACCCCCATTCCACCGGCCGGAGGCATACCATATTCCAGCGCGGTGAGGAAGTCTTCATCAACTTTATTTTCCAGTTCGTCACCCTCTTCTTTCGTGGCTTCAAACTGATCCATGAACCGCTGACGCTGAATAATGGGGTTATTCAATTCGCTGTACGCCGGAGCAAGTTCCATACCGTTGACACCCAGCTCAAAAACATCCACCAGTGACGGATCATCCGCACAGGGATTGGCAAGCGGCAGCAGTTCCGCAGGCAGACGGGTGACAAACGTCGGCTGGATATTGTTGGGTTCGACAAGCTTTTCATAAAGTTCATTGGTCACTTCCAAATCACTCATGGATGCATTCACATCCAGCCCCAGTTTCTGACCGCGCTCCACGCGTTCTGCAGGAGTGATGTCGAACCAGTCATCGCCGCCCTTTTCCTTACACAACTCATGGTAGGTCGCACGGCGGAACGGCGGGGTGAAGTCAATTACCTTGCCGTTGCCATGGTCGATTTTCAGCGTGCCGCAAACTTTCATCGCTACAGTGGAGATCATACTTTCGATAAGCTCCATCATACCTTTGCAGTCGCTGTACGCCTGATAAATTTCCAACATGGTGAATTCCGGATTGTGACGGCGGTCAAGACCCTCGTTACGGAAAGAACGGTTCAATTCAAAAACCCGCTCAAAACCGCCGACCAGCAGACGTTTGAGGTAAAGTTCCGGAGCTATACGCATATAAACAGTACTGTTCAATGCGCCGTAAAAGGTTTCAAACGGAGTCGCTGAAGCTCCACCGGCAAGCGGCTGAAGCATCGGAGTTTCCACTTCCATAAAGCCGCGGTCGGCAAGAAAGTTACGAACTTCGCGGATAATCGCTGAACGTTTGCGGAAAACATCTTTGACCTCCGGATTGGCGATCAGATCCAGATACCGCTGACGGTAACGCTGCTCCACATCGACCAGACCGTGGAATTTTTCCGGCAGCGGACGCATGGATTTGGAAAGCAGCTGAACCTCTTTGACACGCAGAGTCAATTCACCGGTCTTAGTGGTAAAAAGCGTACCTTTCACGCCGATGATATCACCGATATCCAGTTTGCGGCAGAGTGCGAACATCTCTTCAGGCATGTCGCTCTTACCGGCAAAAAGCTGCAGTCGGCCGGTGCTGTCACGCAAGTCGGCAAAAATCGATTTACCCATACCGCGTTTGGCAGTCATCCGTCCGGCAACCACTGCGGCAGGACCGGGAAGTTCACTGCCCTCGGGAGGAAGTTCTTTGGTCCGTACAACTTCAATAAGTTCAACACCGGGGAATGCTCCACCGAAAGGATTGACTCCGGCTTCCTGATACTCCCGGATCTTGGCGGCACGCTGCTCAAACATATCCATCTGAGCGGCAGGATTGGCTGTGTTTTCAGACATAATTGACACCTTTTATATACTTTACAGGGTAGATTATTATACAATCATCTATAATATAGCACACTTTATGTATAAATGCCACAATCAGAGCGGAAGTTTTTGCATAAGTGCCGCAAATGCGCCGTCTTTTTCCGCAGACGGCAGAGATTCTGCTCCGGATATCCGGATAAATCCGGGCAATTCTGTCAGCGCGTTATTCTCATCTTTTTCAATGGAACATGTCGAAATCAGCAAATATCCTCCGGGAGCGGTAAGACGCGCGGCATGGCGCAAAATTTCCTGCTGCAATTTCATCACATCGGCAAGGGATTTCTCTGAAAAACGCCACAACGCATCCGGACGCCTGCGGAAAACTCCGCTGTTGGAACACGGCATATCCGCAATCACAAAATCAAAACTTCCGGTCAAATCAGCCGGTTCCGCCGTGATTATCTGCGCCTGCACTTTGCGTTTTTCAAAATTCTCCCGGGTAAGTTTCTGACGGCTGCGGGAAATATCCGCTGCGGTGATCTCTGCCCCCGGCGGCAGCAATTCCGCTGCCATCAGAGTTTTCCCTCCGGGCGCACAGCAGATATCCAGCAATTTGCGCGTATGGATAAGTACATCTTTTGCCAACGATACCGCCATTGATGCCGCCGGATCCTGAATATAATATTCCCCGCGGGCGAACTCACCTGATTTCAATATTACCGCCGGATTGCCGGCAGCAAAACGGAACGGCTCATACGCCCGGATCATCCGGCTTCCAGACGGAGCTTTGACATCCCGGCACAAGCGAAAAGTAAACTCCGGGTGTCCGGCAAACAATCCGGCAAACTCCTCCACCGTTTCTTCAGGAAACTCCCGCTGCCACCGTTCCAAAATCCCGTCCGGCAGAATTTCCTGCGCCTTTTGCGGCACAACAAATTCTTCGCGCAGCGCAGCACGTAAAACCGCATTGACAAATTTATCCGCATGTTCGTGCCGTGCCAGTGTCACCGCCACATTCACCGTGGAATACACCTCGACCCCATCCTGAAAACGGCATTGCGTCAATGCGGTATCCAACAGCGCAGCAACTCCGGCAGACGGCTCTTTGCGGCAGAATTTCCGCCATGCGCCGCGGATCGCTTTGCGGTAACGGTAAATACAAGTAAGCAAATGTTCCAGAGCGCGGCGGCAATCTTCCGGAGCATGATCCAACACCTCATCCAGTGTACACACTCCCGCGTCGATCCGCTCCACTGCTCCTGAAGCGTAGAGCAGAACCTTCTCCTGCATTCCGGAGAATCTTGGCGGATGGACTTTATTCATCACCGAGGTACAATCCGGTTTCAAGATAGTTGCACAGATAATCAGCCACCGCCTCATCCAGTGTCATGGAGTTTTCACTGTACCCCAATGCCCGGAGCTTGTCAATCCTGGCACAAGTATAATACTGATAACGGTCACGCAAAGATTCCGGCATTTCAATATACTCGATATTGACCGGTTTGTTCAGCGCGGCGAACGCCGCTTTCACCAGATGGTTCCAACTCTCTGCCAACCCGCTGCCGATATTATACAACCCTGCGGCCTTGGAAGTATTGAAAAGAAACTCCACCATTTTCACCGCATCTTTGACATAGAGAAAATCCCGCAGCTGCTCACCGTCGGCATACTCCGGTTTATAAGAGCGGAAAAGCTGCATTTTGCCCGATTCCGTAATCTGTTCCCAGCTCCTCAGCACCACACTGCGCATGTTCGCCTTGTGTCTCTCATTAGGTCCGTAGATATTGGAAAACTTGCAGCCGACCAGATATTTGAGATACCCCCGGCGTTTCGCCCAGAGGTCAAAAAGCTGTTTGCTGTAACCGTACATATTCAGCGGACGGAGATTTTCAATGGTCTCCTCATTATCATCATACCCCTGTGAACCGTCACCGTAAGTGGCACAGCTGGAGGCATAAACCATGCGGATATTGCGCTCCACACAGAACTCAGCAAGCTCGGCTGTATAACGGAAGTTATTATCGATCAAATATGAAGCATCGCGTTCAGTCGTCGATGAGCATGCCCCCATATGGATCACGCCGTCAATGACCGCGCCCTTAAAAAAACCGCTGCGCAGTTTTTCGCGGAAATCCTCCCGCTCCAGATAATCATCAAATTTGAGCGGAGCAAGATTCTTCCATTTATCCGTGGTATTTCCCAAATGGTCAACCACCATGATGTCAGTAATTCCGGCACGGTTTAACTGCCAAATCATTGAACTGCCGATCAACCCGGCTCCACCGGTCACAATAAACATTGTTTTATCACTCCATTGAAAATTCAAATCAGTTTCCGAACGCGGTCGCCTGACGCAGCACCGAATTCTGAACATTATTCATCGCTCCGTTGAGTCCGGTCAAATTGGCTGTAATGGAATACTCGATCTCCCAATCCCAGTGACCTTCATCATACTCCCGGTCAAATCCGGCAGTCAACAGCAGCTGCCAGCAGTGGAACTGCCGCAAAAGCGTAAACTCCACCTCATCCAGCGAACCTTCCGGCACATCGTAAGTGACACTGAATGTTCCAAACGTCCGGTGATCGGGAGTCAGCGGCATACTGCCGCGCAGGTAGAATCCCTCTTCAGTATCAGTTTTGTACTGCTCAAAATAACTGGCTGAATTGATCTGGGTCAGAGTTGACCCCATGGAATAACTGCTGCGCAGATCGTAGGGTCTGGCATAATTGTAACCGATGGCAAACTTCCAGTTTTTCGCCGGTGTCCAGGTGAAATTGATATCCCAGAAGTTCAACCAGTCCAGAGCCAGACCGGTCTTGCCGACATTGCGTCCGTGACGCATAGTGTCCTTCACCTCGCCGTCACCGCTGACATCAATCAGAAATTCCGTATTGAATGACAGTCCTTTGAAAATCTGCCAGCGCATCAATGTTCCGATATTGCCGAACGCACTTTTTCCATCGACCTTCTCCAGATGGATATCCCAATAGTTTTCCATGTAGAAGAGATCCCGCACGCTGCTGCCGCTGCGGGTCTGCAGCCGGTTGATCATACCGAAACGGAAGAAATTCTGCTTCGTTATCCGGTCAATATCATCAAAGAAATATATCCGCTTGCGGTCAAGTGTCGGTTTGGGGATAAAGGTGTAATTAACATACGGCTGCATGATGTGGCGCAAACCGTCCAACTGGAAAAATCCGCTGCGGACATCCTGCCATGTATTGTGGATCTTGGTGGATAATTCAAAACCCAGTTCTGCCGCCAGACGCACTTTGGAACCGCCTTTGGAATCGTAAGTGGTGAAACGGTATTTACCGGTACTCTGCGGTTCAGCCGCGGCAAACATCTTTTTAAGTTCCGTATCGCGCACTTTGGTTTTGCTGGTTTTGGAATACGACGTAAGCTTGAATCCGGCGCGCGGAACCAGTGAGAAATATTTGTTCGATATCGGATAGTACAGGAAATGGGTCGTATCAAAACGGAACGCGCTGTAATCTTTCAGCCGGGTATACCGCTGGGGATGCCAGCCGTTGAAGTCGATCCACGCCATACGCATATACGCGGCGTTGATGTCCCCCTGATAGTAAATACCGGTATTGAATATCTCCTGCCGGGGAATATCCATTCGCAGTTCCGGCATCTTTTCAACTGTCGTGTAAAAATCATTGATCCGGAATCTGGCATATGCCGATAAACTGAACCGGTCAAACTGCTGTTCAAGCGCGGCAAATGTCGCCGGCTGCGGATCACGATCATACATTCCCCGGAAAAAGTCGTGTTTGAAATATGCGTCACTCTGGGAATCCAACACTCCACGGAAATCCAGTTGCGGCGTGATATGCGTCACATTACTGATCCGGAAATTGTATCTGCCGCGCGGCACACTCAAACGGTAATCCCGGTAATCCTCCGTTCCATAACGGTCACGGTCGTAAATGGAGTAAGCCAGAAAATCCGTCCGGCTGTCCGGTGCCGCGATCTTACCCTCAATACCGTAACCGAAACCGCGCTGTTCATACCAGTCTGCAAGCAGATTGACTGAAAAATACGGTGCTTCGGAAAAGACAAATTTTTTCCGCAGTTTGATAAAATATCCCCAGGATGAACTTTTTCCATAGGTGAACGCTGCGATCCCCGGGTTCTCATCCTTGGGTTTGTAGAATACCGGCAGCCACAACAACGGCACACCGTAAATTTTCACCACGCCGTTGACCAGCAGTATTGAACTGTCACCCTTGTCCAGATCCATGTGTTTGATATCGTGGAACTTTGCTTCGTGCGGAGTTATCCTGATTTCGGAAGCGGCAATAGAGTAATGGGCATTATCTGATTTAAGGTAATCACATGCACTTACTTCAGCATCTTTCAACGTGATTACTCCGTCTGAGGTACGGACTCCTGACTCCGCCCGGCAGATGAATGTTGTATAGGCAATACGCGGATTGATCATTTCAAAATAACTGCTGCCGAGGTTGCCGGTAACTTTATCCGCCAGCACCTGATCCGTCTGCCGGGCAAAAGAGACCGTATAGGATTCTTCCCCGAAAAGTGTCGATGAACGGTTGACTTCCCGCACCAGAATATTACGGCGGTGTTCCAGATCGGCAAGTTTTTTCAGCGATACCTGCGCCGTACCGTCTGCCCAACGGAATATCTGAACATTGCCGATTGCTTCAAAATCCCGGCTTTCCATATTGACCACGATCCGGTCGGCATAGATTTCCAATGACCCGACCGGCAGATACGCGTTGCCGTCAATGATGATATTTTTGCCGACGACCCGCCAGGAATCCGCATACAACTGCTTGAAATCATCCGGCGTCAGTTTGCGCAACTCTTCCGTGGCAGAAACTTTACACACAAAAGCTGCGCTGCAGCAGATTACCGCCAGCAGGATTTTTTTCAATGCAGAACCCGGCTTCATAGCATTACTTCTCCTCTTTTGCCCAACGCTCAAACGCACCGGCGATAAACTCCTCTACCGCATGCTGCTGCGCCTGACCGTTACCCTCGATCTCCATCGGGGCACCGAATTCAAACCACACATCCCGATCCGGATAAAGCGGCCCGAGGTCACGAATAATTTTGCCGCTTTCCAATATATCGGTCTTCAATGCCATCGGCAGTACGGCGACACCGGCAGACTTCGCCAGTTTCACCCCGATGGAGTTGAATTGTTCACGGTCAAAAGTACGCGTACGCGTCGACTGCGGGAAAACGATCATTGATCTGCCGGCAAGCAATACCTCTTTGCCCCGGGTCAGAACCGTCTTCAGATCCTCACGCGGATTGGTTCGGGAAACTCCTATGGCTTTCATGGAGTTGAGGATATCTTTGATATACGCAGTATGAAGCAGTGACTCTTTGACAACAAAAGAAAAATCCACATACTCCCGGATGATCGCATGCAGCGATGCTGTCTCCAGCAGACTCATGTGGTTGCCGATGATAACGACCGGTCTGCCGTTGAGATCACGCAAATGATTCAAGCCGCGCAAATGAAGTTTCGCACCGCAATCTTCGATCAGGCGGATATTTTCATTGGAATAATGGATCTGATTATCCTTATCCAGCTGACCTTTGGCGGCGCATCTGCCGCTGCGGATGAATGTACCGAAATTGCGGAAATAAAAATACCACCGGCTCTTGAACATCAATTTGAATCCGGCCGCCACCGGATGATTTGCCGGTGTATCGTAACTGTCAAGACCGTGAAACATATATTCAGACATAAAGAATTCCCCAAAATAATTCCAGCACAGATGTTTATATTCTGCCGCATCCAAACTGCCGCCATTGGCTCCTTTTCATGGATCAGAAAGCAGCTTTGACAAAACTGCAGCGGCAAAATTCTATTTTTTCATTCAGCGTATAATATATCACCAAATAATTGATAATGCAAGAACTCCGCCGCACTCCCCGGGTAAAGTTGCCCTCAAATGCGGCGTTTTTTCAACTGCATGACTTATTTACCGAGAACTGCCAGCAGCTTCTGCGTTTCAGCAGCTTTCTGCTCCAATTCCGCCAGTTTGCTTCTGGTATCAGCAACCACCTGCGCCGGAGCGGATGAAACAAACTTCTCATTCGCCAGACGGCCTTTGGTTCCATTGATCCATTTTTCCAGATCGGCAAGCTGCTTTTTCAACCGCGCGACCTCGGCGTCAATGTCGATCAAGTCCGCCAGCGGCAGACTGATAACTCCGCAAACCACCGTTTGACTGGCAGCTGCACCACGAACCGCAGCATCAAACGCCTCGCAGGTGATCTCTATCTCATTGGCATTGAGCAGACTCTTCAGCGAGGATATCTCTGCTTTGAGGAAAGTTTCCATTTCCGCATTGGCAGCTTTGACATGGAAATTGAGCTTCTTGCCGTCGGGCAGATTGTAACTGCTGCGCAGGAAACGCCCTGCACGGATCAATTCAAACTTGGCATCGGTATTCACCGCCAGAGCAACATCGCTTCTGCCGCTGCCGCAGGTCGGGAAATCCTCGTACATAAGGAACTTGCCTTCTTCAACAAAACCCATACGATGCGCCAGCTCTTCGGTGATGAACGGCATGAAAGGATGCAGAAGTTTCAAAATCCGGAACAATGCGTAATCCAGCACTGCCAGTGCCCGTTCCTTTTCTGCACCACCGGCACGCATCGGAACTTTTTCCGCTTCCACAAACCAGTCGCAGAAATCGCTCCACACCAGATCGTACAGCGCGTGGGCAGCCGCATGGAAACGGAAGTTCTCCAACTCGTTTTCGATCGTTTCCGTTGCCGCATCCAGTTTGGCAAGCATCCAGTTCTCATCACTGGAAAGCGCACCGGCCGGCAGTTCACGGCAGTTCGCGGAACAATCCCCCTGCATCTGACGGAAACGGCAGGCGTTCCACAGTTTATTGGCGAAGTTTCTGCCGATCTCGCACTTTTCATTGCTGTATTTGATATCCATGCCGATAGGGGCAATGTACGCAATGGAGAAACGCAGCGCATCGGCACCGTACTCTTTGATCACATCCAGCGGATCAGGGGAGTTCCCCAGACTCTTGGAAAGTTTTCTGCCCAAATCGTCACGGATGATACTGGTGAAATAAACGTTGTTGAACGGTATCTTGCCGGTAAATTCACAACCTGCCATGATCATACGCGCAACCCAGAAGAAGATGATATCAGGACCGGTCACCAAATCATTGGTCGGATAAAACTTGGCCATTTCATCTTTACCGTCATTCGGCCAGCCCATGATGGAGAACGGCCACAGCCAGCTGCTGAACCAGGTATCCAGCACATCCTCTTCCTGACGCCAGTTATCCCCGGCAGGAGCCTCCTCTCCGACATAAACTTCGCCTTTTTCATTATACCATGCCGGGATCCGGTGTCCCCACCACAGCTGACGGGAAATACACCAGTCCTGAATATTTTCCATCCAGTGGAAGTAGGTTTTTGTCCACCGTTCCGGGTGGAACTTGATCTTGCCGCTTTTCACCGCTTCGATAGCCGGCTTGGCAAGTTCGCCCATCTTGCAGAACCACTGGGCACTGACCAGCGTTTCGATCGGCACGTTGCCGCGCTCGGAGAATCCGACTGCGTGGGTGATATCTTCGATCTTCTCCAGCAGGCCTGCTTCTTCCATACGTTTCACGCAAAGATCACGCGCGGCGAAACGATCCATACCGGCAAACTCCGCCGGACAGAGATCGTTGAGTGAACCATCCGGATTCATGATATTGATAACTTCCAGATTGCACCGTTTGCCAACCTCAAAGTCGTTGGGGTCATGTCCCGGAGTGATCTTCACACAACCGGTTCCTTTGGTCGGATCAGCGTGCTGATCGCCGACGATCGGGATCTCTCTGTCGGTCAGGGGAAGTTTGACCATTTTGCCGATCAGATCTTTGAAACGCGGATCTTCCGGATGGACTGCCACAGCAGTATCACCGAACATCGTTTCCGGACGCGTGGTCGCCACGGTCAGGAATCCCGAACCGTCAGCCAACGGATAACGGAAGTAATAGAACTTGCCGGGAACATCCTTGTAAATCACCTCTTCGTCAGAGAGCGCACTTTTCGCCGCCGGACACCAGTTGATCATCCGCTGACCACGGTAAATATATCCTTTTTCGTAGAGTTGGATAAAGACTTTGCGCACGGCTGCTGAAAGTCCCTCATCCATCGTGAACCGTTCACGCTCCCAGTCACATGAACAACCAAGTGTCCGCAACTGTCTGATGATCTTGCCGCCAAACTCCTCTTTCCACTGCCAGACACGTTTGATAAATTCTTCACGGCCCAGTTCATCACGGGTAACATTTTCGGTCTCTTTGAGATATTTGACCACCCGCGCCTCCGTGGCGATACCGGCGTGGTCAGTGCCGGGAAACCAGCACACCTCGAAACCCTTCATCCGGGCACGGCGGCAGAGAATATCCTGCAGGGTGTTGTTAAGTACATGCCCCAGAGTCAGAATACCCGTAACATTAGGCGGGGGGATAACGATGGAATATCCCGGCTTGCCCGATTTCGGATCACCGTGGAAACAATTTGCCTTCTCCCACTCAGGGAACCATTTTTTCTCAACATCTGCCGATTCATACGCTCTCGGCAACGGCTCAATGTGTGCCATAATTTCTTTCTCCAAATCTGAATATTACTGCTCTTTTCCGCAGCATTTTTTATATTTTTTACCACTGCCGCAGGGACAGAGATCATTTCTGCCGACTTTCGGGGTTTCCCGGTGAAACGTTATCTGCACCTCCTGCGGCGGTTCACTCTCCTCCGCTTCCGGAACCGGCATGCCGAATTGCTCCATCGTCTGATGACGCAGCTCCTGCGGCATGGAGGCCAGCAATTCCTCCAGAGATTCTATCCGGGTGATGGTCATGCGGAAAAGGTTCTTCGCCACATCCGCATACACCTGATCCATCATGCTTTTGAAAATCCCGAATGCCTCGTTTTTATACTCTACCAGCGGATCTTTCTGGGCGTAGACCCGCAGTGACATGCTTGAACGCAGCTGATCCATGGAGTACAGATGTTCCTGCCACAACCGGTCGATCGCCTCAAGCACCGTATGCCGCTGCAAATAATCGCGCTGTTCGTCATCCAGCGCGGCATTACGGTCGATATAAGCGTTTTCAATGCGGTCGATGATCTGCAGATTCAAAGCTTTGATATCGGTAACTTTTCCATCGCGGATGCCGTCAGTGAAAAATTCCGGGGTGAACTCCAGCGGGAAAACCGCATTCAACTCCGCAGCCATTTTGTCCGGACGGAACTTGTTTTCGCCCTTGCCCTCTCCGGAAAACGCCGTTTTTTCCACCAGTTTCTCAACCACCTGATCAATAACACCGAAAAGCACATCGTGCGGATTATCCGACAACAGAGCATCCCGGCGCAGCGCGTAGACGATCTCACGCTGTTTATTCATCACATCGTCAAAATCCAGCGTCCGTTTACGGATGGCAAAATGCTGCTGTTCCACCCGTTTCTGGGCGGTTTCAATGGATTTATCCAACCACGGATGCTGAAGTTCATCACCCTCACGCAAACCGAAACGGTCAAAGATCTTGACGATCCGGTCGCCGCCGAAAAGCCGCATCAGGTCATCTTCCAGCGATACGTAGAATTTGGAACTGCCCGGATCTCCCTGACGTGAACAACGGCCGCGCAGCTGGCGGTCGATACGCCGGGAGTCGTGACGGGAACTGCCGATGACATGCAGACCGCCCCTTTCCGGAACTCCTTCGCCAAGTTTGATATCAGTACCGCGCCCGGCCATATTGGTGGCAACGGTCACTGCACCGATTTGACCGGCACGGGCAACGATCTCTGCTTCGTGCTGGTGATTTTTAGCATTCAGCACGTTGTGCGGAATATTGCGGATTTTGAGCATACGGGAAAGTTTCTCGGAGTCGTCAACTGAAATCGTACCCAGCAGCACCGGCTGTCCCTGAGCGTGACGTTCAGCGACATCTGCGAGTATGGCATTGAATTTCTCCCGTTTCGTTTTGAAAATGGAGTCATTCTCATCCTTACGGATGCAGGGCCGGTTGGTTGGAATGACAGTGACATCCAGTTTGTAGATCTGATGGAACTCCGATGCCTCGGTTTCCGCCGTACCGGTCATACCGGCAAGCTTCTTGTACATACGGAAGTAGTTCTGGATCGTGATGGTCGCCATCGTCTGGGTCTCCTGCTCGATGGGAACATCCTCCTTTGCCTCCAATGCCTGATGCAGTCCGTCGGAAAAACGGCGTCCGGGCATCAAACGCCCGGTATGTTCATCAACGATCATCACCTTGCGATCCATGACCACGTAATTCACATCCTTCTCGAACAGACAATATGCTTTAAGCAGCTGTGAAAGGTTGTGCAAACGCTCGCTTTTGGCGGAAAACTGCTCCTGAAACTCATTTTTAACGGTAACTTTCTCTTCAGCAGAAAGGTTTTCATCGGTCTCAATACGGTGAAGTTCACCGAGCAGATCCGGCACGATGAAGTCTTCGGGACTGTCCGGACTCAACGTATTGCGGCCCAATTCGGTCAAATCAGCTTCGTGGGTCTTCTCATCAATAGTGAAAAAGAGAACCGACTGAACCTCCTGCAGCATACCGCGATTGTTGTCGCTGTGGACTTTCGAATCCAATCTTTCGACCTCACGCAAGATCTCTCCATCCTCCAGAGCATGAAGCAGCTGGCGATGCGTCGGCATACCGAACTTGACCTGCAGAAGTTTCAGACACGCTTCTTCGCGTTCACTCTCTGTGATCGACTCCCGGGCCAAAATATCACGCGCCTCGCGCACCAGACGGGAACAGAGCATATTCTGCTTGGAATAAAGCGATGCCACCGGTGGTTTGAGTTCAGCGTACTGGTTGGTCGCCATCGGCACCGGACCGGAAATAATCAGAGGAGTACGCGCTTCGTCGATGAGGATACTGTCGATTTCGTCCACGATCGCATAGAAGTGATCCCGCTGAACGATCTGATCCGCTTCCGTTGCCATACCCATGTCACGCAAATAGTCAAAACCGAACTCACTGTTGGTTCCGTAAGTGATATCGCAGGCATACTGCTCTTTGCGGACACTGGGCGGCTGCATGTTCTGCAGACAACCGACGGTCAGACCGAGAAATTCATAAATCAACCCCATCCACTCGGAGTCGCGGCGGGCAAGGTAATCATTGACCGTGACCAGCTGACAGTTTTTACCGGAAAGCGCGTTGAGATAGAGCGGCATGGTCGCCACAAGAGTTTTACCCTCTCCGGTCGCCATTTCCGCGATCGCCCCGCGGTGCAAAGCAATACCACCCATGATCTGCACATCAAAGGGGATCATGTTCCAAACCTGCTCCTGACCGCAAACCTCTTTGACCGCTTTGCGTTCAGTCATTCTGCGGCAGGCGTTCTTGACCACGGCAAAAGCCTCGCACATGATATCATCAAGGGTTTCGCCGTCGGCAAGACGTTTTTTGAATTCCGGAGTTTTCGCCTGCAGTTCTTCATCACTGAGTTTTTGATATTCAACTTCAAGCGCGTTTATCCGGGCGACAAGCGGACGCATCCTCTTCACGTCCCGCTGACTTTTCGTCCCGAACAGGGCTCTGATTATCGCGTTGATCATAGGATAAAATCTTCCTTCATTTTGAATTTTATTCCATCCCGGAACAACCGGGAGCATACATATACACAAAAACAACAGTTCCCGCTCAAAACAGACACCCACCCCTGACTGCCTGTCCTGCTGCCGCTTTTCCGCTCCTCTGCCGACTTGCGGCACTTTTGCCTTGCGGCGACCAGCGTTCCGCCGCCTTATCCCGGCGAAGCCTTGGCGAGGACGGATTGATCGCGTCCGGGTTCGACCCGGTGCGATTTTACCGCCTTGCGGCGATTTTTTGTGCCTTACGGCATTTTTGCCTCCGGCGGTTTTTCGCCTCCGGCGGTTTTTCGCCTTCGGCGACCAGCGTTCCGCCGCCTTGTCCCGGCGAAGCCTTGGCGAAGACGGATGGACCGCGTCCGGGTACGACCCGGCGCGATACTGCCGCCTGCCGGCGGCTTTTTTATGCCTTACGGCATTTTTGCCTCCGGCGGTTGTTTCGCCTCACGGCGACCAGCGTTCCGCCGCCTTGTCCCGGCGAAGCCTTGGCGAAGACGGATGGACCGCGTCCGGGTACGACCCGGCGCGATACTGCCGCCTGCCGGCGGTTTTTGTGCCTGACGGCACTTTTGCCTCCGGCGGTTTTTCGCCTCACGGCGACCAGCATAAAACTGCTGTAAAAACTTGCGTTTTATAAGTGCGCCAAAGGGCGAAAGGGTGTTTTACACCGTCTTTCGCCCTGAATGCCGCTGCTGATATTCCCGGTACCCTCCGGAAAAAAGTCTTCTATCTTCTGAAAACTGCAGATCCTGAAAACTTCCCCGGTCAACGGAACACCTGCGGATTGGAAGGTTCAACCCACAGATGAAAATCCATTTTCTGACCGGCGATCTCCAATGTGATCAATGTATTCAACCTGGTCAGCAGCAGCGCGTAAGGTACCCGCACCTCACCGCCGGCAACATTGACCGAAACCACACTGTCACCGAGAATATCTTCACACTCCCGGATGGCTGAAATCAGCTTCATCATCCGGAGCAATTTATCCCGCAGCACTCCGTCAAGCATGTACGCCCGGTGACAAACCGGACAGACCGCCTGAAATTCCGGATCAGCAACGCTTGCCATATCAAAACTGACAACACCACCGCAATCATCAGTCAGGCAGTTGAAGTCAAGTTTCGCCCTGGAAGCGGCATTGTTTTCCGGCGTACTCATTGGGGATCGGCGTCCTGCTGAATGACCTTGAGCAACTCGACCGTATTACCGACTGTGCCAATGATCTGTTCAATGAGTTTGGGATTACGCAGTCTGCGGGAAATACTGGAAAGCAGCTGCAGATACGCTTCCTGATTTTCATCCGGAGCAATAGTAAATACGATCACCCGCACCGGCTGGTCATCCAATCCCTGATAATCGCTGATCGGATTTTCACAAACACCAACGATAACATAAGGATGAAGGATATCATTCACCCGGATGTGGGGCAGAGCCAGCATACCGCCGACTCCGGTGGTCATCATCTGTTCACGCTTCCACGCGAGGCGGAAAATAACATCGCGGCTGAGCTTGGTCAGATCCGCTGCTCTGGAGATCAGCTGATCCATGACCTCCAATTTGGTTTTCCCCACAAGGGTCATCACCGAATCCTTGTCAACGTACTGGGAAAAATCGTTTTTCATAATACTCTCTCCGTATAACCGTAACTTTTCTGAATTGATTACAATCAGTCAACTGTTAAAATACCGCATAAAAATATTTTTGTCAACTCAATTTTATCATTTTTTTACATAAATGTGGCACATTTTTTGAAAAATACCGTTTAAATGTGCCTTTTCTCCTGTGGCGGCTTCGATGCCCCTGTACAATATTCAACTGACAAAATGCAGAAAACGCAGCGTTTTCAACCCGTCGAACCATTCATGGAATGCAGTGACTGCCGCATCATCTTTCGCCGGAAGATTCTGCTGAATCCTTCTCCAGACATCCGCAAAATTCTCTTTCATAAAAAATACCGCTGCCGCCGCCGGAAGCTGCCGCAGAAACTTTTCCGGATCTTCCAGATTTTCCGCTGTAACCCGGTTCAAAACCATCTTGAGCACCCCGAATGCGATATCCGGTATTTCGTTAAGTTCTTCTCCCCGCAGCAGCTGCGCCACCGCCTGCCCCGTCCCGAAAGGGACCCGCATTGATACCCGCGGCGACGGATGCACCAGTTTATCCGGCAGACTCCGTACCTGTGTACTTTTGGCAACCGCCTGCAGAAAGTAAAAATCCTCCCCCGCAGTGCGGACTTTCATGCCTCCGGCTTTCAAATACGCATCACAGCGAACCGCAAATGCCGAACCGACGGTGAAAAATGCATACGGCGAACCGGCTTCACGCAGTTTACTGACATACCTTGCCAGATACGCTTCATAGCGGTCGATCGCCGCCTGATGCAGTGCATCACCCGCCGCCTGATGGGAAAATCCGATGGATACCGCTCCTCCCTTGAGAACTTCCGGCAGGACTCTGACAAAATAATCCGGATCAACGACCGTATCGGCATCCATGGAAAATATCGCACTTCCCTCCATGTCACCGGCATTCAGAGAACCGATAAATGCATCCATTCCTGCCTTGCGTGCCGCGCCGACACCGCCATTCAACTCCGGCAGATAGATCGCAGTCACTCCCGGAAAAACCCCGATCCGGATAAGATTCAGCAGCTTTTCGGAATCACTTCCATCCGCTCCGGCAGGATAATTTATCACTGCGATAACAGCCACCTTGTCCGGAATCTTTGCCAATGCCGTACGCAAAGAGTGTTCCATTGCGGCAAATCCGGCCAACTCATTGTATACCGGAATCACCACGGCATGACGGAAAGATCCCCCGGGATCCAACGGAACCGGCGGATTTTTACGCAAATACTTGACTACATCAAACTCTCTCATCTCCTCTTCTTCCTCTGCTGCATCAAGTTGATGTTCAATCTGAAATCTTTTTCAAAAGTTTTCTTTTACTGTAATGCAGAGGATCCCCCGGCTCATTGAACCGGGGCATTTCACCGATCTCCGCCAGCGATGCAGTCAACTTCTCCCTTATCTCCGAACTGTTCTCATCCAATGACGGCTTACCGTTGTAAAGCTGATAATCTTTTCTCCTCGAAACATTCCCCACATTAGGCATGATTACATTCGCTCCGGCAAGTATTCCGCGTTCCCTGCCCCTTGCCGGATCGATCGCCTGCAGTGCCGTCGTCGCAGCAATATTCACATCGCGCAGCACCAGACGGGTCACAGCGATCATCCGCAGTGATAATTTCAAACGCTTTTCAGCATCTCCCGGAAGATCCGGATACTGCTGCCCCAGCGGTGTATCCTCCTGCGGCAGAAACGGTCCCATACCGATCATATCCAAGTCCATCTGCCGGAAAAAGTCCACATCTGCTGCGAGATGTTCCACGCTCTGACCGGGCAGACCGATCATCACTCCGGAACCGGTCTGGAAATCTGCCGCCTGCAATCTGCGCAATGCAGCTTTGCGTTCAGAATAAACCGCATCTGCCGGATGGATCTTCCGGAACAATGCCTCATCGGAACTTTCAATGCGCAGCAAATACCGTGTCGCCCCGGCTCTGCGCCATCTCTGATACGTTTCCAGACTCTCTTCACCGCAGGAAAGCGTTATGCCCAATTCAAACGGCAGTTCCTTTATACGGCACAGTATCTCCTCCACCATATCAACGAACTCCGGATCGCTCCTCTCGCCGCTCTGCAGCACCACCGATCCATAACCGAATTCACCAGCCAGAACGGCACTTTCCACGATCTCGTTCACACTCATCGTATAACGGTGCGGTTTGGGATTGCTTCTGCGGATCCCGCAATACAGACAATCCCGGGTGCAGATATTGGAAAACTCGATCAATCCCCGCAAGTTCACCACCTTGCCGCAAATACTGCATTTCAGCTGATACGCAGCATCGAACAGTGCCTTTTCCGCCGCCTCATCCGGCGGACAGAGCAAAACTGTTATTTCCGGCACTGCAAGAAACTCTCCTGACACCGCCTTTTCCAGAATACGGTAAAATCCGTCCATATCCACCTACATCTCTTTTACATCAAACGCCCGGCGCAATCCCTCACCGGTAAAATTGAACGACATGACCGTTATAAACAGCACCACTCCCGGGAAAAAGGTCAGATGCCAATACTCCAGCGGATTGTCAAATGCCTGCCGCAGTAAATTACCCCAGCTCGCCGTCGGCGGCTGAACCCCGAAACCGAGAAAACTCAAGCCGCTTTCACTCATTATCGCCCCTGCCACTCCGAATGTACAGCTTATCAATACCGGTGCGGTAATATTGGGCAGCAGATGACGGAACATGATCCTCCAACCCGGAACTCCGGATATCACACAACTCTGCACATAGGGCAGAGAACTTTCTTTCAACACTTCACCGCGCACCAAAAATGCCAGACCGATCCAGCCGGTCAAACCGATCACCGCGATCACCAGCGGTATTGATTGGGCTATTTTGTAATCACCCAGCATCGACATAAGTATCAGCAGCAGTAAAAACATGGGAAAACAGCTTATTATCTCCACCAGGCGCATCAACAGCAGATCAAGCACTCCCCGGAAGTATCCGGCGCACATTCCCACCGTCACCCCGATGACCAGCGCCAGTGCCGCAGCAAGTATTCCCACCGCCAGCGATACCCGCGCACCGTAGATCAGCCGCGATGCCAGATCTCTGCCTATATCATCGCAGCCGAGAATATGTTCCCCGCCCGGAGGAGCATACGGTATGCCGACGATCTCATCCGGCCCGTATGGGATGGGAGCAAAAACTGCACACCGGGAATCTTCCGCCAGACGGCGAAAGTCAGTTTTATCCATCACTTGCGGAGTCAGGATGAATCCGGCAAGCATCACCACTGCCGTAAATGTTACAGCAACAAGCCTGACTGTTTTCCTCCGGCACAGCAGAAAAATCAACGCTCCGGCAACCAGCATCACCGAAGCAAAGTTAAAGAGCATTTCCACCAGACTTTCGGAACTTTCCGGAGCGAAAAAAAAGCGGAGAAACGGCATGGATACTCTGCCGTGTACATCAATAAAAAACAGCGGCTTGCCGTTGGCGATGAAAGGTGCAAACAACGCCGGAAACACAATCAATACGATCCCCGCCGCTCCGACACGGCTGACCGGCGATGACCAGAAACGGCACAGCATATCATGCCAGGGGGTTGTCTGTTTATCCGCACTCATTGTCCACCTGCACGTTTTCCGCCAGCCAGTTCCGATAAAGAAAGCGGCACAAATGATCTTCTGCGCCCGTTGCGTTCTCTGACATCCACCGACAGATATTTCCAGCGGGTGAAACCGAAATCGTGCGGCACACTGTTCTGCAGCCAGTTGTAGCGCAGCACTCCTGAAACCGGAAAACCCTCGTAGATCCACACGCACTGCCGGTCAAGTATCTGAACCATTTTCAAATAAAGTTCCGTGCGTTCCGGACAATCTTTCATCGTCAGAGCCTTTTCGTACAGCCGGTCAAATTCCGCATCGGCAAAACCGCAATAGTTGCAGCTGCCGATATTACCGGAGTAAAATAACTGCAGAAAATTTGCGGCATCCGGGTAATCCCCGATCCACGAATAGCGGAAAAGCTGGAATTTTCCCCGGCGCAGTTTATCGGAAAAACGGGGCCGCGAATTGAGCTGGGATGAGATCTGCACACCGTATTTTGCCCAATCAGCAGCCGCGAGTTCTCCCATCTGCCGGTGATTTGCCGTGGAACCGGCCTGATCGAAGGTGAATTGCAGCGGTTCCCCGGTCACAGGATCCATACCGTCGGGAAATCCGGCTTCTTCAAAAAGTTTCCTGACCTCGCTTTCATCGGGAGTTTCTGCTTTTTCCGCCGGAACAAATCCCGCCACGCCCTGCGGAACCGGCCCGGCAGCCGGTATCAGCATTCCGGAAGCGTGTTCCACCCGGCGGCGGATATCATACGCCTTTTTCAACGCCTGACGCAAACGCAGATTTTTACCCAGCAGCGGGTCACGGAAGTTGAAACCGACATAACGGACTTCAAACTCCGGGTGTTCCTCAAGTTCGATCCCCCGTTCCCGCAGAACCGGCGGCAGAATACCGCCTCCGGCGAGTGTTTCCTGATTATCCTTGTCCAGAGCGTTGTAATCCAGCTTTCCCTGCAGAAAGAGCATCCACTGAGTCATGGGCTGACGGATGAGTGATATTTCCACCCCGTCAAGCAGCGGCAGTTGACGGGTACGATCCTCCGGAGCTGCCGCCTGCGGGAAAAACTCCCGGCGGTACTCCGGGTTGCGGACAAAACTCAAACGCAGATTCGGGATCCATTTTTTCAGAATAAACGGCCCACTGCCTGCCGGATTTGATGCGAGAGTTCCGCGTTTTCCATTCAATGCGGCACGGCGGGAAACGATACCGGCATTGGGCATTGCCAAAAGCCAGATGAATGCCGGGTCGGCATTTTCCAGAGTCAAAACAAATTTCTTTCGGGAAACCACTTTGATCCCGGGTATATCCATATCGTAGAGCGACATATCGCCCTTTGCCGCCGAAGCGGTCGCCTCGCGGAACTTATCCAATCCGGCAATCCGGTTCCGGTATATCCAGTAGACCGGACTGTGATTGCGGGCATCAGCGATGCGTAAAATGGAAAATTTCACATCCTCCGCCGTAACCTTGCGCGATTCTTTATCCGAAAAAGTTCCGTCATCAGCAAAATAGAGATCATCGCGCAATTCGCAACTGTAAATCCTGCCGTCTGCAGAAATTTCCGGCATTCCGGTCAGCATGGAAGGAACGATCCGGTACGGACGCGCCAGATAATCGTACTGAACCAGCGTATCGTAGCACAGTGCCGTCAGATCCCGGCTCGCCAGATCGTCTGCCAATGCCGGGTCGAGGGTCTTGACAGTCCCCCCGGCTCCGCTGTAAAGTATCCGTTGTTCCGGGGCAGCAGTTATCTGCGGCCGACAGCAGAAGAAATACACCCCTGCCGCCGCCGCCATGCAGCATACTGCCGCCACGGTAATCCAACAGAACCTCTTCATTTACCGGCAACTGCAGCAAACTTTTCCCGGACAGCATCATATTTTGCCGCCATTTCCGGAGCCGGTGAGAACGTTTTGAGTTCAAAGGAGCTGCGGATAACTTTGCGGACATCAGCAAGTGAACCCAGCACTCCTGCCGCCATCGCCTGCACCAGAATATTGCCCGCCGCTGTAGCTTCGATGGGACCTGCGACCACCTGACGGTTGAGTGCGCAGGAGGCAAGTTCCATCAAAAATCCGTCTTTGGTTCCGCCGCCGACCACATTCAGACAGGCATAACGGACACCGAGAAGTTTTTCCAGCAAACCGAGTTTGGCGGAAAAATAAAGTGCCAAACTGTCGTAGACCGCACGCACGACTTCGGCATCGGTGAACTCTTCCCCCTGACCGGTACGTTTCAAAAATGCCCGGATATTACCCGGCATATCCCCTGGAGCGGCAAACTCCGCACAATTCGGGTTGATGAAGTATTTGCAAGGTTCACTGCCGCGCGCCATTTGTTCCATATCGTTGAATGAAAGATTTTTGCCCTCTTCGTTCCACACTCTGCGCAGCTCCTGAAAGAGCCATGAGCCCATGATATTGGTAAGAAAACGGATCTTTCCGCCGACACCTCCCTCATTGGTGATGGACTCTTTTTCACTTTCAGCATTGATGAAAGGTGCATCGGTTTCCGCCCCGAGCAAGGCCCATGTCCCGGCACTCAAATACGCCCATTCGCCCTGTTCCGGAGCAGGAACCGCCGCCACCGCGCTGGCAGTATCGTGAGAACCGCATTTGAAGATCGGAACAGGATCGCAATTCAATTCGGCGCACAATTCGGCACTGAGCATACCAGAGGGAGTTCCGGCTTCCACGATTTCCGGGAAAACGTCACGGGGCAGACCGAGCTTATCAATGAGTTCCCAGTGCCATTTACGGGAAACCGGGTCGAGCAGATTGGTGGTGGAGCAGAAAGTATATTCCGCAGTGGCGTTGCCGCCAAGTGACAACGCCAGAGCATCGGGTATCGGCAGGAAAAACGAATTTTCAAAATCTTCCGGATGCTCCTCATGGTGCGCACAGAGCTGGTAAATGGTATTGAGTGTCATGCACTGGATACCGGTATATCCATAGAGTTCGGCTTTGGAAATTTTCTGCCAGACTTTGTCTGCAGCCGCCACGGTGCGCTGATCGCGGTAGTTGTAGGGCAGACGGCGCATGGCGCGGGTGGTTTTATCAAAGAAAACATAATCCACGCCCCAGGTGTCAATAGAGATGCCGTCCAGCTTCACTCCGGTGGCAAGCGCATTTTTCAAACCGGTCTTCAACTCATTGCAAAGCCGGGGATAATCCCAGTAGAATGAACCGTCGATCTCCGTAGGTCCATTGGGGAAACGATGCACTTCCTGCATGGAAAGTTTGCCGTTCTCCACGCTGCCGATGATCGCACGGCCGCTGGATGCTCCCAGGTCAAAGGCGAGAAAATTTTTCATAATGCTTTTCCTTTATGTTGTTGCAGTTTTACTGTCGTTTTATTACTTCTTCATATTTGAGAGTCCCGCCGAAAATATCCAGCGCGGAACCGATAGTATAGTCCACTTTGCCCATGCCGGCGTTTTCAATGAGCGCGATATCTTCATAAGAGGCGATCCCACCGGCATACACGCACTTGAGCGGACTGGAGTTTGCCAATATTCCCAAGAGCGTTTCATCGATACCGGAACATTTGCCCTCCACATCCACAGCGTGTACCAGAAATTCACTGCAGCATCCGGCGAAACGTTCCAGTGTTTCCCCGTTAAGCTCCATAGTCGTAAAATTTTTCCACCGGTCAGTGACCACCATATATCTGCCGTCGGCACTCTTTCGGCAGGAGAGATCCAGCACGATATGTTCTTTGCCGACCGCCGAAAGCAGTTTTCTCAAATTCTCCTCATGAAACTCTCCACCGGAAAAGACAAAACTTGTCACTATCACCTGACTGGCACCGGCATCAAGAAAACCTTTTGCATTGTCCGCATTCACTCCGCCGCCCAACTGCAAACCGCCGGGATAAGCGCGCAGAGCTTCCAGTGCCGCCTCATCATTACCGGCACCGAGTTTGATGACATGTCCGCCAAAAAGTCCATCGCGTTTGTAAAGTTCCGCAAAATAAGCCGGATTTTTTTCCGAAACGAAATTCGTCCGCAAATCATCCTCACCGACGGCGGTATTGAGCGTACCGCCGACTATCTGTTTGACTTTGCCCCCGTGCAGATCTATGCAGGGCCGGAACGCGGCTTTCATCACTCAAAATCCTCCATATCCGGAAAACTCAACTCTCCGGGCACCTGCGACATCGCTTTGAGGATCACAGAATCATCCGCCCCGGTGATCCCGGCTTTAACCACACAACAGCCGCCTTTGCGCGCCATCGCACTGTTCGCCCAGATATACTCATCAAAAAGCTCACCGAACATACCATGCAGCACCTCTTTGCCGGGACGGGCAACGTGACTGCCGTCAGTGCAGAAGAAAGTACCTGACGCATTCAACGCTGCGCAGCTTTCCGGCTGCTGCTGACGGATGAAATTCCTGAACTCCCGGTGTTTTGCCGGAGCGGCGAAACAACCGGCGAAATCAATTGCCGCACCGCAGATCATCTGCTCGTTTCTGCCGGAAACAGCAAACATGGTCTTGAACCGCCACGGCCGTTTTTCCACCACGACATCTTCGGGGACGATCAGGACATGCCGTTCCCAGCGGACACCCTCATCATCGCAACTGATGATATGCCGTGCCGAAGCTCCGGCAACCGCCGAGGCACACTGATGCCGCCAGAAGTCATCGCCGCTGTAAACTTCCGCCGCACTGCCGTCATCGAAAGTAACTTTCAACAGCACCGGCAGTTTTTCCCCATCATATATCACTCCGGCAGGAACAAACTCCTGCATCTGCGTTTCCCCGGCAAAGAGGATGGCGACTTTGACTGCTTTGCCGCAGAATTCCACGTTTTCCAGAAACAGATCATTGATCCTGCCGCCGTTATCAGCACTGATATCATCGGTCAATTCGGCAATATCACCGGAAAATTTCCACTGCCGTTTCACATGATACTCGCAGCCGAAAGGTATCACATTGACACTTTCCGCAGTTGCGGATAATCCGTCATTTGCCATGTGCCGGCGCAGTTTTTCAGCCAATCCCAGAGATTCATCGAATTTTCCGGTTCTTATTCTGCTGACGCTGATAACTTTACGGTCATCTTTGAAAAATGCGGCACACTCCGCACCATCGGGATAAATATCCAATACCGTTTGCGGTGAAGCGATCTTCACCAGAGATTCAATTTTCATCTTTCAATTCCTCAATATTTTTCAGTTGTTCATCCTGAAAAAACCGTTTAACGATCACCTGCCAGCGCGGAGATCCGGCGGCACGCTCATCTGCCCACTGCCGGATATTTTCCGCCGGAGTTGTGCCGATCATTTCCAGTTCATCTCTGGTACAGCGGAAAAGCACCGCCTCCACGCGTTTTACTCCGGCACTCTGCAAAACCCGGCGCGCCTTTGAAACAACCCTGCGGGAGTGAAAGTTACGGCAGAGCAGAAATAACGGATAAACCACCGCCAAAATCCAGAATATCCAGCTTGGAAAGTCCGGATTCCACAACGCCCGCAGCAATTCAGCCGCCGGCAGCAGCAGCACCGGCAGCAGAAATCCCCAGGCATCACGGTCGGAAATAAAACAGTTTCCCAGATACCTCCGCAGTGGAGACGGAGAGGTCTGATATGCAAAATACTCCTCCAGCGTCGGCTCATCCAGAACATGCCTGACGGAATGGCACAATTCATGTGCCAGCAGCTCTTCCCGGCGGTAGTTCAGAAAACGCTGTTTTTTGCGGAAAGCATCGCGCAGAAGGAATACGGCAAAATTCCGCTCCGGATCACCGATAAGGCAACCGCCCCATAACAATCCGACCTGCTTTGTAAGATAAAATCCGGGCACATGCCGCACGGAAAACCCGTAAAGATCTTCCGTTATCTGCGCCGCCTCGTCCGCAAGTTCCGGGGCAATGCGGCATCCGGCAGATACTTCAAAAAGGTCAAAAACCTTCACCTTGCCGCTCTCTGCCAGAAGTGCTTCAAACTCTTCGTAAACTTTTCCGGTATCTGCCACGCGCTGCAGAAAATCCCCGGCGGTTTCATCTGCAGTGATCAGAAAACCTCTGCCATCAAGTGCGGCGATCTCCTCAAGCTGTTCCGGAGTCACTTTTTATTTCCCTGAGCGTTACCGTTGTTGTTTTTGTTCTGATTCGGCTGACGGTTCCGGTCATTATTCTGCCGGTTTTTACCGCCTTTGTCCTGATTGCCGCCGTGCCGTTCCGGAGGACAAACGGTGATATCGGAAACATGAAAGACCGACACATTGCCGTTTTCAAAGGTGACACTGACTTTGGAAGTGAGCAAATTGCGGTCAGTGATACGGCCCCTGCCGGAAGGTGTTTCGCAAAATTCTCCTTTGCGCGGCATATTTTTTTCCAGTTCCAGATATCCCTCATGCTCGTACTTCAAACAGCATTTAAGTCTGCCGCAGACCCCGGATATCGTGCCGGGAGTGAGCAGCAGATCCTGCTCTTTGGCCATTTTCACATTGATGGAACTGAACTCCTTGAGGAAACGGCAGCAGCACAATACCTGACCGCAGACGGCGATGCCGCCGTAGATACCGGTTTCATCACGTACACCGATCTGACGCAATTCGATACGTACACTCAATGCATGGGAAAGCTCTTTGACCAGTTCGCGGAAATCCACCCTGCCGTCAGCGCAGAACTGCACGGTCAGGAGTTTACGGTCAAAGGAGTAGTGGGCATTGACCGGATTCATTTCCAGAGAAAGTTTTTCGATCCATTCCCGAACGACCGCCATGTCGTTTTTGGCTTTGCGGCGGTTCTCATCGGCCTCTGCAAGTTCAGCTTCACCTGCCACGCGCAGAATTTGCGGCAGATCTTCGATGCGGGAAGTCATGCTCGGGGCGGCAAGTTCCGCCCCGACAGTGCCGATATCCTCATAAAAATCCCGGCGGAACACACACCGGTCACCGCGTTTCAGTGCCAGTTCTTCCGCTCCGCGCACCTCAAAAGATGCGCCGTTTTCCAATTTGACTGTCCAGACTTTTTCCATATTTAATTACCACAATATTATTAAGCACAAATTGACTCAAGGACAATATAGCAGTTCAAAAGCTCTTTTACAAGAGGTAATTTCAAAAGTCAGACAAAAAGAGATCGAAAATCTTTCCCTCCGATACAGCAGATACCCATTGTGACTTGATTTACAGCAGAAAACATTTTAATAAAAGCTCTGTTCCCGATATTGGTTGATGCCCTCTGTGGCATGTTCAACACACGGGTGCGAGGCGGTTGCCGCCGAGCGCGCAGTCCGCATGCGAATGTACTTTGCGAGCATTTCCATGCGAGCAAA
>SUWK01000089.1 GCA_015061525.1 Lentisphaerota bacterium
CTTGGAACTTCGCTCAATCCGCCTTTATCCGTTTTAATCAGCCAACCGGTATCTTTTTCATAAGGAATTTCTGCGGGAATATCAAAATAAAAAATCGTTCGCGGCGTTGAATCACTGTTTGCATCAATGCATTCGCCCACTTCCGCTTTGATCGAATTGCTCACTCCGGCAACGAACATAACCGGCAGCAGCACTATTCCGCACATCTCCATGCACCCGGTCAGGAGCAATGCCCCCAAGACCACAAATATAAGATAAAATTTTTTTATCATACTCATTCACCATGTCATATTGACCAGAGGCAATATGCATTTACCATTGTTATTCAGCAAGCCGAGCTGCAAAGCGAAGTGACCGGCATCCGCTTTTTCAGCACTATTGATCACCCCAAGCTGAAAACGCGGCAAACCGTTACTGTGGTTAAATACACCAATTTGACAATATTGACCGAAACAGAAATCCAAGTTTATCACACCTAAATGACAAACCGCTTGAGGCAATTCTTTCTGACCGTCGATTCCACCTCTATCAAACGGCACTCCCCGTAAATTTATTACGCCGAAAAATACACCGCCCAAACTGCCGCCGTGAAAGTTTATCGGTGCCGCCGCTACCCCGTTCATGATTATATTACCCGCAAACAATGGGGCAATCACCACCCCATTTACACAACCGGCTGTCCATATCGGTGAAAACGCTGCACCGTTGACCCACGTTTCCCCAAAATCAATCAGCCCCGAAAACGCTGCGCCGTTGACAACAGAAGGTTGCATATTATTGATATAAAAGGGAAATCCGCAACGAAAAACAGCGGTCATGTGTTGATTTTGCTCAACCATGCGCTTCATCTCCTTTTGATCAGACCAGCCAGTCCACACGAAATAGCCCATATGAACATAATCGTTTCTCAAAGCCAGTTCCTGATAGCTGTCAAAGTATCCGTCTTTATCCTTAAAATGGCATTTGCATCCACTCAGCAACAGAACTGCCCCCAACACAAAAAATATAAATAACAGTCTTTTCATTTTTGCTTCTCCGGTAAAATAAAGTTCAAGATCAGACACCGTCAACATAATATACCATTTGCCGGATGAAATTCAATTCAGCAAAGGATATTTCCAGAATATAAGACGCTTTAATGTATTGATTTCTTATCGGCTTTTGAAAAAAATCTTTCAGGTTGTATATTAAAAAAGTTGATTTTTTTTACAAACTGCGATAAGAAATTACATTCGTCCTGCGTCTTATAGGGTGAAAACAAAATAAACATGGAGTATTTCCGGTGCAGGATACTATATACAAAAATTTATTTGCAGAGTTGATCAAAAACAAACTGCCGCTGTTGCGTCGGGTGGCGGTCAATATTGTCAACTCTCCTGCCGATGCCGATGACGTGGTGCAGAATGCATTGCTTCGCGCATGGGACAAACGCGGCAGCTTCAGCGGAAAAACAGATGCTCTGTCGGCATGGGTCGTAAAAATAGTCATCTCTGAAAGTTATAATTTTTTACGCAAAAAGTCGCACCGGGAAAAAGTTCTGCAATATTTTTCTCCGGAAACTCCAGAGGAAAATACCGCATTGGAAGCTCTGGATGCCGCTATTACTCAACTGCCGGAACTTTACCGGGATACAATACACATTGCCCTTTTGAGCAATTTAACCATTGAAGAATCGTCACGGATACTCGGGTGTTCTCCCAACACTTTGTACCAGAGAATACACAAGGCAAAGAATATGCTCCGGGAAAAAATGAGGAGTTGTGCAAATGAATGAAGAACAACTGGAAAAATTATTAAAAGAAAAAAAAGATCAGGTATACCACTTCGGACAAAGTGAAGAGGATTTTATCGCCGGTTTCATGGAGAAAATCGACCACCGTCCGCAAAAAATCCACTTTTGGCGTTATGCGGCAATTTTTGCGGCAGTTATCGGAATAACGGTGCTTGCTTTGACCTCAATGTCCGGCAAGACTGTGCCGACTTCTGAAATAACAACTCACAAAAGCGTGGCAACCAATAATGCTCCGGGAAAGTCTTTCGATCCGATGCAGGAATCTTTGCGGCTCTTCGGGGACGAGGTCGCGGTACTCTTTGTCGGCAATGATCTGGTGATCGGAGAACGGATGAACACTGAAAGTCCTTCCAATGTTCTCAACGTCAAACTTGCCAACAATATTGAGTTGAAAATCGCCTGTGCCGACAATGATTCCATTTCGGTCAATGCTCCGGGTGTTTCCGGAAATGTGATCGTTTCCCGCAGTGACCGTCAGACGCTGGTGCTGGATGTGGATTTGTTCATTCAGGGTAAAAGGATAAATACCCAAATTCCGGTGGACAACAGTAAAGACATCAGGATGCACTCATGAAACATCATTTTGCCATACTGCTTATTCTTGCCTTTGCATTACCGTTCCTGCATGGAGCGGATGATGCCGTATTGAATTTGTGGTCGGGAAAAAGTTATGATTTCCCCGGAAATGGCAAATGGCAGATCGTTGCCAAACACGGCAGAGTTCTGGCAAGCGGCGACGGCAGAATTTATTTTCAGCTTCCGGCATTGCAAGCCGGAGCGGTTCTGGAAGCATACTTGAAAACCGGAACTGAAAAACGGAAACTTTGTTTTTATTCTCCACGGCTCTTTGCCGGAATTCCGGTCACCGCATTGGGTTTGAGCTTGAAATATGAAACGTTTTTACAAAATGCAGGCTTTATCTTTAAAGAAAAAACAAGGCAGGATATTGTTTTTTCCAGTTATATAGCAGATGATTTTTCAGGAAAGATAATGTTTGTATTCCCCCGTAAAGAAGATTTTCCCTTGAAACTTGATGGCAAATGGACAACGATTTCACTGCACCGTACTGAGAATTCAGGCTGTTTGAGCGTCTTATACGATGAAAAAGATAAAGTTCTTGATAATAACGGCAAATGTACATATGCGATACTCAAAAAAAATGGCAGAGTTGTGATAGTCTTTTCTCCGGATTTTGAGTTGAAAAATATTGAAAATGTACTTTTGATAAAATATATTATAGAAAACAACATCCATAATAAAGGAGCTGAAAAATGAAGAAAGTCATAACCATTTTAGCAATGCTGTTCACCCTCGGAGTTTTTGCCGGAGAGGTCGTTGTCGTGCCGACTGTTGCGGTATTGCCGTTTGAGTCCCGCGACCGTCAAGCGGCTTCCACCGATATGGGCAAGTCCGTTGCCGAACTTTTGAATATCGCGTTGATGGAATCCGGCAATGCCGATATGGTCGAACGTGCTGAACTTGATGCAGCTCTCAATGAATTGCAGCTCTCCGCAACCGGTTTGACCAGTAAGGAAAGTCAGGTGAAACTCGGCCGCTTCATCGGAGCCAAAATCCTTATCACCGGTTCCCTTTTCAAGTCCGGCAGTAAAAATTTTGTTATCGCAAAGATCATCGGAACTGAAACCAGCCGCGTTCTGGGTGCAAGTGCCAGCGGAACTGAAGATTTTACTTCCCTCGTGCCGATGCTTGCTCCGAAAGTTTCCGCTATTCTGGAAAAGCAGAGCGCGAAACTTCTGCCCAAAGAGCTGAATAAAGAAGATGTTTTGAGCCGGTTGAAAAAGGTCGTTCAGGGCAAACAGCGCAAGGTTTTTGTAAAAGTCAAAGAAGATATTGCTGTAAGTGTGCCTGATCCGGCTGCGGAAACTGAATTGAAAAAACTTTTGCTCGCTCTGGATTTCCAGGTGGTGAACACCCGGAATGAAGCGGACTATGCTGTTATCGGCGAAGCCATTGCCGCCAATGCCGGAAGTTACCACAAATTCACCTCGGCAGCAGCCCGTTTGGAACTTTCTGTCTACAACAAGGACAAAAAACTTCTTGCCACCGGCGCAGCAAGAGAAACTCTGGCAGGAGCCTCTTACCCGATTGCCGCCAAAGAAGCGATTGCCCGGACTGCGTTGAAACTTGCCGGGGAATTCTTTCCGGTGATGAAATGACAAGGCCGGTTTACTGATGCGCTCTCTTTTGTTGGTGATATCCGGATTTCTGCTGACCGTGTTTCAACTGTCGGCAGAGATCATTCCGGTTGAAAATTGGACTCTTAACATGAATCCCATCCCGGCAGTTTCCGGACGCCGGGACGAAGAGCCGTTGCGCGACTTTATTGATGTCAAAGACAGTACAATTTTCCTCAAACATCTGCTTTACGGTATCCAATCTTACTCCGGAAGTACCAAAGCACGTCCGGGACTTTTACGGATAAGTTTCACCGCTCAAGCATTGAGTGGAGCCACCTCACACGGAGTACTAAAAGTGGTAATGTACGGATACCATTTCCGAAATGACAACTGCACCGGAAAATCCGAAGATCTGTTTTTAGACAAAGATTTTTCGGTAAGCGGCAAAAAATCTTTGAGTGTGGATTTCAATATCACCCCCGAACAGTTGAAATGCGTTTTTTGCGATGAACAAGTTCCCACATTCCGCTTTTTTACTACGATCTCGCTGAAAGAAAAATCCCACGGGATCGCCTTGAGCAACATCACTATTTCTGCCGCCACTCCACTGCTCGTTTATGGCAGAAAACAGATTTCCACCACAACATGGCTGCTGGATGAATTAAAGGCGGACAAGGCAAAAGATGCCGAACGTGCCGCATTGAAAAAAGAGTTGGCTACTCCCGTTTCTCCCCCCAAAGTTGCCCCCAAGCCAACTCCGGTAAAAAAAGTTGAGCCGCAGGAAATTGCCATCCCCGTAGAAAAATTCGTTTCCCATATCGAAGCGGAAATGCCTGCTTTGTTTGATGCCGGAATTGTAAATAATCAACTGCGCTTTGATAAGAAGCCCTCCAACGGCAATCAAAAAATCTCTCTGTACTTAAATCCTCCGGAAATTCCGGAAAACTTTGAATATGTGGTCGCACTCGACCTCATGGTGTGGGGATGGAGTACGAAGATTTTTGATAAAAACGACCGTCCGCTGAATAAAGCTGGCGGCTATCTGCCGGATGGAACTCCAATTATGCGTCTGCCGTACAACTGCCGCCGGATCGACTTTGAAAGTGATGGGAAACAAGAATATAAAAAATATATCAAAAGAGTATTTTACCGGGAGATAAAAAAGAAAAAATGAAAAAGTTATTATTGACCATCCTCGCAATTTTGTGCATGGCTCCGGCATTTGCCAATGACCGCAACGCTGAATTGGAAGAATATCTTCCGGTTGCTCAAAAACTCTATGACGGAAAGACCGTTGAAGCCTTGCAAATGGCTGAAGAGTTAAGTCCCCGCAACCATTTTGCTTCAATATTGCTTTATCTGGTTTACAGCCGGGGGTACTGCGGTCAAAGCATTGATTACCCAAAGACAGCAAAATATTTTGACCGGATGCTTGCCGGATACAACGACAGTTTTCCCGGGAGCCGCTTTCACAGCGAAGAGTTCCGCGGAGTCTGGCGCAAAATGCTGGTTCCGCCGGTCGGCGATCAGCGTTCAATTACACTCAAAACCTGGAATTACCAAGGCAGAGTAATCAATCAGAAAATCAATCTCAAAGGCAAACAGCCGCTGAAAAACTGTTATTTTGAAAAGACCCGCATCATGGGCAATATCGCCGGAGCTTCCATTTGGGCGGCAATGTCCAGAAGCAATCCTGACCGGAGGGAATTTGGCGAACACCTCCGGAAAACAGCGGTAAAATATGGCAGCATTGATGCGCTGTACGGCATAACATTTTCCAACTTTACCAATTACAGCACCGACCCCATCGGTTTGGGCAGTAATTATAATGATATCCGCAAAGCCGCCGAAGCCGGACACATTCCGGCAAAAATCATGATCGCAGCAATTCTTATTACACCCCAAAATAAATATAATGTATATGATCCTGATAAAGCATACAAGATGTTGACATCGGTCGTAAAAGAACTTGAAGCGTACAAGAAAACTCCCTGCAAACACTATCAGCTGGATTTGGATAATGCAAAGTTTCTCCTTTCTCTGTTGCCAGATCCCAATCAAAGTACGGCAAAACTTGCTTCTCTCTATAATGCCGGTGGCGATCAGCGTAAAGCCGCCGCCTACCGTAAACTGCTCGCCAGCCGGAACGATCACCCGATTTGTGAGATATTCAAAATTTTCCAACTTCCGCTCAAAGATCAGGAAAATGCTTTCAAACAGGCGGCAGAACGCGGCAATCCGGAAATCATTGCCATGCTGCTGCGGCAGAAAACCAATCACTCAGGATACTGGAAGCTGCTCTATTTGGCAGGTAAGTACAATATTCCCGCCAAACACAATCCGCAGCCGTCACAATCATTTTACTCCCAATCATTAGTGGCATTAGAGCGGGAGCGCACGATGATGAAAGAGGATGTATACCGCAAAGCTTTGAAACAGCTTGGCAATGTTTATCCTGAAGCAAAAAAACAATATAACCGCTATTTCGGTTCTGATGAGGATAACAGCAGTGAGCGTTTCCGTTTTGAAGTCAGCAATCCCGAAGCGATCAAGGTCACACGGGAAAATGTTCCGGCAGGTAACTTCTATGTATTGGAAATACAGCAGGATACTCAACAGAATTATGTGGATATTTTCATCAATCCCGGACGTTTCAACTTCGTTATTATGCCGCACTATGCCAACGGTAAAGCGTTCCCGACTCCACCAAGTTCAGCAATCTGGACGCAAATGCAATATCCCGACGGCAAAATTTCCACCACCTACGGCATGGGTTCCAACACTTACGGCAAATGTCCGGAACGCATCCGTATCAACATCGAACCCGGAAGCAAAAAAGGCTTTTTGAAAATCAGATTATGAAAAAAATTCTTTTTTTGACAATATTATTCTGCACTTTTGCGGTATTTTCAAGCGAGGTGAAATTTGCCCTGTTCGGATTGGATGATGCCGGAAAAAATGCGGTTGAACTTGTCCAATCGCAACTTTCAGGAGTGGTCGATTTTGTCGAGCGCTCTGACATAAGTGCAATCAATCAGGAACACTTTCTGCTTCAGCGATTCGGTTCCGCCAAACTGGCGCGGCTTTTCACCGGAGCGGATATTTTTATTGCGGTTCAGAAAAATATCTTGACCGCTTTTGAAACCAGATACGGATTCCGGCTGGCTTACCGGGATTTATCTGCCGATTTGGACAGCGCAAGTGCGGAAATCAAAGCGGAAATATTAAAACTCAAAAGTTCCGGCAAAGATTTTTTCAAACGCCGCATCATCTCCTTTGCCGGTATCCGCAACAACTTGCACAGTTCGCTCTTACCTCAAGCGGAAACCTTTTCCAGAACCATAAATCAGGCGATCAATCAGACCCCGGCAATCCTGCTGGAACGCGAATATCTGGTCGAACTGCTCCTGGAACAAAATCTGTCTGGAGCTTGGCAAGAGGCGGTCAGCGGTTCGGAGATCATCCATTTTGAATTCAATCCCGGAGCTGATGCCGGAGAGATAATCTTTGCCGTTTATGCCATTGATGCCAAAAATAAAACGGTTTTCAAAAAAGAAGATACCGATTTGCAAGTCGTTTTGTCCGAGCTGCATAAACATTGTGCAACTTCATCGTCAAAAAAACGTTATACGCTCAAAGATGAAGCCCGCCGCTTCGCTTCCGAAGCCCGTATCGCCAGAGATGACAACAAATATTTACTGGCGGAAAAATTACAGTTTGCCGCCTTTGCACTTGACAGTGATGATCCGCAGTTTTTTGATCTTGGAATTTCCGGAAATGAAAAATTGACCGACCTTTTCCCCTATTGGTTCGCCGCCTTGCAGAAAATCATCCGGCACCCCCAATGGCTCAAACCGCACACCGACAGCAGAAGCAATGCTATGCGGATCATATCCGGTATTTATTACAGACAGTACACTCTGCCGGAAAAGTTACGCAAAGATTATTGGAACTTTCTCGAAGCCAACCGGAATCTCTTTTTACAGGGCGATGATGTCTGGCAATTCAATTGTGTGAAACCGGAACTTTTTGAAACGCACACCGATTATCTGCAAGCCAAAGAGAAGGCGTGGCAACTCCTGTTGAGTAAAAATATTTCTGCTCAAGATATGTATGATGTATCAGAAGAACTTTTCAAATACCAGAAAGCCATTCCATCACTTCAACGGCAAAAGTGGACTCGCACGACGGCAGAACTTTTGCGCAACCGTCCGGGATTGGAAATCATGGCAAAAACTCTGGAGTGCAACGCATTTCTTTATACAAAGGCGTGTACAGTCAAATCAGTATCGGCAAAATATGAGGAACTTTTTGCCATGCTGAAAAAATATCAAAATTTGCGTGTTGATTCATATCAGCTGTACGACTACCCAAGTGTCAATGCCTACATCGGATTATTGGAAAAAGTAAAATCATTACATAAAAAATATAAGGAGAAGTGACCATGAAAAAGCTTTTACTGCTGTTGATTTTAGCTGCCGCAGGAGGATATTTTTTCTTTTTCAAGTCAGATAAAGAGGATAAAACTGTTGCGAAAGAAATGCCATCTCAACAGCCAACTGCGAAAAAGAAAACACCGGCAAAAAAAGTGCCGGTAAAAAAAGTTGATCCATTTGCCCAAATGCCTTCAGACGGAATGGTTAAAAATCAAGCTCAATTACAAAACTTCTGGCACGGCAGCCGTAATTTTTACCGCCGCAATGCCGCAAAAGAAGCCCAATTGCAGCAGCTTAATCCGGCGTGGAAAATAGAAAAACTCTGGCAAGTTCCGGGAACGCAGAAAATCTATACCTCAACCAGTGATGATAAAGGCAATATCTATTTTCTGACCGCAGACAACTTTGATTATCAGATATACCGTATTTCCGGTAACGCTGCTCCGGAACTCCGCTGGAGTTTGCCTAAACTGCGTGATGGCGGCGGTGATGGCTTGGGAATGTTTATAACGATGCACATTGACGGAGATACTCTGCTGGCGACCGAAGGCCGCTATGTATGGATTTCGCAACCCGGTAAAAAGGTACTGTTCCGGTTGTCGCACTTTCCCTTTATCATCCGGGATTTGTGGCTGCAAGACGACCGTTTGATGCTGCTGGGCGAAAAGCAGTTGATGAGCTGTGACCGACAGGGCAAAGCACGGAAAACCCACTTTGCCGCCAATCAGGCGGGAAAAGTTTTGCCGCTGTTCCAAAATAATCCGCAGGCAAAATTTTTCGCCGGAGGCAGGGGAAATACTCCCGATGAAGTAATTCTCTTTTACGGCGATATGCCAAGCGCACTCGGCAAATATTCTTTGAGCAAAAACGAATTCAACGAAATCGCGACCCTCCCCGGCACCGGTGAGCAAAACTATATTTATCATGTCACCAAAAGTAAAGATTCCTACCTTTACAGCTGGGCGGCAAGACCGGATTGCGGGATAAATATGCAGTTTGTTTATTCACTTAAAGATAACAAATTGACCGTCCTCGGCAGCCGTATCAATGATTATTTGAAGTCATTCTGGAAAGGTATGCCGTCAAATCTGGGCATTACCTGGAATCCGATGCACAATGTCGCAGGTCCCATTGCGTACAACGGCAAATATCTTTTGTATTCCGGCGGCAACGGCAACGGTCATGCCAAATATCAGCGTGAAAGTTCTGCCGGGTGCGCCGGGATCGTGGATTTGACGAAATATCCAGAAGGCGTATCTTTACAATACCCTGCCGTCAACGGATTATATTTCAGCCAAGACGGCAAATCCCTGCTGGCAGTGGAATACGCTCAAGTAACTCTCATTACCCCCAAAAATTAAAAAGCAGGAAATACACCATGGCAAAAAAGAGAGAATATATAAGCTGGTTCCTTGATGAAATTCCTATTTTGAAAGATAAAGGAATCATTCAGGATGATACCGCAAGTGCATTAACGGAACATTACCGTTCAAACCTGGCAGCATTACCGACACCGCGAAATATATTTTCGCTGGTCATCGGTATACTCGGAGTTGTAATAACCGTTGCCGGAGCGATACTTTTTCTCAATTACAATTGGGATATGTTTCCGAAATCTGTCCG
>SUWK01000006.1 GCA_015061525.1 Lentisphaerota bacterium
AAAAAACTCAGTGGAGTAACACCCGCGTGAATGTTTCTTTCACAAGAAAGAAAGTTTTGCAAAAAAACTCAATAGAGTAACACCCTCCACAACTTGTGTGCGCAATATGTTGTCAACCTATATTAGGAACAGAACATATAAAAAATTGTTTTATGCGTTCCCATGTATATTGATGTGGGAACGTTTTTTTATTCCTGAAATAAAGATTATTTTCGTCGGATAGTTTAACGGTTTTCTTGACAAGAGACGGATTTGGAGCTATATTATCTGAATAACAGAAATATTTTGTCTTAAATCAATTTTAAAAGTTATAAAATAAAAGACTGGAATAAACACACCATGGATGTAGATTGTTTCAAAAGGATGTACCGGATGATCGACTATCAGCGGCGTCTGTGTATGTGCGATGTGTGCAGCCGTTACAACTGGCAGGAGTTTGCCGGTAAAATATCTTTTAAACAGTTGGATTATTTGATGCTCATCCGTCTGGCGATGCCGTGCAATCTTCAGCAGGTCATGACACTGACCGGGTTATCCAGTTCAGCGGCTTCGCTTTTTGTTGATAAAATGACCAAACAGGGTGTGATCCTTCGCGAACAGGATCCGCGTGACCGTCGTAATATATTGATCCGTCCCGGAGTCAAACTCATGGAATTGCTTAATGAGATCGACTTTGAGCTTGAGAAGATCATTCTCACGGAACTGCGGCATTGTTCACCGGAACAAATTGCGGAATTGGATCGCAGTTGTGCTTTGGTATGTGATAAGTTGGAGAAGATCAACAACACTTCGGTGCTGCCTTGACCGGATCCATTCAAGAGTGCCTTTTTTGTTTAACCCAAACCAAGGAGAAATTGTGAAAAGGCGTTTATTATTGTTTGCACTGCCGATGGTGGTGTGTGGGGGAGTTTCTGCGATTGCCGCAGGAAACGGTGCGGCGGATGCCGCGACCGGGGAACGACAGATCAAATTGATTCAGGACAATGGCAACACCCGTTTTGTCAGCCGGGTTTTCCCGCTGAAGCACTTGAGTGCCCAGGAGCTGCAGCCGTTTGTCAAATCAGCGATTCTCCGTTACAGTGCCAACTCCAGAATGCAATGTGTCAACTTCAGTGACGGCCGCGGAGTTGGTATACTGGTCACTACCGGTGAAGAATTCATGCCTTATGTTGAGGATTTGATTCGTCAGCTGGATATTCCCGGCAAGAGTGTCCGTGGAAAACGTATTGACGGAACCGGTACGGCGAATTACGCCTACAATCCCAAATACCGTGCTGCGGCGCAGTTCAAAGAGATCATCGACAATGTGGTCGCTTCCAGCGAGGGAACCTCCGGTATTGATTTGGCGACCAACACGATTTTCTGGAGCGATGCGGTCACTTCTGCCAAAGGAACTTTGGATTGGGTCAAACTGCTCGACCGTCCGCTTCCGCAGGTTCGTGTCCGTTTCAACTATTATGAAGTGCGTGAAAGCACTCTGCGTGACGTCGGTTTCGACTATCTGGCATGGAAGAACGGTCCCGGTGTGAACTTGCTGAATGTCGGCTACAATGCCGGTCGTCTGGTTATGGATGAGGCGATAACTTCAGCTTTGAGCAGTGCCACCAGCTGGGGATACGGCGGTATCTTCTTTGCTCCGTCTTTTGACATGAGCTTTATCCGCTGTCTGCAGCAGTCCGGCGAGGCATCTGTTGCCGCCGATGGTGCGCTGACCATGATCAACACCCCGATCAAGAGTATCGAGGATTTCCAGGCTCTGGTTGAATCCCAGAAGGCTGATCCTGCCAATGCTCCCTATATTTACAAACTTTCTCTGACTCCGGAATATCAGAATATTGCCAAAAACAGTCAGGGCCGCTCTTTCATCGGTGCGAGCTTTGAAACTGATGACTCCGGTGAATTGTACAAGAATCCGCCGCAGATGGAACTGACGGTCATCAACCCCATCATCTGCATGCCCGGTGACCGTTCAAAAGCTGATGCCGACGGATTTATCCCGTTCCCCGAAGCCAATACCAAAGATATCGAGAATGGCGGCGTTATCTTCCGCTACAAATTCAACTTCAAAAATGTTGTTGAACGCGGTAACACCGGACAGGAATTGAGCAATGCCGCCTCCGTTGCCGGCGGTATGACCCTCGGTTACGATGTGGAAAAAGTTGTCGGTGTCTATGAGAAGGATTCTGAAGTCCGTCAGACGATCGGTCTGCCGGTACTCTCCAAGATCCCCGTTCTGAAGTATCTCTTCAGCACGACCACCGTTGTCCGTGAAACCACTTACATCATCGTCACTGCCGAAGCGACTCTGGTAACACCGGATATGGCAGGTTATTCATCCAAGAGCCGTACCGTGGAGATCCACGAGCGGCAGCAGAAAGATTTCTTTGAGGACTGATAAGCCATGAAAAGAACATTATTACTCTTTGCCGTTGCTGGGGTTTTCAGCAGTTTTGCTTCTGATGTTGTCCCCGGTACTCCCAAAGATCTCAGTACCCAAATGTCTTCCGGCTATAAATCACCGGCAGTCAATACGGAACTGAAGGTCAATATTAATGAAAATACCAAGGCTGTCCGTTTCATTCAGAGCAATGCGGATCCCTACGTCGTCACTAAAGCCTACCGGCTCAAAGCTGCCGACCCGTACATTGCCCGTGCCTATGTGCGTTCTGCCATCGGTGCCAAAAGCGTGAATGCCAGTCCGGTGCAGGTCGCGGCTCTCAAATACACAGACGGCAACGCATTTTTGCTGGTTTCTGCTGAAGAGTACCGCTTCAAAGACTCTGCCAACGGCGAAGGCATCGACAGCATTATTGCCAAACTGGATAAAAATACTCTTGCCAATGTCAGCAATGACAGTGCCTGGGTGTATTTTCCGAAACATCTGCCTGCAGCCACGCTGAAAAGCATGCTGTCAGTGGTCGGTTCCAATGTCAATAATCCCCAGTTTGCCATCTCACCGGATTATATGCTGGTCGATGCTGAACTCAATATGCTGATGGTTTGTGCGCCGGATTGGTCAGGCAAAGTCATGAAAGAGATGCTTGCCAAGTATGACAATCCCATGCCGCAGGTGCGTATCGGTTATAAAATCATTGAAGTGTATGCTGAAAATGATGACCGTATCGGTGTTGACTTCCAGAGCTGGAAGAACAATGACGGTGTGGATCTTTTCTCTGCCGGTGCCCGTGTCCGCCGCAACTGGTCAAGTTTCTTCCACGGCGGTGTTGACAATAATGGTTCCAACCGTACCAGCTATTGGAACTTCAACCCCAAATGGAACACTCGTTATCTTGACTTTATGACCAGCATTGGCAAAGCCAAAGTGCTGACCAGCGGTACGTTGATGGCGAAAAACCGTGAGGTTTCCGCGATCTCTCTGGATTACGGTTACTTCTATGAACGCAACGACTACTCCGTTGACATGGGTTACGGAATGGGTGAATTTGCCTACACGGACCCCAACCCCAATGCTATTTACCGTCAGCAGCTGGCGAAGATCCTGCCTGAAACTCTGCTGAAAGACGAGTATTACTCCAATTTGAGCATGGTCCGTTTCACTCCGCGTATGATCGACTATCTCGACGGACAGCCGATTTGGAAACCCAATACCACTGATGCTGACGGCAATTATGTCGATGCTGTGAAAAACATCATTATCAACGCGGTTCCCGCAGCGTTTCTCAATCAGGCTAAACAGGCCGGTCTTGAAGAAGCGATGGGCAAAGTTGCCGCCGGTGCGCTGCAGCAGAGTGAGATCACTGCTTATGTTACACAGTATGTTACCACTGCGGCGACCACTTATGTCTCTGAACACCCGGAGCTGGCGGAATCTTTGAAAAACACCCTCGGAGTCCTCTTCTCCTGGTATTCAAAAGGTGATACCACTGTGGAAGGTTTCCCCGGTATCATCCATGGTAAACTGCAGTATCCGATGGCACAGGACGGCTTCAAGTTTGCTCTCAAAGTGCGTCCGGTCGTTACCGGTGCTGCTGCGACGATCGAATTTGCCGGCAATACCGTCTCTCTTCTGGGCTGGAACTCCGACGGTTCTCCGCGGGTCAGCAAATCCGATGTCAAGACTACCTTCCAGGCGGCTTACGGCAATCAGGAGTTTGTTATCGGCGGTTTGCGCCGTACCGAAACTGTCCGCAGTGTGGCCGGTTTGCCGTTCCTGAAAGATATTCCGGTTCTCGGACTGCTTTTCAGCACGGAAAACGAGTCCATCAAGCAGTCTGATCTGGTCATCGTTGCCACGGTTGAATTTTCCGCTCCGCGCAATGCCGGAATGGTCGAAGATTACACCAAACAGATCGACAAGACGCTCAAGAATGTCAACAAAGGTGTTGACAGCAAGGTTGGAAACATGTTTTTCCAGCAGTACGGTATTGACACCGACGAGATCAAGTGATATATTTTACTTGTGAATCCGGGACGGCAGAGGATCCACCTCTGCCGTCTGTTTTTTTTGAAATATGGAGGGGGATATGAACAGTAAAATATGCCGATGGCTCAAAGCCGAGCTTGCCGGCTGGCAGCTCTGGGAAGTTGTGTACACTGCGATATGCACGTTATCGATCATGCTGATATCGTTTGCCTGCGGGGAAAATTGGCTGGGAGTTGCCTCGGCGGTGACCGGGACGCTTTATACCCTGCTGGCAGGCAAAGGCAAAACAAGCTGTTATTTTTTCGGGATATTCAATTCTGCAGCATACGGTTACATCGCATACTCCTGTAAATTGTATGGGGATGCCATGCTGAACTGGTTCTGCTATCTGCCGATGATGTTTGCCGGTATGATTTTCTGGCGCAGAAAGCTGGATGCTGAAAACTGTGTGGAAAAGCGGCTGTTGACGGTTTCGGGCAGGATCATTACCGCCGCAGTCTCATTTTGCGGTATTGCCGGTTACGCGTTTGTACTTAAAAAGCTCGGCGGCGGACAGCCGTGGGTAGACTCCTGTACCACGGTATTGTCGGTAGTTGCAATGGTGCTGACGGTGAAACGGTGTGCCGAACAGTGGTTGATGTGGATACTGGTCAACGGTATTTCAGTTGTGATGTGGCTGCGGGTTTATCTTAACGGCGGCAATTCGGTTGCGACATTGCTGTGGTGGCTGATAATGTTCATCACCGGCGTGATCTTTTTTATCCGTTGGCAGAGAGCGGCAAACATGGAAAAGAAGCTCAACTGATTTCCAGAAAGTCCGGAGCCGCCGTCAGGCAGAGAGCCGGTGAGCCGTCCAGAGGGAGATACATCAAATCTTCCAGACGGATGCCGCCCCATTCCGGGTAGTACAACCCTGGTTCGACAGTGACAACTTCACCGCCCCGTAAAGCGTTTTTTGCCCGGGGCGAAAGCCTGGGCGATTCGTGGATTTCCAGACCGACACCGTGACCGAGACCGTGGAAAAAGCCGAATTGTCCGCGTTCGTCAGATCCGGTGAAAAAGTGATGTTTTTCCAGAATACCTTCTGCCGCACAGTGGATGGAAGCTCCGTAAGAACCGGGTTTGATCAGAGTTTTTGCATATTCTCTTGCTTCCAGAACCGCATCGTATGCCCGGCGGACGATATCCGGAGCTTTACCTTTGACCACAGTGCGCGTCAGATCGCCCCAGTAGCCGCTTTCCGGAGAGCGGGGGAAGATATCCATGACGATCGGGCTGTTCGCTTTTAACGGGCCGCTGCCGGCGTTATGCGGTTGTGCGCCCTGAATGCCTCCGGCGCAGATGGTTCCGGTGGGCAGCATGTTGTTGCGGAGGATTTCGGAATCTATTTCGGCGCGAAGGATCTCGCTGGTGAGCGTTTTGCCCTGCCATGAGATGAAATTTCCGTCGACGGAACTGTTTTTCAGAATATCCACAGCCCGGGCGAAACCGGCTTCCGCTGCGCGCTGGGCGGCAGTTATCAATTTGACTTCGTCAGGGGTTTTGAACTCCCGCTGTGGAAAAAAGTCTTCTTCGGCGACGGTTACAATCACTCCGGCGGCACGCATTTTATCTGCCAGACCGAGCGGGAATTTTTCCGGAACTGCAAAAGTCCGGCAATGATGTTTTTGAGCAACTGCCAGGAGGATGTCCAGACGTTTGATAGAATCAAAGGAGCTTTCCGGCAGCACAGTGACCCCGGGTTTTGCATTGTTTTTTGCACGGTCGATCTCCAGAGCCGATAAAATTGCACAGCGGGTGTCGTTAAATTCATAAAAAATGAAATCATCCGGAGTGGAAATGCCGGTTGCATAGCGGATATCGGCACAATTTTCACCGGAACCGATAAGTAAACGGATAAAATTTTTCATTTTGATATTGACTTTTTCGCAAACATGGTTCATATTATTATATTGTAAATCTTTTATTGTAATATAACCCTTGACCGGGAAATTTTCAAGTAAGGATAGAAAATGGAATATTTCAAAGCTGTAATGTTGGTCATTTTTGCGTATTTGATGGGCAGTATTCCCTGGGGATTCATCATCGGCAAGGCCAAAGGCATTGATGTGCGTACGGTCGGTTCAAAGAATATAGGTGCGACCAATGTGACCCGCTGTGTCGGCAAAGCTGCCGGAAAACTTTGTTTTGCTCTGGATTTTGCCAAAGGTGCGCTGCCGGTGTTTGCCGCGCAGAAACTGATCGGTTGCGGATTTATCAGTATGCCGCAGGCATGGCAGGTCTATGTGGTCATTGCGGTGCTGCTGGCAACGGTGTTGGGACATATGTTTCCGGTGTTTTTGAAATTTCATGGCGGCAAGGGGGTAAGTACTGCTGCCGGTGCTGTTGTCGCATTGGCTCCGGTTGCGCTGCTGACCGCTCTGGTGGTTTGGGTGGTGGTGTTTCTGGTATCGCGTTATGTTTCTCTGGCAAGTATTTCAGCCGCCGCAGTGCTGCCGGTTGCGGCATGGGTGCTTTATCTGATCGGCTTCGGTTCTGAATTGGCACGCACCCCGGAAGTGCGGGTTTTCCTGATATTGATCGCTCTGTTGACGATCATCCGTCACCGGACGAATATTCAGCGTTTGCTGCAGGGTACGGAGAACCGTTTTGGTAAAAAAAGTGAGTAAATCACTGTTTGTTTGAAAAAAACTGAATTATTTTTGTTATATGACTTGATTTTTTGTCAAGTAAAAACTATATTACGCATGTATTGGTTATATGCAAAGTCAGTGAATTATCAACTCAAAAAATATATGGAGTATGAAGTAATGAAGTTCAGCAAAACTTTTCTGGTCGCACTCTTTGTCGGAGTCGTTATGGTCGGTGGTGCGTTCAGTGCCAAAGCAGATGATGCATGGCTGATGCGTCCGGTGGAGAAACTCGGCAGAGGTATCACCAATGCAGCTTTCTGTTTTCTTGAACTGCCGATGAAGTGGACTGATGTTACAGAGGAAAAAGGTTCGCTTGCCGGTTTGACTTACGGTACGCTCAAAGGAGTCTGCTACACCGTCGGCCGTGTTTTTGTGGGTGCCATTGATATTGTGACTTTCCCGTTCCCGCTGCCCGGTTGCCCGGATGATTTGGAAGATGTGGGTTGGGGTTACGGACCGATCATGAAACCGGCATGGGTGGTTCCGGTTGGACGTGACTGGAACAACTTCATCTACAATGATGAGTCGGTCATCAACCCGGCTCAGTAATAAAATTGCCGGATGTTTTGCCGGAGCGTGTCGCAGCGTTCCGGCTTTTTTGTAATTTAACACACTTTTTCAGGATGTAGTATAAATGAGTTTTTCCTGTGGTTTCGTAGGCTTGCCCAATGTCGGCAAATCCACTCTTTTCAATGCGTTGAGTCATGGAGGGGCTGAAGCGGCAAATTTTCCGTTCTGTACGATTGAACCGAATACCGGTATCGTGCAGGTTCCTGACAAGCGTTTGGCGGTGCTGGCGGAGTTGGAGAAGTCCGGCAGGATCGTACCTTCAACTTTGAAATTCATTGACATTGCCGGTCTGGTGCGTGGAGCGAGTCAGGGGCAGGGGCTGGGAAATCAGTTTCTCGGTCACGTGCGTACCGTGGATGCGATAGCTCATGTGGTGCGTCTTTTTGAAGATTCTGACGTAGTTCATGTTTCCGGCAAAGTTGATCCGGTCAGCGATCTGGAAACCATCAGCACGGAGTTGATGCTTGCTGATTTGGAAATGTTGGAAAAACGCCGGGACAAAGCGTATAAAAATGCCCGTTCAAATGATGCGGATGCCAAAGCGGAATACGAATTGATCGTCGCGATGATCGCAGATCTTTCCGAGGGGCGTGCTCCGCGTTTTGACCGGAATGATCCCAAAGTCAAGGCATTGGTGGATAATTTCGGACTTCTTACGGTTAAACCGGCGTTCGTCTGTGCCAATGTCGGTGAGGATCAGGCGGCGGACTACACTAATTGTGAGGCCGGTAAACGCCTGGCGGCGTATGCTGCAGAGCATGGATTGGAAGTTGTGCCGGTATGTGCCAAATTTGAGGATGAATTGGGTGCGCTTTCGCCGGAAGAGGCGGAGGTGTTTATGGCAGATCTGGGAATTTCCGGTTCCGGTCTTGACCGGGTGGTGGAAACCGGTTACCGCCTGTTGGACTATATTACGTTTTTTACCGCAGGTCCTATGGAATCCCGGGCGTGGACGGTGACCCGCGGAGCATTGGCTCCGGAAGCTGCCGGTAAGATCCACACCGATCTTCAGCGTGGATTTATCCGCATGGAAACTGTTTCCTATGAAGATCTGGTAGAGTGCGGTTCCTGGGCAAAAGCGCAGCTTGCCGGTAAATTGCGTATTGAGGGTAAAGAGTACGAAATGCAGGATGGCGATGTGATACACGTCCGCTTTTCAGTATGAGAATTTGACAAAGAGTATTGATGGTGCTATATTAACCGGATGTGACAACGTATTGTTTATATCAATTTTCAAGGTGACGAAATGGCAAAAAATGCGAAAAAAGTAGAATTTACCGGTCAGGATTTGGTTTATTACAATGCATTGATGAAAGTTCGCAATGAGCTTTCTGAACAGATCCGGGTATGTACTGATGAGTCGCTGGATTGTACCAACAGCGAAAAGCGCGGTGTCACCACCCATATGGCGGACAGCAATTCGGCGCGCAATGAGATGGGGCTGCAGATGCTTACAGAGAATGGCAATACGATTGCCCTCATAGATGATGCTATAGAGCGGCTTGCCAACGGGGAATATGGTATTTGCATGGATTGCGGCGGGAAAATTTCTGAAGCGCGGCTTATGGCACGTCCTTATGCTATATTCTGTATTGACTGCAAGAGCCGTCACGAAGAGATGATGAAAAACCGATGAACTGGCTTGAACGGATAGAAGAAAGTTCCGCAAGGGAACGGAAATTGCTGATATTGTCATCAGTCATGGCAGTGTTGGTCGTATTGAGCGATCAGGTGACCAAGTGGTTTTTTGTCCTCAATTATAAACTTGGTGAAAGTTCATCTCTGATACCGGGATTTCTCAATTTTACCTATGTGCGCAATCTGGGAGCCGCCTGGAGCGTATTGAGCGGTAAAGTGTGGCTGTTGTTTATCACCGGTCTGGCGGCGGCAGCGGCTATCATCTGGTATTTTCGCAAACTTGCCGAGGGTTGCGCAGAAAGATATTTTGCATTGATGCTGGTACTCGGCGGGATAGCCGGGAACTCTTTTGACCGGGCATTTCACGGTGCGGTTGTGGATTTTATCCACGTACACTACTACAATATCTGGCACTATCCGATCTTCAATGTTGCGGATATCTCGATCTGCTGCGGGGTTGGAATATTTCTGATCTCCAGTTTTTTCCGCAAACCGCAGGAAAAACAGAACGGGTGATTTTATGTACTGTGCCGGAACGGATCTGATACGTCAGATGGAAAAAGAGTCGGTCGCCGGTGGAGTTCCGGAGTACGAATTGATGCGCCGGGCGGGGATTCAGGCGGCAAGATGGATAAATGACCGTTTCCCGGATGCTGCGCGGGTGGTGATTTTGTGCGGCGGCGGTAATAACGGTGGAGATGCACTGGTTGCGGCAGCCTGTCTGCGGCACCGGGAAGTGATCATATACAGTACGAAAGAAAAATCTGCATTTTCCGGTTGTGCCGCCTGTGCGGTACAGGATTTGCCGGAAAAAATTCCCTTTATCGTCCGTAAAACGCTTTCAGAAGCGGATTTTTTCAGCGGGGATATCATCGTTGACGGATTGTTGGGAATCGGTTTTTGCGGCAAAGAATTGCGCAGTGATGTTCAGAGTTTTATAAAGGCGGCAAATTCCTCCGATTTGCCGGTCATATCACTTGATCTGCCAAGCGGTATTAATGCTGATACCGGAGAAGCGGCGGTCAATGGAGCAGTCAGGGCCCACACGACATTGACATTCGGCAGACCGAAAAGTGGTTTGTTCACCGGGGATGGCGCACAGCTGCGCGGAGGATTGAGAATTCTGGATATCGGGTTGACGGATGTTGCCGGAACAGCTGGCCGGGAAATTTTTTCCAATTTTGAGGCAGAGAAGATCGTTCCCCGGCATCGGCTTGATGTTCATAAAAATTCCCGTGGTAAAGTTGCAGTCTGGGCAGGTTCGGCAAAGTATCCCGGAGCGGCAGTTTTGTGTTCTCACGGGGCGTTGAAAGCCGGTGCCGGAATGGTACGTTGTGCTTCAGAAGCGGATTTGAGTTCCCGGCTGTGCCAGGCAGTGATATTTGAGCAGCTTTCTCCCGGAGGGATCCCGGAAGATATTTTCTCTGTTTCCGATGTGCTGATTTGCGGCTGCGGTTGGGGAAATACCGGAAGCGTTGCCGCATTGCGGGCGGTTTTGGATTTTCCGGGTAAAGTGGTGCTGGATGCCGACGCACTGAATTTTATTGCCGGTCATCCGGAAGTATGGCAAAAACGTGATGATGTTATTATAACCCCGCACCCGAAAGAAGCGGAACGACTGCTGCTTGGTTTCGGTATGGCATTGTCTGAATCCAGAATCAAAAATGCCGTGATGCTGGCATCAGAGACCGGAGCCGTGACACTGCTTAAAGGCAGGGATACGGTAGTCGCTTCGCCGGATGGCAGGGCGGTTACGATTGCCGCCGGGAATCCGTTGCTGGCGACAGCAGGCAGCGGTGACGTGCTTGCCGGAGTGATCGGCGCACAGGCGGCGCAGGGGTTGAGTGCAGTTGATGCAGCGATGCTTGGAGCGTATGTTCATGGTATTGCCGCAGAGAGAGCAGACGGTATTCTTACAGCCGATGAGCTGCCGGGAATTATTTCACATATAATGGTCAAATTGCAGAATAACCGGATCATTTGAGTTCGCACTCCCAGACCACCGGCAGCGGATCATTCGGGAGAAGTTCTTCATAGCTTTTGCCATGCGGAGTACAGACTTTTACATATCGTCCGTTATCAGTTATTTTGGAAGTTATTTCCGTTCCGTTGAGCAGCCGGCAGAATGTGGTGCCGTTGCGGTGTCTTACTGCAAAGGTGTTTCCGGGGATACCGGAATAGGAAACGTTATCAAATGAGCGCAGGATATCAAGATTTTTCCGGCTGATTTTTATCCGGTTCAGAGAAATATCCAGATGTTTTGCCAGCTGCGGCAGATTCCAGATACTTCCGGCGTATGCAGAAGAAAATGTTACTGTTGCCCGGTCGGCACCGTATTTGCGGAGAAGGAGTCCGGCGGCAGCTGAACTTTTGCGGTCTGGCAGATCTATTATTTCAACATGACTGGAGCCGGGGTTTTTCAGAGCCAGAAGCGGTGGCCGTTTGCCGGCAGTGCTGATAACCAGTAAACGCGGATGCGGGTGGTAAAATGGCAGAAACCAGCTGAAGAGCAGCAGTATGGCCGTTATCAGACAGCATTTCCGGTAAAGTGGAGTTTTCAAACCGAGTGCGCCGTAGAAAGCAAGTGTATATAATATGATGTTCCAGATCGGCGGGCAGTCAGCGGCGATCGGAGCAAAGAATTTTGAAATTTCTCCGGTGGTGTTGATGATAATATTGAAAGTTGCTTCCAGCATATATGCGCCGATGGAGTCGCAGAAATGGAATACTCCGCCCAAGAGCATTTTGAAGAGCATCGCACCGAACAGCAGCGGAGTCAATACGATCAACAGCAAATTGGCTGGAACGCTTGCCGGGGTGAAGAGAGATTGCCGGAAAAGTGAAATACCGCACCCGGCGGCGAAAGCGGTTGTTGTGGATAAGAGCGGCAGAAAAAGCCGTTGTTTCCAGCGGAGTTTTCTGCGGGTACGGCGGGTCAGAGCCGCCCGGGGCGGCATTACGGATGTCAATGCTTTATCCTGAGCATACAATTCACTGCCTGTTTCTGTAATCATCAGCAGTGCCGCTGTTATGCCGAATGAGTATTGTGCGGAAAGTGAACCGACAGATTCCGGATCGCATATCGCAAAGGCGCACCATGACAGCATCATGGCGTTCCAGGCAGGAGAGTAGAAGAGCATACTGCGCAGAATACACCATGAAATGATCATTATTCCCGCCCGGACAGCCGGCAGCGATGCTCCGGTACAAAGGACGTAGAAGAGAGTGAATAATGCTGCCAGAATGTGGCGGCTTCTGAATGGTATCCAGCGGCAGAGCAGCAGTATGATGGCAGAAGTTATCGTAACGTGCAGACCGGAAACGGAAAAGAGATGAATGGTTCCGGAGTTTACAAAATTACGGCGTTTTTCCGGTGGTGCGCCGCCGGATGCTCCGAAAAAGAGTTGTGCTGACATGTGCATGATATCTCTGTCATGTAATTTGCAGAGCAGCCGTTTCAATAAAATATCCCGGCAGTTGACGAAGAAACGGAAAACCGGATAACATTTCCCCGCCGGAGCAAGCTCTTTGATATCCAGCAGCGGACGGTTGCCGAATTGCGGCGGATATGAGCCGGTGATTTTGCCGTTTTCAACTTTCAGAGCCAGTGGTTGGACGGGATAGATGGTACCGTTAAATTCAAAAACATCTCCGTAGAGCGGTTTCGTTTTTTCCGGGAAAGCGGCAACTGCTTCAAAAACGGTTTCTCCGAGGCGGACTTCACACTTGTATACAGACAGCGGCTGCAGAGCATCCAGTGCTGAAGTACGGCGGTCGATGCAGATGACTTTTCCGGAAAGTTCCTGCTGTTCCGCCGGAATGAGCCGTTGTCTGCTGCGGTCACTCTGCAGCTGGATGATGCCGGATGTCAATGCGATGACAAACGATATTGCGCAGATGGTAAATTGCCGGAAATTCAGCAGAATACAACCGCATAACGGGAGTATCAGAAAATACCATGGGATAAGCTGATATCCGGCAGCGGCACCCAGACCGGAGCCGATCGCCGCCAGAGTAACGGAGCGCAGATTACATTTCCATGCCGGAGGGATTTTCGGAACATTCAGTATCATTTTTGTTCTTGAAATATGTCAGACACGCAGAGGCAGCCAAGGTACACAGCACCGGCAGGGCGGGCAGCTGATATCTCGGCGCGGTGATCGCACCGGGCAGAAAGAAATAGTATTCGGCAAAACCGAGAAACAGCAGAAGTTCAAACCACCCGGTGCTGATATGCCGGCAATCGTACAGCAGCTGCCGGAAAACCGAAGCATAGGTGATGGCGACCGGCAGCAGCAGCGGCAGAAGCAGTGTCAGTATCAAGTACCAGCGTTCCCCGAAATAGTGTTTGACTGCGGCAAAGAGTCCATCTTTTTTCAATACTCCCATCGTGCCGCGGTCGGAGGAGGTTATGCCGAAGTTTTCCAGCAGAGACGGGGCATCCGGCAGCAATATCCGCAGATCGAAGTGCTGGCAGAAATAGGTGAACGGGTATTTCATCACCATTGTGCGGAACTCCGCTTTGCGCCACTTTTCCCGTTCGCGGATGGAGTCGTATCCGGGGGAGGTGCTGAAAACTTCTTTTTCTTCTGCCAGCAGCTTTTGTTTTTCGCTTTCAAAATCAGTTCCGTTGACTTTTGCCATCAGCATGGCTCCGTTCTGGTGGCGCATTGCACCGGTGTTGGTGTCGATGTCAAAAGTTGCACCGCACCGGTAATTACGGTACATCCACGGGGTTATCAGCAGCAGAAAAACTCCGAGGGCAGCCAAAGAGTGCCATACTCTTATGCGCACCGGATGGATGTTTTTTACCAGTATCAGAAAAATCAGTACGATGATGATAAGCTGATTTATCGGACGAATAAGCACTGCCAGAGCTGCGGTTGTTACGCAAAGGAGCAGTTCGCGCAGTTTGCCGGAGCTGGAGTAGCGGATGAAAAAGAGAAATTGCAGCGCGGCAAAGAGCGCGAAGAGGGTATCGCTCAAAAGCAATGGAGTATTGGCGATTGCGGTAATGTTGAGAGCCATAAAGATTGCCGCCAGAGCCCCGCAAGATTTTCCGGCGTAATTTTTGGCAACAGCATAGACTACTGCACAAGTTGCGGTAGATATCAGGACTTGAAGCAGTGCAATAACGGCATTGTTTCCTCCGGCAAAGTAGACGGCGGCGGCGAGCAGCGGATATCCCGGCGGCCGTCTGGTGGTCGGGTATGTTCCGTTTTCCGCCAGTGCGGCGGCGGGCTCCAGATAACCGGCGGAATCCGGGCGCAGCAGACGCTCCGGCTCACTGATTGCGGCGACAGCCGGTATCAGGCGCAGGATGAAAGCCGCCAGTAAAATCACCGGCAAAGTGTACTTATGTTCCAAAAATTTACTCATAATATGTAAAATATACCATAAAAAACGATATTTACAAGGTCAGAATGGGATTTGGTACTTGCAATTTAAAAAAAATGCGGTATATTGTATTTAATTCAATGGAGTGCCGGCTTGGCTCAGTTGGTAGCGCAGTTGATTTGTAATCATCAGGTCGCCGGTTCGAGTCCGGCAGCCGGCTCCATTTTTTTAATCTTTTTATTTTTCTGCAATGAACGACCTTTCAGTTACCAATTCATACACCCGCAGCTGGCAATCTTCTTTTGCCGATTTTGCGCCGGTATTGGAAAAATTGCTTGCCGGTGCGTACCGGAAGTGTGAAGTAATCTACCATACACGTCATAAAGAGTGCCGTCTGGTCACGCAGGAATTTTCCGGTCTGCCGTATGCGGCGGTGTTGAAACTCTACCGGGAACAGCGTTTTTTCCGTTATCTTTTGCGTCCTTCGATGGCGTACCGGGAGTTTTTGGGGTTCAAACGGGCATCGGCAGCGGGGATCCCGGCGGCGCGGGTGATTGCGCTGGGTGAAAAGCGTGCCGGACTGCGTTTGAAAGAAGCATTTTTTGTTACGGAGTATCTCGCCGGGTTCCGGGATGGTGATGAGTTCACCCGGCCGGATTGTGACCGGGCATTGCGCGATGAATTTATCCGGATCAATCTTTGCTGTCTTGCCAAGCTGCATAAAGCCGGTCTGGTGCATGGCGGATTCCACCCGCGCAACGAACTTTTCCGGCTTGAAAGCGATGGATCCATGACCGTGAAATGGATCGATCTTGCCACGGTGCTGCCGGTGAAAAAAAGCGGGCGTTTTACGCAGGAAAAAGATGTGGAAAGGTTCATGCGCGAGTTCCCCTTGAGTGAGGAGGAAAAAGCCGGATTTATTTCGCTTTACCGTTCGGAAAAGGGGATTTGATAAAAAAATCTCTTTTTTTTTCTGTTTTTGCTTCGTTTTTCTGTTGAAAAAAGTGAAATCGCAGTCTATAGTATCTCCGACAGTGTGGAAAACCCCAGAGGTACTGTGATGAAAAAATTTAAAAGACACTCATTTACGCTGATCGAATTGCTGGCTGTTATCGGTTTGCTGGCGTTGCTGATCGGCATTTTTGTGCCGGCGTTCAACCGGATGATGTCCGGGAACAAAGTCGACCAGATGGCATCAACTTTCAAAACCGGTTTGGAAGTGGCACAGGCAAAAGCGGTCGCTGCGCGTAAATATGTGGCAATGATCATGCCCAATAAATATGATGAGATCACCGATCCGAAACTGCGTCCTTACTGCAATGGCGGTTACCGTCTTGCGTTTGTGAAAAAAGATGGCGACAAATGGTTTTTTGCCGGTTGGGTTCCCGGTTCAAAGTGGAGCAATGTGGCTGATGGTGCGATGCTGGTGAAGATCGCAAGGAGAAAAGACTGGTTCACCACCGAGGGTGACAGCGACACTGCATTGCTGAATTTGGACCATAGCGGCAGTGTCAAGGCAGAAACAGATACAGCATTTACCGGTTCGGGCGATCTGACCGAAATCAAGGTGCTTAATTCCCAAGATCCGGATCTGGCTGGTTTGGGAACTCTTGACAGTGAAAATACTTCAACACCTCAAAGTGCCGATAACTGGCGGGGAATAATTTTTACTCCGTTCAGCGGTACGGTCGGCGGAGATTCTCCGATACTGCTCTTTTTCACCGAGGCGCGTATCAATGGAACAGCTTATGAGTATCCGAATAAAGACAACTTTGTCATATTGAAGTTGAATCCGATCACCGGAAAAGTGATTTATCTGCCGATGGAGGATGAAGAATGAAAAAGAGTTTGACCAAATTCCATTTCAATTTGATCGAAATCATGCTGGCGATCGTGATATTGGCACTGGGTATGACCAGTGTGTTTGTTCTGTTCCCGGCGGGGTTGAATAATCACCGCACTGCAATGGCGGAAAACAGTATCGCTGATATGGCGGAAACGATCATATCTCACGTCCGTGCCGAAGCTGCGCTGAAAGCGGAAAAAGACGGCTTTGCCGACGATATCAAATTGTCAGCTGCTGCAGCAGAACCGGATACCGGCAGTGTGGAATGGGAGTCGGTTTCCGATCCGTGGACATTCAAAGAGATCTCTGACGGAGTTTATGCCATCCGTCAGCTTTCCGGTCCGGCGGATGACCAGTATGTGGATTTTACTGCGGTGGCAAAGGTTTATAAAGATAAAAATTTTGAAGAAGAGCTTTTTGTGCCGTTTGCCGTTACCGGTGATGTGAAATATGTGAAAGATCTTGATCTTGCCGGTTCGAATGAACATGGTATCAAAGATTTGAAAGATAAACTTGATGAAGATCTGGTTCTGCCGCTGGTGGTGGAGATCAGTTATCCGGCGGATGTGCCGTATGCCGAGCGGAACAAAGCATATTTCCGCTTTGAGATCTTCAATGAAGTATATGAAGTAAAAGAACCGACAACTTGAGGTGACAAGAGTGAAAAAATATACGCAACACTTCTTTACGCTGGTGGAACTGCTGGCGGCGATGGCGGTTTTCAGTATATTGCTGGCGGTGTCGCTCCGGCTCTTTTCCGGTGCCCAGCAGATTTGGCTGCGCAGTGAGCAGAAAACCGATACCTTCGCTTCTGCGCGTACAGCCATGGAGTTTATGGCGGCACGTTTGCAGACGATCGAATATAATGATGACGAGCCGTTTGAATTTGTTGACGTTGACGATGATGATGACGATAATGATGATGTCAACGGTGATGGTTTCAAGGGAGATGGTTTCAAAAATCCGGTATCCGGTTATGAACGTGACTCGGTATGGTTCTTCAGTAACATGGCACTCGGTGACGGTGGGCATTGGGGGCACTTTATCCGTTTTGTGCTGGTCGATCCCACGGATACGGATAAAGATGATGCCGGAACTCTGCAGATCCACAAATATACCGGAAACGGAACTCCGGGGTATTTCAGAGATCTGATGCCGGGTTATTCATCTCGCAAGCGTCGCAGCAAGATCAAGTCCAAAGATCAGGCGATGACCCATTTGCAGAAAGTGTGGCACGCGGTTGAAACCGGTACTGCCGCTTCCGGCGTCGGTGATCCGTCGGCATCTTCAGTAGATTTGATCAATAATGTAGTGAGTTTGAAAATGACCCGGCATATTGCCAACGGTACCGATTTGAAAGAGGAAGACGGTTGTACCGAGGGGGCTCCATTTGTGATAGATATCGAACTGCGGGTATTGGACAGCCGCGACAGTTTCAGAAACTGGCAGCAGGCAACGGACAGTGAAAAAGAGCAGATTTTTATTGAGCATGGTTATACATTCCGCCGGGCGGTACTGCTCGGCAAGAAAGGAGAGTAACAGATGAACTACACTCCCCGTAAAAATGAAAGCGGTATGGCGTTGGTTTTTGCCATCGGTCTTCTGGCACTGCTGCTGATGATCGGTATGGCATTTATCGGTAATGCGGTGAATTACCGTCGGGTGGCGGAAAACAACAGTGCGCGTTCCCAATCCCGGATGTTTGCATTTTCAGCAGTTGCCCGTATGGTTTCATCGCTGACGGTTTTTACTCATCAGCATACTAAAGAGGATCCGAATCAGAAACCGCCCAAAAATCTGGATCATATCTACAGCTTTGCTGAATATAAAAACAATGGAGCTGTAGAAAAGGGCGGTTCGAAATTGACGGACGCTCTTCTCGGGGAAAAATCTCTGCTGCTGCTGCCGGATAATTATTCTGTCATCGACAAAGAAGATGCCTTGTCTTTCAATGCACGTTTCGAAAATAAGACATGGGAAGGCAGCTGGGTATTTTTCACCAATGGTAAAACCGGCAGTGACCGCCGGATCATCGGCAGGGCGGCGTGGCAGGTGATAGGTTCGTCAGCGGATATCGTGGCTCCGGTGTTTATGCGCGGTCATCTGGCTCCGGATGATGACAATACAGTGGCTCATTCCCCGGATAAACTGCGTTGGGGGCGGGAGATCGATGAAGTGTATCTGGGGAATATTCCACTTTTCAGCAATGTTGCCGGAATCGTTCAGGATCGGGACAGTGACTGGATCAATTCTTACGACAAGTTATATCAGACGGTCGGTGCATCAAGTGATGCCAAACTTCAACGTTGGGTCGAAACGTGGTTTCTGCCGGAATCGGAAAACCAACCTGTCGGCAAAGCAACACCGATGCCGGACAAGAAGGAGATTTATATTGACGATGGTTATGCTGTACCGCGTTTCAATATTTCTGAGTTGGTAAATGGTGTGGATTGGGAAAGCTATTACGACGGCATAGATCAGTGGTACGCCCGTTTCTGGATCACAGCGGCATCTGACGCGAATAGTGATACCGCTATTTCCAAGCTGACCCAGTCTGCAGAAGATGACCCGCGGGTAAAAAATAAAAAATACGATTATGATGGACTGGTTTTTGACGACAATACCAGTGCATTACCATTTTTGCGGCGTATCGGGAATGCCCCGGGGACATTTGAGAACAAAACCGCATTGCGCAAGCAGATCGCTGCCAACTTCAACGACTATTGCGACAGTGACGGTATGCCGACTTCTGATGTCCCTGCCAAAGATTGGCTCAAGGATATGGATAGTACGACGTATGTTCACCCGACTTATACCGGTAATGAAAAAACACCCTATATTTATGAGTTGGGGATGAATTTCGGTATTGTGCCGGGTGACAGCAGTAAAAAAACGATTGAGGCGACCAAACCGGAATCTGCGGCTGACGGAACATACCGCATGGATGCCGTGGTCAAGGCTGCTCCGATAGTGAAACTTTGCAATATGTATCCATTGGATATAGTTGCATCTAATGGTGTTGACAAGGATTTATACAGTGATTTCGGCGCGGATGCTTCCGATTTCATGCGCAGTTATGTTAATTTCGGTAATATCAGTTTCAAAATTGTTATCCGCGAAGCGGTGTTGAAAAACATGGTCTTTTCCTATGTTACTGAAACGCAGAAATATGTGGAAAAAGATGACGGCAACGGCAATAAAAGCTGGGAGCCGGATGGGCAGCCGGTGGTGGAAACCAAAAAATTCAAACTTGATAAATTGACCGTAAACGACAGCTTTATTGACAATTCAAATATGGCTGGATTGAAACAGGTGTTTTCATTTACAGGTAATAAATGGGAGCGTGCCGGAGTTGCCGCTGCCGATGGAGCGAAAACAATTTTGCCGGTGGTATTTGCCCGCAGTGATGTGGATAATTTTACCAACCACACACCTTATCCGGTCAAAGTCAGTTCCGGCAAAGATGATCAGCAGTGGCAGACCGCGGCATGTCAGGCTGATAGTGCCGGGAATTCTCCGTTGGAGTTCTCACTTACTCCTGCCGTGGCAGATTTTTTTACTGCCAGCGGCAGCGGCAATACGGCAACTGCTGATGAAAAAAGCGGTATTACTATCAATACTGCCGGGATCACTGCCAGCGGTGACGGTGCTGTACTGGGAACGCTGGATGAGTTCAAATACGCAGTCGGCAGCAGAGTTGCCGGAGTTCCCTCTGATGGTGAAGTGGTCACGTACAAAGATGCTGCGATCGGTGTCCCGGAATCGGTGGATATTGATAAAGTTAAGCTCAGCGATCTTTCGACCGGCGGTATCCGGCGTGCGGTGCTGACCGCCAATATTCCGGTCGGCACCAGTGCTGCCGAGGAATCCGGCGTTGATTATGTGAAAGAATTGGCTGCGAGTCTTACCACCGGGTTTAACGATTTAAGTGATGATGATCGTACCATTACCGTAAATTCAGGCGCTGACGGAACTGCTCCGGTCGGCGGATTCGTGATCGGTTCTTACCGCAATTACGACCCCCGGCAGAATCTTAACGGCGGCGACTGGAGTGCGGTTCCGGCGGTCAAAAAAATCGCTGATTTCATCAATCCGGATAAAAGCGTCGTTGCCCAGGTTATGAGAATAGACTCAACCGGCGGGGCAGGTTTGGTAAATGCGGCGGATCTTGATACTGAAAAAATTTTCTCTCCGAAATGCGACGCGGGAAATACTCAAGACTGGGAACTTGCTGCGGAACCTGCCTATCTGGATGTTGCGAAAAATCAACACGTTTCCACTGCGGTCATCCGCAATGCGCCGATGATGAGTCCGTGGGAGATCGGATTCATCCACCGTGGTGTCCGTTGGCAGACGATCAACCTCAAAGCCTCCAATACCGGCGGCGGAGATTATCTTGGAATGCACGAACCGAAAGACAACTGGGAAGAAGCTGGTACTTCTTACGGCTCCGGTGACGGTGCGATCCTGGAGCAGATCAAGATGACAGACCGGATACCGAGTTACGGTAAATTGAATGTTGCCCGTCTGCGTACAGATGACCGCAACTTCAACGATCATGCAGAGGAGAATAAAGCGATCATCAAGGCAATTTTCCAAAACATTGAATATGGTACCGAGCCGTGGGATTTCATTGAGGACAGCCGCCGCAACAGCAGCAGCGGTAAGTTTCCGGCTCCGAGACAGGAATCTGAAAAGACCAGAATAACGTCTGATGATGCAGATGCTATTGTTACAAAGTTTCTGGAGGTCAATACCAATGGTTCCAACCGCCGCATAGAATTGCTCAATGTCCATAAAGATGGCTTGGGACTGGAAAATGCGTACAGTGATAAAGTTGCTGATACGCAGCAGACGGATGCCGCCTTTGAAGAGATCATCGGTAAGACGATGAATCTTTTCTCGGCTGAACCGCAGTCGCTCAATCGCGTTAATGTCGTGGTTGTTGCCCAGAGTATCCGGGATATGGCAGGTGAACAGGTGCAGTTGACCGATGAAACCGTTGACGGCAAATTGACCTCTCCCAATGGAGGAACCAAAGGAACCATTGAAGACGGTACGGTTACTATGGAGTGTGAATACGGCAAGTTTGATATGCTGCAGCACGCAGATGATTCTGACAAGAATGTTTACTTTGATCAGATCACCGGAGAAGTTAAAATGTTTGTCCGGCTGTTTTATGATAACAGTACCGGCAGGATGACAGTTCAGAAAATAGATTATCTTTGATAAAATGAAAGAGGTAATTATCCTTGCGGACGGCGAATTTCCCCGCCGTCCGCAATTACTTGATATGCTGGGAAATGCGAAGTGCGTAGTCTGCTGTGACGGCGCGGCGGATAAATTGCTTGCTTTCGGCAGAGAGCCGGATTGGATCGTGGGTGACCTTGACAGTGTTTCACCGGAAACGAAAGCGCGTTTTGCCGATCGTGCGGTAAAATTTTTTGAGCAGGAGACCAACGACCTTGCCAAAAGTTTCCGCTTCTGTCTGGAACGCGGATTGCCGGTCTCTGCGATATTGGGGGCATCCGGCGCGCGCGAAGATCATCTGTTGGGCAATCTCGGTCAATTCGCCGAAGCGGCACTTAAATTCCCCGGTATACGGCTTTATACTGATACCGGGTACTTTTGTGCATTTTCCGGGCAGGGGAGTTTTGAAACGCAGCCGGGAACGCAGGTGTCCATATTCAGTTTTGATCCGGCGGCGAAATTGAACTCATCCGGCTTGAAATATCCTTTGACAGATCTGCAGTTGACCTGGTGGTACTCCGGAACGTTGAATGAGGTGATGGAGGTGCCGTTTACTCTTGAATCTGACCGGGATACGCCGATTTTACTGTTTTTTAAGTATTGACGCTTGAATTGAATACAGTTTGGTGATATATTAATAAATATTGTGTTGAACGACTGAAATTATTGAAAGGGGGTGAATTCCATGCATACCGAAGTCCGCGTCAAAAAAGGTGAGGTCATCGACCGCGCACTGCGTCGGCTCAAAAAGAAGCTCGACAAGGAGGGAACCCTCAAAGAACTGCGTAACCGCCGGCACTATGAAAAGCCGAGCGAAATCAAACGCCGCGAAGCTAAACAGCGTCGTCACTGATTCACGCAAGTGCAAAAAAAAAGAGATCCGTTTTCCGGATCTCTTTTTTTTGTGTGCTTCAATATAAAGCTGCGTTAAACTTATTTCCACGAGGCGATTTTTTTACACACTTCTTTTGCGGCGGCGATGATATCCGCTTCTCCGGGGATGACTTTATTGCGCATCAGGAATTTGCCGTTGCAGATCACCGAATCGATATCAGCCGGACTTGCCGCGTAAACCATATCGGCAGTCAGATCGTAATTGGCACTCATTGCGATGCTGTTCAAATCAACCAGCAGCATATCAGCCGCTTTGCCGACGGCGATGACTCCGGCATCGACTTTGGCAAATTCCGCACCGGCAGCGGTGGCGGCGTGAAAGATATCGGCAGTTTTTCCGGCAGTGGGAACTTTGCTTACCGTCTTGGCGGTCAGTGCGGCAACTTTCATCTCATCGAGCATGGAAAGATTGTTGTTGCTGGAAGTTCCATCGGTACCGATGGCGATTTTGCATCCTGCGGCACGTGCGGCTTCAAAGTCGAACAACCCGCTGCAAAGTTTCATATTTGATATCGGATTGTGCGCGATATATGCTTTTCTGGCGGCGATGATTTCACGGTCGTGATCTGTAAGATGAACGCAGTGTGCGAGCATGGCACGCTCATTGATCAGACCGAGGGAGTCCAGATATTCCACCGGGGTCATGCCGTCATGTTCTTTGCGGCAGTCGGCGACCTCTTTTGCGGTTTCTGAAACATGGATATGTACCGCTCTGCCGTCATTTTCCATCATGGCGGCAATTTTCTGCAAAGTCGGTTTGTCAACCGTGTAGATCGCATGGGGGGTATGTGAAACGGAAACTGTTTCCACGTCCTGCGCCGCTTCGATCAAGGCGGCATTGGCAGATTTCGCATCATCGGAAATATTGCCGAGATAGAGCAGCCCCAATGTGGCGCGCATACCGGATTCCCTGACCGCTTTGAGTGCGGCTTCCGGGTGCCAGTAGGAATCATTAAAGTAAACGGAACCGGAGCGGATCATTTCAACAGTGGCAAGGCGGGTTCCGATATAGATGTCTTCAGCATTGAGTTTTGCTTCCACCGGCCAGATATGATTGCTCAACCAGTCAAAAAGTTCCATATCCTCTGCGTAGCCGCGCAGCAGCGTCATCGCCGCGTGATTGTGAGCGTTGTAAAATGGCGGCAGTACAGTCAGTGAGCCTTTGCCGTCAAAAACATCTGCATCCTGAGCGGTTATTTCCGGTGTGATGGCGGCGATGGTGCCGTTGTCGAGCAGAATAGAGGTCAGTTGACCATTCAGCAAAACATTTTTCAGTAACGTTTTCATAAATTGAACTCCTTCAGAATAAGATCGATTTCATTGTTCATTTTGCCGGTATTCCGGATATCGTCAATGATCTGCATTTCCATTGCAGAAGGCGGCAGATTTATTCCGGGGACAAGGTTTTTCTGCAGCAAAGAGAGTAATGCGGCATTGCTCAACGCCATACTGGGATCGATGTAGGATATCCATGTCGGTTCTTCCAAAATGAAATTAAGCGGACGTTTATTGTTGAGTACCGCTGACTCCGGCAGGGTTTCCCCGAACTCATCTTCCACCCCCATATTGGCGATGACCGGTTTATTCTGCAGCAGGGCAGGCACATACTCAGCCAGAACTCCCGGCAGTCCGGTCGCGGAAACGACGCACCATGCATCGGCAAGTTCCGCAGAAAGCCGCTTGCTTTCTGACGTGGAAATAAAATCCACACCGGCAGGCGGAGTTATGGTGTTTTTGTCAACGATAAGAGTTTTTGCTCCGGCAAGAGCGGAATAATAGGCTGTGCCCCTGCCGACTTTACCGCCGCCGAAAATCAGCACTTTTTTTCCGGAAAAACTGTAAAACCCCAGATGTTTCATCGCCCGGACAAAACTTTCTCCGGTGCCGAGGGTGGTTTCAAAACGTTTGAGGATGCCGGAATCCACCGAGAACACCGGCTGCGGACAATCCCGGTAATATTCAAGACCGGAGCGGGTCAACTCCGCATAACCGAACCGCGATGAGACATTTCTGTGGCGTCCGGCACAGTCGGCAACCACATCGAATGTTTCGCGGCGGATTTTGTCATCAGCGGTCCGTATGCCGAATCGCGGCAGGATTTTCAGAATTTCCGGATCATACGGGATGTCTTTTCCGGTTGACACCGTAATATCCGCACCGGCGGCGAGCAGAACGGAGTATTTCACCATCGTATTGCGGAAAACCGGGGTTGCATCCAGAATTTTGATCCCATCAAGCGGTCGTGATTTCTGCCATTTGCCCAGTTGTGCATATAGGGCAGGGTAATCCTGCGGCGTATAGAAACGGCTTAAAAAATCATTTAATTCATTCATGAGACTCTTCCAGTAGACGCCGGAGTATTTCCCGGTCATCAAAGTGATGTTTTACACCTTTTATTTCCTGATAATTTTCATGTCCCTTTCCGGCTACGAGAACGATATCATTTTTTTGGGCAGTATCAACGGCAAGTTTCAAGGCATTTTCCCTGGATACAGCAACTTCAAAATCGCAGTTTTCCGGAATTCCGGAAAGAATATCGGCAATGATATCCAACGGCTCTTCCGAGCGGGGATTGTCACTGGTGATGATGAGTTTGTCGGCAATTGCTGCTGCTGCTGCCCCCATTCGCGGACGTTTGCTCTTATCGCGATTGCCTCCGGCACCGAAAACCGCGATAAGTTTTCCGGAACAGAGTTTTTTCAAAGTGGACAGTACATTGGCAAGTGCATCGTCTGTATGGGCGTAGTCAACGAAAAAATTTGCTCCGTTCGGGGCGGAGAGTTTTTCAAGGCGTCCGGGAACCTGCAGCGGCATCGACAATGCCCGGTCGATCGCTGCCGGTGCGATCCCGGAACAGAGCATCAATGTCAAAACTCCGGCAAGATTGCTGATGTTGTAATCACCCGGCAGAGGAAAATTCACCTGATATGCCTGCAGAGCATTGCTCAAAACGAATGAGCAGCCGTCAACAGAAACGGCACTTTCCGAGATGCGCCAACCGGCACTTTCCGCTTTTCCGAAAGTCGGGATCTTCAAATCCGGTCTTTCATCGGCAAGTTCAGCTGCAAGGCGGAGACCGGCCGGGGAATCGATGTTTATTGCGGCGATACCGCCGGGGACGATCAAGTCGGTGAAAAGAGTCTTTTTTGCCTGATAATAGTTTTCCATATCCCGATGATAGTCAAGGTGATCTCCGGTCAGATTTGTAAAAACAGCTCCTTTAAGTGTTATTCCGTGCAGACGGTTTTGTGCAAGAGCATGACTGGAAAATTCCATGGCTGCTGCCGCAAGCTGATTAGCGCGCATTGCTGCCAGCAAAGGAAAGAGAGTTTGCGGATCAGGTGTGGTATGAGTCGGAGATAAGGTGTGCGCTCCGTCATCATATTCCACGGTTGAAACCAATCCGCAGGGACAACCGGCGGCATTGAGCAAATGGCGCATCAGATAAACGCTGGTGGTTTTGCCGTTGGTTCCGGTAACACCGTACAGTTGCAATGCCTCATCCGGAGTATTGCAGCGGTGACGGCAGAGCAGTGAAAATGCTTTCCGGACATCGGTCACCTGACAAAAAAGGATCTCCGGCGGGTAATCTGCCAGATCTGAATGATGAATTACAGCCGCTGCACCGGCGGCAATGGCATCGGCAATAAATTTTTCTCCGTCGTTTGCAGTTCCCGGAATCGCGGCGAAAACAGCTCCGGGGGTGATTTGGCGGGAATCGTTGACGATCGGAGCATCCGGCAGTTCCGGATTTTTTCCGCGGCAGGCAATCAGCAGAGAGCCGAAAAGTTTATCAGCAGTTACCGGCATTCAACGTGCCTCCGTCGGCAGGGCTTTTTCCACGGCAGTACCTCTGGAACCTTTAGCAAAAACGGTATCTCCGCTCTGCAAAAGAGTCTGCAAATACTTACCGGCATCTTCGGCGGAATCAAAGTGAAGTTCTGACAAACCGGAAAATTCTTTTCCGATAGTTATGATAATTGCTTCGGGCAGTTGTTCTCTGGCGGTGTTGAGAACTTCCGAATGGGCAGAAGTGGAAATTTTGCCGAGTTCCCTCATGCCGCCGAGCAGGAGAATCAGTCTGCCGGGCAGAGCTGTCGCGGTCAGCAGAGCGATGGAGGCTTTCATGCTTGCGGGGTTGGCATTGTAGGCATCATTGTAAAAAGTGATGCCATTAACGACAGTTTTTTTCATCCGCATTCCCGGCAGAACAGTAGCGGGCAGGGCGGCGCAGATGTCCTTTGGAGTGATACCGCTTGCCATTGCCAGAGCAGCGGCACCGGCGGCATTGAGGGCGTTGTGCGCTCCGGTCAACTGCCAGGAAACGGTGTATTTCTGTTCTCCGGGGAAGGTCAATTCAAAGCTGCTGCCATTCAAGTTTCCGGAAATAAACCGGGCGGCAACATCACAGGAGCTGTCAAGTCCGAATGTTTTTACCGGATGGGACCCTGCAGCAGTGCGGAGCAATTCTTTTCCTGCGGCATCAGCCGGGAAAACGGCGGTTCCTCCGGGGAGAAGTGCTGAGTAGATGCAGCCTTTTTCGCGGGCGACACCGTCAAGGTCGATCAGATTTTCCAAGTGGCATGGAGCGATGGAGTTGATGATCGCACCAGTCGGCTGCATCATCGCACTTAATGGCGCGATCTCGCCCGGCGAACTGGTTCCGGCTTCAATGACAGCATAACGGTGTTTTTCTGTAAGAGAGAGCAGGTTTTGTGCAACACCGATCTGATTGTTGGTATTGCCGATGGTTGCGAGGGTGTGTTCAGCTCCGGCGACGTATGAGCAAATGGCGCGGAGCATCTCTTTAACACTGGTTTTCCCCACGCTCCCGGTCACTCCGAAAACGGTAAGATCCGGGAAGCGGCGGCGGTGGAATGCGGCGCATTGCTGCATGGCGATCAGTGTATTATTGACCAGCAGAACCGGGATGTTTTCCGGAGCGCGGGAGAGTTTATTTTCTTCTATACAAAGTGCGGAACATCCGGAATTGACGGCTTGTTCCAGAAAATCATGGGCATCAAATTTTTCCCCGCGCAGGGCGAAAAATATTTTTCCGGTATTGTCGGTACGGGTATCTGTGGAAATGGCAAGTTTCTGTGCGGGACAAGGGGAACCACGCCAGACACCGCCGGTGATTTTGACAAATTCCGGCGCGGAAAAAACAGCACTGCTCACTTATCCTGCTCCAGATCAAGTACAGCTCTGACACGGTCATCGCGCATGACCAGACGGATGATGCTGTCGGGGGTGCGCCAGTATATCCAGGTGCCGTGCCGCAAATCGGGAGTCCGGCAGGCGGGCGGCGGACCGTAAGCCAGTGTTACAGCTTTGATACTCATGCCGGGAACGGCTTCGCCGCGGCGGATGCGGGTCATCATGGTTTCCGGGATATCTGCAAAGAGTTCATCAGGAGTTTTGGTGGTGAAAGTGTAAGAGATGAATTCGCGCATGGTGCAGAGACGGTGCGCGGAAGAGTATTTTATGCAATGTTCTTTACCGGTGGCAATACTGCGGAAGCGTATCTCGTTGTTCCAGCGGCCGGTGGATATCGGCTCTATTTCGGTTCCGGCGGGGATGAAAGAACCCTGTTGGACATTGAGAGCATCCATATTCAGAGGATCGGAATACCAGAGGTTGTAGCTGGTATAGATCTTCTGATCTTTGCTCTGCTGCAAAACTTCTGAAAAAACGACCGGTTCAGCACAACCGGCAAACACCAGAACCGCCAGAAAGGCGGTCAGACTTTTGAGATAACGCATAAAAAACACTTTCCCCTGAATAAAAATGTATTCCGGGAATCCGCATCGGGATTCCCGGAGAGTTCTGAATCAGACAACCGGAGTTCAGCCGAAGACCTTTTCAAGATCGATTTTGCTGTAAGCGTTGAGAGTGACCAGAGTTTTGGTATGCAGAATGCCGTCGATATCACGGGTCATGCGGGTGGCGATGATTTCTGCAAGTTCGGCGTTATCCGCGACGCGGATCATTGCGACCAGATCGTATTCGCCGGCGACTGAATAAACTTCGGTAACACCCTGAAGCTTCATCAAGCCGTCAATCACATCGTTGATCATAGAACGCTCGACACTGACCAAAACAATACCAGTAACCATGGGACGCTTTCTCCTTTTTGTTAGAGTTCCCTTGTTCATTTTTTCCGGAATCATCAACTCCGGATGACCTGTGTAAACTATAGGTGATGTTTTGCCTGAAGTCAAATGGTTTTTTGAAAAAAATTGCAGAATATCCGGATTTTTTTGAAAAATTTGTGCCAAACATCTGAAAAAATTGAAAATGGTATTGTGAAAGGTGTTTGCTGTTTGTCCGTTGTGAGCGGTCTCTTATTTATTGATAAAAGTCGAAAAAAATGATTGTTTTGTTGAAAAATGCAAAAAATATGATATATTAACTCCGATAATTCGGATATATACTCATCCGTACCCGGTAGCGCAGGTGAAATTTTAACTTGGTGGTGGAGTTATGGCAGAAGTAAATTACGGTGGAGTGCAGGTTGTGCCGCAGATTGCGGCAGTACAGTATGTGTATTTGGATTTTGACGGTGAATTGACCGATTACAATGGTGAAATATTGACCATTGATGGCGTGGAGGTGCGTGATTCAAAATTGACTCAGGCGCGCATTGCCGATATACTTGCCGAACTCAATAAAAAATACGCTTCCCGAAATGTCATCTTCGTCACCGAAAAGCCGGAAAATGTCGAATACTCCACCATTTTCATCGGCAAAACCGAAGCCTTTGACCGATACGGCAGCTTTGCCGGAGTTGCTGAAACCATTGACCACGGCAACCAAATCAAGAATGACAACGCCTTTGTCAACCTTGACTCCACTGCCACTGATGAACAGATAATTTCCACTATCAGCCACGAAACCTGTCACCTCCTCGGAATCCTTGACCACGGCGGCGACGAACTTGCCCGATACGCCTGCAGCAGTTACAACAATACTTATACCGGCAGCATCGGCACAAATGAAAGATTGTCCCTTGGTTTACACGACAAGTCATTTGTTGATTGCAGTAATTCTACTTGTACTACCACCTACTATTATTATTCCACTATGTCCGGAGGATCAATTGCCGGAAGCGTTGATGTTTTCGGTTCCGGAGCATCGGTAGTTGATTGTACTGTCTGGCAAAATGGCAGTCTGATTTGCAGAACGGGGGGATATTTGTCAGATATTGACAATTACGGGATTATTACTCTCTTTGGCGATTATACTGCTGTTCGGAATGTTACATTACATTCTGGTGCCGGTATTGCTGATGCTGCATATTATATTGTTCGCCAAGTTGGTTCATCGACCGGTTTTATTGAATATTTGGACGAAGATTATGTAGTTTCCGGAAATATCAGGGATTTGAATTTTGTCGGTTACGGCGGTCTTCATGCCCGTAATGCCAATGTTTCCAACACTACGGTTGCCGATGATGGTATGATGATTTTATCTGCCGGTACGATTGCCAGTGATACTGTTGTTAAAGGATATTTTCACATTTCTGCAGGAGCATCAGCGGTAAATGCTGCTGTAGATGGAGGCGGTCTGAAGATCTATGATGGCGGGACATTGAAAAATCTGACCATATCCAATGGCGGTGTGGCTTCTGCGACGGCAGGAGCTTCTCTGCTTGATACAATAAGTGTCGTCAGCGGAAAATTAATACTTTACGGCACAACAATTGACAATCCCGTTATCAGCAGCGGTGCCGCCGTTAACGGTACAAGTAATGCCGTTATAAACAATGCCGAAGTCAGAGGAGTTATCGGTAACGATGCCGGCGCGCACACAACTTCTGATGCGGTGATTTACAATGGAGGTTCGCAAGTAGTCAATTATCTGTCAGAGGCTTACGGAACAACCGTTTCCACCGGCGGCTCCATGTTTCTGTACGGACTTGGCAGCAACACTGTCGTGGATAATGGTTATCTGTATGAGTATGATAATGACGCTTTTGACTACGATACCATCTTGCGCGGCAGTGCTGTTCAGCATCTGGAATATGCTTCGGCGGTGCGTACGCAGGTCAGTTCCGGAGCTGTGCAGTCAGCAGGATACGGTGCAGATACCGTCAGTGCGGTGATTTCCTCCGGCGGCAGCCAGATGGTTCACGGTGCCAACAATTATTATGCGTACACCTATGATACTGTCGTTTACGGTGTTCAGTCTGCGGTCAGCAATGCTGTTCTCAGCAATACCCGTATTTACGGTTCGCAGTATCTCGGCAATAATGCTTCTGCGATAAACAACCATATCATCAATGCAACACTTACTGCTCATTCCGGAGCGTATGTCAACCGTCTCTATATTTCCGGCGGCAAAGCGATCCTGGATTCCACGGTAAGTGCCGTCAATGGTGAAATTTTTTCCGGCGGTCTTATATCCAATGGGTACTTCGCCAATCTGATCATCCATTCAGGCGGGGTTCTCAAAAACGGGGCTCCGACAGCATATCACGGCGGTGTACTTGATGTCCGTGCCGGAGGCAGTGCCACCGGAGTTGCACTTGACAGAGAAGATGATCTCCATATCGCGGTAAATTCCCAAACTTTACTTCAGGCAACCGACCGCAACGGCAGTGCATACAATGTTTCCAATGGTCAATTTGCCGGTTTGACCGTCTACGGCGGTTATGATGTGAAAATTTGTTCCGGTGCAGCTGCAAGCAATAACACTGTTCAGGGATCCGGAACCATGACCGTCGGCGGTGTCGCCTGCAACATCAATATCAACTCTGGCGGCAGGTTGATCGTTTCCGGCGGCAGCGTTTCCGGGGGCAACAATTACGGCGTGACGACCGTTTTATCCGGCGGATATACGGAGAATATGATGAATGGAAACAATTATGCGGCAATACATGTCTCAGACGGCGGAGTTGCTGATGGCACAACTCTGGTTGTGGGGGATGTAGTGGTTTCTTCCGGTGGAACTGCTGCTGATACGTTTGTTTTTGGCGGTGATATGACTGTATCATCCGGCGGCAAAGCTCTTAATACTCTGGTTGACCGCGGAACTCTCACTGTTTCCAGCGGCGGTACGGCGACGATCGCCTTCAATCCGTGGATGGGAACGGTCTCCTCCGCAAGCGGAGCAGATGTTTCATATCTGGAGCGTGATGCAAAGATCTATATCGGCAATTACGGATTGCTTTCAAGAACCGATATCCTTGACGGAGCGGTTATTTCCAGCGGCAGTTCGGCTATCGTTTATGATGGCGGCATAGCGAAAAACAATACCGTCAGCGGCTACAATGCCATCCTCCGGGTATCTTCCGGAGGTGTTGCCGAAAACAATCTGATTTACGAATATTTGAATGTCGGCAGCGGCGGTATTGCCGACAGCAACACTATTTATGGATATGGATCCGCTTATGTCTTAAGCGGCGGAATTCTCCGGAATACTGCTGTTGCCTATCGTGCCCGTGTTGAGGTATCCAGTGGCGGTACACTTCATAATGCAGTTGTCAGCGGAGGTTTTATTTACTTGTCAAGCGGTGGAAAATTAACCGGGAGTGCGCAGTTGTCATCCGATGCTGTTGTGTCAGCATATTCCGGTTCGATCATCGAGCTTGATGTGTCCGGCAGAGCTTGCGATGCCGGAGCTTTGATAAACAATGGCAACCGGATTTACGGATATTTCTATTTTAGGGTTGTGACAGATTCTGTTCAGCAGTATGGCAGTTACGATTTGATTGATAATGTCTCCTGGTCCGGCAGCTTATCTGTCGACGATGGAACCGGAGAATCCGTGCAGCTCGTCATCGGCGGAAATACTGTTACCGCCAATGGTTTGGATTATACCATTGCCAAGAGTAACAATAAAATTACTTTCACTCTTGATCATCATACTGACGGTGATCAGAATGGGGTTTCATGGGGAGCATTGACAGGAGCAGAAAACTACATAGTGGAATATTCCACGGATAATTTTGCTACTGTGCTTGCTGTCAATGTTGAAGGAACTGTTCTTGATACCGCTTTGAATGCCGGTGACTTTCAGTGGCGCGTGCGGCAGGATGGCGAACTGGGGCAATGGGGATACGGTGAAAATATTTCCGCTGCGGATCCGGGAGTCAGGCAGGTAAATTCCAACGATGACGGAAATGCTGATCTTTTCTTTGCCCGTAAAAACGGTGTTTGGAACGGTGATTACAAAGCGGTCCATCAGGGAGAAAAAAACGGTTGGCAGGGTACCGGGGAAAGTGCCGCTCTTGCCGGGAAAAATGTGATAGCCGATGTATTCAATGGTTCAGATGATGCCAACATTCTGGTCTTGACCGATGATACCAATGGCGACGCGCTTTTTGTGGAGGATGTTTATACTTCCTTCGGCAAAGATGCCGCACGGCTTTCGCAGATCAATGAGATCCGCGCCGGATCAGGGGATGATATCGTTGATATGACCGGTCAGCGTTTCGCTTATGACGGCAGTGAAATGACCATTCGCGGCGGCGACGGTGATGATGTGATCTGGGCCGCCGGCGGGGACAATGATCTTTTCGGTGATGCCGGAAATGACCGTATAACCGGCAGTACCGGATTTGACCTTATCATCGGTGGAGACGGCAATGACTCAATGATTTCCGGCGGCGGAGATGATATCTTTGCTTTCGGAGAAAACTGGGGCCGTGATACCGTGGAAATAACGGATGACTCTGAAATCACTCTCTGGTTCGCAGATGGTTCTCCTGATAACTGGGATTCCGGGAATCTGGTTTACTCTGACGGAGTAAATTCGGTAACGGTTTCCGGCACAGATGCCAGCAGAATCGTTCTGAAATTCGGTGATGATGCCAGCCGTGATTACGATGATATGCTGGAGATCGGAGCATTTGACGGGGCATCCAGCAAGAAAATTTTTGAGGAAAACGGTTCCGGTCAGCTCGCGTAAATCCTGTTACACAACCGCCGCTCCCTGGCTTGCTTTTTGCAAAAAACGGGGATTGCCGCATACCTTGTCGCGGCGTAGCGTAAGCGAAGACGGATGCATCCACCGATTGGATCAAGCCGCGCCGGGCTTTAGGAGGCGGCGGGGGTACGGGGTGGATGTACGGATAGGTACGGATGAGTACGGATGAGTACGGATGGCGGCAGCCCGCCGGATCCGAGCCGCTCCAGTGGTTTCCAATTTTTTCCAAAAGATACGCCTTTTGTGTCTCTCATAATATCTTTCTTTTTTGCAAAAGAAAGCGGGAGAGGACTTGAATATTCAGCTTTTACGGGGTATCTTTTATGATTGTCATATTGTATTATACATTATCAAGCATAATATGGAGTTTTTTGAGATGAAAAAGGTTCTGGTAGTCGGTTCCGGCGGGCGTGAACACGCGTTGGTTTGGCAGCTTAAAAAGAGTCCGCAGGTCGGCAAAGTTTTTTGCGCACCGGGTAATGCCGGTATTGCTGCTGATGCAGAGTGTGTCAATATCAAAGTCGATCAATTGGAAAAATTGGTTGATTTTGCGGTGAAAGAGGGGATCGATCTTACTGTGGTCGGGCCGGAAGCTCCGCTTTGTGACGGTATTGTGGACGTTTTCAATGCGCGTGGTTTGAAAGTTTTCGGACCGGATAAAATTGCTGCGCAGCTGGAAGGCAGCAAAGATTTTGCCAAAAAATTCATGGTCAAATACGGTATTCCGACGGCTGCGTCTGAAACTTTTGAAGATCCGCAGGCTGCTTGCGATTATATAGATGCCGAGTTCGCTGCCGGAGCCAAAGGGATCGTGGTCAAAGCAGACGGTCTTGCTGCCGGTAAAGGCGTGCTGGTCGCAGAGAATCGTACCGGGGCAAAAGATTTTGTCAGAGAGTGTTTTGACGGAGCATTCGGTGCCGCCGGAACCAAAGTGGTTATTGAAGAGATGCTTCTTGGTGAAGAGGCAAGTGTGCTTGCTCTTACTGACGGCAAGAGCATCGTACAGATGGTTTCTTCGCAGGATCATAAGCGTATTTTCGACAATGACCGTGGTCCCAATACCGGCGGTATGGGAGCTTATTCTCCGGCTCCGGTGGTGACGGAAGAGGTCAAAGAGCTTATTGAAACGACGATTCTGAAACCCTTTCTCAGAGGTATCAATGAAGAAAAGCTCAATTTCCGCGGCGTGATTTTCTGCGGTATCATGATTTATGAGGGCGTTCCCAAAGTATTGGAGTTCAATGTCCGTTTCGGAGATCCTGAGATCCAGCCGGTAATGCGGCGTTTTGTCGGTGACTGGTACGATGTACTGGAAAAAACCGTGGACGGAAAACTTGATGAAGCCAAACTTGAGTGGAGCAAAGAAGCCGCGATTTCGGTGGTTATCGCTTCCGGCGGTTATCCCGGCGATTACGAAAAAGGCAAAGAGATCACCGGTCTTGACCGGGCTGCTCAGACCGGAGCGGTCGTTTTCCACTGTGGTACAGCGGAAAAAGGCGGAAAGATCGTCACCAACGGCGGACGGGTTCTCGGAGTCAGTGCGGTTGGCAGAAATATTCTTCAGGCTAAGAGCATGGCGTATTTCGGCGTGCGTCAGATAGAATTTGACAAAATGTTCTACCGCAAGGATATCAGCGATAAGGCATTGCGTCGTCCGTACATGCCGATGAAGGCAAAAAATGCCTGGATCGCTCTTGCGGTGATGGCGGTTGTCTGTGCCGCGTGGATCCAGCCGTTTTTCAATCAGGCATGTTCAATGAAATATACTGTAGCCAAGGCAGCGATCTCATTGTATTTGCTGATACGCTGTGCGCTGCTGATCACCAAAAAGCGTTTCAGTTTGCGAATTTGCATCGGCAGTTTTGTAATTCTGGCAATCATGGCGATGATGGTATCCATGTTTGCGAAAAAGGAATTGCAGAATCGTTCCAGGGCGAGGAGCAACGTTGAAGCGGTTCAGGTCGAGAAAAAATAAGAAGAGTGTTATTTTACAGCTCCTGCCGGGTAAATTCCAGGTGGGAGTTTTTTTTATCTCTGATACATAAATTGTTTTGTAAAAATATGTAAAAATATGCAATTATGAAAAGATGTGTCTTGAAAAAAATGTTTTTCAGGATATATTACGCTGAAAAGGCTGTTATACGTTCCCAAGAACGCAGATTGATGCAGCAGAGATTTTGCATGGAGGTTGCGGAGTGAACCGGATCGCATTGATAGGTATTATTGTAGAAGATGTAGCGCAGGCGGCAGAAATAAACCGTCTGCTCCATGAAAATGGGGAATATATCATTGGGCGAATGGGGATCCCGCACCGTGAACGGGCATTGAGTATTATCAGTGTGATACTTGATGCACCGGCTGATGTGATAAATTCGCTTTCCGGGAAATTGGGGATGCTCAAAGGAGTGAGCGTGAAAACGCTTTGTTCCAGAAATGAATATCCCGGCACGGAAAAGGATAAGGAGGAGTTATGAAATATTTGGAATTGACAGTCGGTGCAGTGTTGGTCAACAACTTTGTGCTGACCCGTTTTCTCGGTATTTGTCCGTTCCTCGGAGTTTCCAAGCGTCTGGATACTGCGCTTGGAATGGGGGGGGCAGTGACGGTGGTGATGGCGTTGGCATCATGTATTACTTCGGTGATTTCCAATTATCTTTTGCGTTTTACGTTCAATGATAAAGTCATAGATCTGAGTTTTCTCCGGGTATTGACCTTCATTCTGGTGATTGCGGCACTGGTGCAGCTGCTTGAGATCATGCTGCAGAAAGTAAGTCCGGTGTTGTACCGTGCGTTGGGTATTTATCTGCCGTTGATAACGACGAACTGTGCGGTTCTTGGTGCGGCGACGATCAATGCCGAAAGCGGCAGGGGAGTGCTGGATTCCACGATATTCGGGGCGTTTTCCGGTGTGGGATTTGCGTTGGCACTGGTACTTTTTGCCAGTATCCGGGAAAAACTTGAGCTTGCCAATCCGCCCAAAGCATTTGAGGGAACGCCCATAGCGTTGATCACAGCAGGAATACTGGCGATGGCGTTTGTTGGTTTTTCCGGACTTTGCTGAAAGGAGGGACACGTTGATATCATGGATATGACTGCAGTTGTTTGTGCGGTTTTACTGATGGGAGTGCTGGGGATCGTCCTCGGCGGAGTGATCGCAGTTTTTGTAAAAATGTTTCATGTGAAATCAGATCCCCGGGTGGATTTGGCATTGGAACTGCTGCCCGGAGCCAATTGCGGCGGCTGCGGTAAAGCCGGATGTGCCGATTTTGCCAAAGCTCTGGCGGCTGGGGAGGTCACTCCGGCGAATTGTCCGGTTTCCAGTTCCGAGCAGATTTCGGCAATCTCATTGGCACTGGGGATAGATGCCGGAGAGGTGGAGCGGATGCAGGCTGTGGTTTGCTGCCGCAGCGACATCGGTGAAGTACGCAAGATGTATTATAATGGTGTGCAGGATTGTCAGGCGGCGAATATGGTCGCAGGCGGTCCGGATGAGTGCCGTTACGGTTGTCTGGGATTGGGAACGTGTGCCAGAAAGTGTCCATTTGGAGCGATTGAGATCATCGGTCAGGTGGCGGTGGTTCACCGTGAGTTGTGTGTCGGTTGCGGTAAGTGTGCAGCAGTTTGTCCGCGCGGGGTGATCAAAATGGTTCCGGCAGATGCCAATTACCATGTGTTTTGCAATTCCCCTGAAAAGGGTGCCAATAAGCGTCATTTCTGCAAAGCCGGTTGTATAGGCTGCCGTAAATGTGAAAAACTTTTCGGATCAGATTTCACTGTTTCCGGATTTCTGTCGCAAGTGAAGTATCATCCCGGCAGTTGTCTGGATGCTGTATCGGCAGCGAAAATAAATTGTCCGGTCGGTTGTCTGCGTTCTGTGGAAGAACGTCTTGCCGGTGCTTATGCCAAGGCAAAGGGGAAGAAATATGAAAAGCATGAATAAAAGTTCACGTAATGTGATGACTTTTTCCGGAGGTATCCATCCGGCTGGAGATGGTAAGGAGTTGACCAATAAACTGGCGATCCGTTCCGCCAAGCTGTTGGAGCGGTATTTTGTCCTGTTGGCAGAAAATGCCGGAAAGCCGCCGGTTCCGGTGGTGAAAAAAGGCGATAAAGTCAGAAAGTATCAGCTTATAGCCAAAGCTGACGGCGCGGTGTCGGCAAATTTGCATGCTCCAACCAGCGGAGAAGTCGGCGGAATAATCGAGGTTCCCGGTCCCATGGGAGTTCCGGCAATGGCGATTGAAATAATTTCCGATGGGGAAGACAGCGGGGATGTGCCTTATGAACCGATTTGCAATTGGGAAACAGCTGATCCTGATCTGCTGCTGCAGAGAGTGATCGATGCCGGATTGGTCGGCATGGGTGGGGCATCATTTCCCACGCATGTGAAGTTGAAACCACCGCCGGGTAAGGCGGTTGACATGCTGATTTTGAATGGAGCAGAGTGCGAACCTTATCTGACTGCAGATCACCGTTTGATGTTTGAAAAACCGGAAAAAGTGGTGCGGGGAGCGGCGATTTTCGCCAGGATCCTCGGCGTGCGCCGTCCGGCGATCGGGGTTGAGATCAATAAAGGAGATGCAATAGAGGCTCTTGAGCGTTTTGAAGACCGTTACGGTGTGGATATCGTGCCATTACAGGTGCGGTATCCGCAGGGGTCGGAAAAACAGTTGATCAATGCGATAACCGGCAGGACGGTGCGTTCCGGCGGTCTGCCGATGGATGCCGGCTGCGTGGTACAGAATGTCGGTACTGCGGCGGCGTTATCCGATGCTGTGGTCAAAGGTATTCCGCTGGTGGAAAGGATCGTGACTGTTACCGGCGATGTGGTGGTTTCTCCCGGAAACTGGAAGTTGAAGCTTGGAACTCCGGCGATAGAGGCGGTCAAACTTGCCGGAGGCGTGACGGAAGAACCCGGCAAGTTGATATTCGGCGGGCCGATGATGGGTTTTGCCCAGAAATCATTTCAGGTTCCGGTGGCGAAAAATACTTCCGGTATTCTGCTGCTTCCGTTCAAACTTGCGGTCAATTACGAAGCCAGCGGATGTATCCGTTGCGGCAGATGTGTGCAGGGATGTCCGATGCATTTGATGCCGTGTCTGTTGTCAACCGCAATAGAAGCTGACCGGATCGATCTTGCACTTCAAAACCATGTGATGGATTGCATGGAGTGCGGTTCATGTGCCTACGTCTGTCCGGATCACCGGCCGCTGGTTCAGAATATCCGCCGGGCGAAGGCAGAACTGCGTAAACAGTTTGCCAATGAGAGAAAGTGAGTGTTTTTTATGGATACGGAAAAAAACAGTGTTGAAATGAAACTGCCGACCGGAAAAAATCTGGTGTTGAGTTCTTCACCGCATCTTTCCACCGGAGCCAATCTCCGCAAGATCATGGGCGGTGTGCTGCTGGCACTGCTGCCGTCAGCAGCTGCAGCGGTATGGTTTTTCGGATGGCGGGCGTTGCTGATAATCGTATATACTGCATTTTGCTGTGTGACGGCAGAAGCGTTATGGTGTGCTTTTTCCGGTAAACCGGTATGGCGTACCATTGGAGATCTTTCGGCGGCATTGACCGGTGTGCTGCTGGCATTCTGTCTGCCGGTGAGTGTACCGTTGTATGTGCCGCCGATAGGGGCGATCCTGGCGATCTGGCTGGGAAAACAGGTTTATGGCGGATTGGGAAATAATCCATTCAATCCGGCTCTGGTTGCGCGGGTCGGGTTGCTGATAGCGTTGCCGGCTGCGATGACATTCTGGACACCGTCGCGTGGAATGATGAAGGATGATTATCCGGAAAAGAGAGAATTTTTCAGTCAGGAGGGATTGCAGAAAATTTCCGACGGGGAAGCTCCGGATGCTGTTACCTGTGCGACACCGCTTGGAGTTGCCGGTACGACGCCGAAAGTTTCCGGACGCAGTGATGAGGCTGCTGCCAACTTTATTTCTCTGGAGAATCGTGAACTTTTCAAAAAATATTTTATTGGTGACCGTGCCGGTTGTCTTGGTGAAACCAGTGTGCTTGCATTGATTATGGGATACTTTATACTGGTTGCTCTGAATCTGATCAACTGGCGTGTTCCGCTGCTTTTCATCGGAACAGTGGCATTGGTTACAGCGTTGGTAAACTGGTGTATGCCGGGGGTGACGCCGCCGGCGTTGTTCCATATTCTCAACGGCGGACTTTTCCTCGGTGCGGTATTTATGGCGACGGATATGGTTACCAGTCCAATAACCGGTTTGGGATGTGTTATATTTGCCGTCGGCTGCGGATTGCTTACCTCGGTGATCCGGATCTGGGGAAATTATCCGGAAGGAGTGAGTTTTGCCATATTGTTTATGAATGCGCTTGTGCCGTTGATCGACCGCTGGTGCGGTCACCGGCCGTTCGGTTATGTGCCGATCCGTAAAAAGGAGGTTTCGAAATGAAGCTGCAGGACAGGGAAAATATGGCGGCACTGGGAATTTTTCTCGGTGGGGTCGCACTGTCGGCTGCATTGATGCTGGCATTGATCTCCCAATGGACGGCAGAACCGATCCGGGCTGCACAGGAAAAGACCCGTCAGGCGGCATTTCACCGTCTGCTGCTGCCGGAGTTTGATTCAACCGGAGAAGCAAAGACTTTTGACGATGTAACATTTTATCCGGTGTTGTCAGCCGGCAAGACGGTTGGTTTTGTCGGGCAGGGGTTCAGCCGTGCCGGATACGGCGGTGAGATCGAGGCTCTGGTTGGCTTTGACCTTTCCGGAAAAATTACTTGTGTGCAGATATTGCGGCACCGGGAAACTCCCGGCTTGGGTGCAAATGTATGTGAGCGCAAATTCCAAAGAACGATTGCCAATTTGTGTGAAAAAGTTCCGGAAGTTCCGGAAAATCTGATCCTTGATCAATTTTGCGGCAAATCAGCCGCTGCTGCCGGAAATTGGCGGATAAACAAGGATGGCGGCAGTTTTGAGTATCTTACCGGTGCGACGGTCACCAGTCGGGCGGTTACGGCTCTTACAGACCGCATTGCGGAAAGTTTTGCCAAGTCAAAAATGGCGGAAAGTGTGGAGGAAAAGTGATGAAAAATTCTTTTTTCCGTGAATTCAGCAAAGGTATATGGAAAGAAAACCCGGTATTGGTACTGCTGTTGGGGACTTGTCCGACATTGGCTCTGACCGGCAGTGCAGTTAATGGTTTGGGAATGGGGCTCGCCACCACATGCGTATTGATCGGCAGTAATCTGGTTATCAGTATCATTGCATCATTCACTCCGAAAAAGATCCGGATCCCGGTTTATATCGTGGTTATTGCGGCATTTGTTACAGTGGTCGATCTGCTGATGCAGGCGTATGCTCCGGCGGCACTTTACGAAGCATTGGGGATCTTTATTCCGCTGATCGTGGTGAACTGTATCGTATTGGGCAGGGCAGAGGCGTTTGCATCGAAAAATTCCCCGTTCCGTTCCATGCTTGACGGTATGGGAATGGGACTGGGATTTACTTTGACGCTGACGATGCTGGGGATCATCCGCGAATTTCTCACCGGCGGAGCAGTTTTTGGTATCAAGCTGATCCCCGGTTGGACAACGGATTTTCTGCTGCCGGGAGCTGCGCCCGGAGCTTTTATCATTGTCGGATGTATACTTGCGTTGAAAAATTATTTCAACCGGCGGGCGGCTATCCGGCGCGGTGCGCTTTATGTTCCGCCGCAGGGATTGAACTGTCATACTTGCGGCATCTGCCGGGTTGCGGACGATAAACATTAAAAAAATTGGAAAAATTTGATTATTTACGATAAAAGCACTTGCAAAAAAAGCATTTGGAGTATAATTTACATATATGTAAGTTTGTGTGATTATGCTTTTGTGTTTTTATCAGGGTGATTTTTTATTATGATTCGTAAGACAGTCAGTCAGGCTCCGATCTATGTGCGTGATACGATGACCCGTGCTGCGAGGATGGCTGCCGCGCAGGATTTTGAAGGAGCGGTAGACTCGTTGTGGCCGGTTGTTTGCAAAAATCCGGAAGTTCCGGCTCTTTATGACAAGATTCGGGAATATGAGCTTGGTAAGTTGAGAACTCAGGGCGGCGGAGTAAAATTCATAGCTGCGTTTTGTGGTTTTTTTAAGGCGATCCGGGTCGGGATGCTGTGCGGCAGCGATCCGGTGAAAGCGATGGAACTCTGTGAAAAAAGTCTTGCGTTCTGTGTTGATAATCCTCCGATTCTGAATGCTCTGGTGAAGGCAAGTTTCGCCGCCGGGGCTCCGTGGGGGGCGGTGTCGGCACTGCAGGTGTTGTGCAAACTTCACCCCAATCCTGTGCGGATGAAAAGTCTTGCCGAGGCAATGCAGCTCAACGGACAGGGTATAGATGCTCTCAAGGTTCATCAGGATATTATCGCCAAAGCTGCAGATAAAAAGAATGTTGACAAGGCCGGTTTGCAGGCCGCGATGGTGCTGGCAAGTATCGAGCGCGGTAACTTCAACGATCAGAAATCCAAAAAAGCTGCCAACGCTGCTGATGCTGAAGATGCGATTATCCAACAGCTGCTGGATGGCACGATCCACGATGCAGAACAGGCCCAGCTGCTTATCGACCGTTTTACTGCCGAGTTGCGTAAAAAAGACTCTGTGGATATGCGGCGCAAAATGGCAGATGCTTACATGATCGCGGAAAAGTATGATGATGCTTTGCGGGAATACCGTGCGGTCGCTGACCGGCTCGGTGTGGTGGACCCGGTATTGGATAAACATATTGAAAAGGCGTATATTTCCAAATTGCGGGTTTCTGTAGATGAGTTGAAAGCCAATCCCGGGAATTATGAGGATCCGGAAAAACAGATCCGTGATTTGGAACAGCAAATCGTCGATTACCGCTGGAAGCACGCAAGTTCCCGTGCGGAGCAGTTCCCCAACGATATGCAGCTGCAGTTTGATTTCGGTGAGTTGCAGTTTGAGTTTGAGATGTATGATGAAGCGGTCAAAACGTTTCAGAAAGTTGCGGAAAACCCGCAGAAACGCCGCGGCAGTCTGGTCTATCTCGGCAGATGTGCGTTATTGCGCAATGATCCGGTGGAAGCTGAAAAATATTTGCAGGAAGCGGTCAATGAAATGCCGCGTATGGATAAGTACAAACGCGAAGCGATGTATTATTTGGGTAATGCGTTGGAGCTTAACGGCAAGAATGAAGATGCTGTTACCAACTACCGGCAGATATTGGTAAGTATGGCAAATTACCGGGATGTACCCCAGCGTTTGAAAGCGTTGGGCGTTGAAATGGAATAATAAGTAATATTTACATATATTGATTGAAAGGATGTGAAAAATGGCAGATCAGGAAAATGCTCCGGTGACTCCGGCTTCATTGGCAGAAGATACCCGAACCCGTAAAACTGTCCGTTTGCGGACGATCGCTCCGGCGGCTACCGGGCCGAGTTTGAGCAATGTTCAGGTGGGCGATGCTCCGGTGGAGGATACCCGTACCCGTTTGACTGTCAAACTTAAACCGGCAATGGCGGCTGCTCCCAAGATCCCTGCAGTTGCTCCTGCTCCGGCACCGACTCCTGCAGTTGCTCCCGCAGTTGCTCCTGCTCCGGCACCGACTCCCGCAGTTGCGACCAGTATTGTAGATGATACCCGTACGCGTTCAACGGTGAAACTTATGCCGTCTGCCAAAGCGGCATCTCCGGTCGTTCCCAATGTTGAACCGGCAGTTCAGCAGTCTGCTGCTGAAGATGAAGATACCCGGACCCGCCGCAATGTGGTTATTTCTCAGCTTGCCGCCGGAGGTGATGATGATCGTACGGTGAAAATTCAGCGTCCGACTCTTAAAAAGCCGGTGGTGCAGCCCAAGCCTGCTCCGTCAGTTGCCCCTGCCGCTGCTCCCGCACCTGCCCCTGCCGCTGCGCCCGCACCTGCCCCTGCCGCTGCTCCCGCACCTGCCCCTGCCGCTGCGCCCGCACCTGCCCCTGCCGCTGCGCCCGCACCTGCCCCTGCTGCTGCGCCAGCACCTGTACCTGCCGCTGCGCCCGTACCTGCCCCTGCCGTTGCGCCGGCTCCTCAGCTTGGAGTTCATTCTGGAATGCCCGGAGCAATGCAGCCCGGAGTTCATTCTGGAATGCCCGGAGCAATGCAGCCCGGAGTCCCGCCGATGGCTGTGACAAAAAAATGTTCGGTTTTCTATACTGTCATGGCAGTGTTGACTTTCATCTGCCTGCTTGGTGTGGGAGCTTTGACGGCGTCGCATTATCTTACCTTTGATCATGGTATTGAATTTTCGATCCCCGGGATCCCTTTCGGTAAGTAATTTGATGTGAAATATTTTAACGAGGAACGTCAACGGCGTTCCTCATTTTTGTGTAAGGGTGAATATGAAAAGTTTGATAGTGATTCCTGCCCGGTTTGGTTCCAAGCGCTTTCCCGGTAAACCGTTGGCAGAACTTTGCGGTAAAGCGATCATTCAGCGGGTTTGGGATATTGCCGATGCAGTATGCCGCAGCAGAAAAGATTGTCAGGCGGTGGTTGCGACGGAAGAGCCGGAAGTTCCGGGTGAAGGCAGTGCCAAAATCATTGAGTATTGCCGACAGCATGATATTCCGGTCGAAATAACTCCATCCAGCTGCCGCAGCGGTTCAGACCGGGTTTGGGCGGTGGCGTGTAACCGGGCAGAGCGTCCGGATGTATTGCTGAATTTGCAGGGAGATAATCCACTGTGTCCGCCGCAATTTATCAGTGCGCTGCTTGATGCGTTTGAAAAACATCCGGAAACGCAGGTTGCTACGCCATTTACCCGTTTGAGTTGGCAGGAACTTGCGGCACTGCGGGAATCCAAGAAAAGTTCTCCGTTTTCCGGAACAACTGCGATCATTGGAGCGGATGGAAATGCCAAGTGGTTTTCCAAGAATATAATTCCGGCAATTCGCGGTGAGGAAAAACTTGCGGCGGCAGGCGGGGATTCTCCGGTGTGTCGTCATGTCGGTTTGTATGCGTACAAATTTGCCGCATTGGCGTATTTTTCACAGGCTCCGCTGGGAGAATACGAAAAATTTGAACAGCTTGAACAATTGCGTTTTATTGAAAACGGTATTGCTGTGCGCATGGTAGAGGTGACTTATCCGGCAGGATATGATGCTGCCGCCAGTGGAGTTGATTCACCGGAAGATTTGGCACGCGCTGAAAAATTGATTATGAAAGCCGGGGAGTTGTTGAAATGAGTGAAATAACCCGTTTGATCGTTGTCCGTCATGGAAACACATTCAACAGTGGAGATGTTATTCTGCGGGTCGGCAGTGCCACGGATATTCCGCTTACAGAAACCGGTATGAAACAGGGATATGCCGCAGGTGTGATGCTGGCTGAATTGGGATTTGAACCGTCAATGATTTTTCATGCTCCGCTGCAGCGGACTTGCCAGAGTGCAGTCGGAATTGCGGCATCTTTCCCGGAAGCTGTGTTGGAAGAATGTGAATTTCTGACTGAATTGGATTACGGCAGTGATGACGGCAAACCGGAGGATGAAGTGGTTTTGCGTATCGGAATCGTGCAGGACCCGTCCGGGATCACCCCCGATACTTCTCTTGATGATTTGCGTGCGGCCGGCAAAGCTGTGCTTAAACGTTGGGATTCTGAAGCGGTTCTTCCGGAAGCGTGGTATTTTTTGAGTGATCGGGTGGAATTGTTGGAAAAGCAGTGGCAGGAATTTGCTGCAATGGTGCTTGAAAAATATGCCGGAAAAACAGTCGTTGCCGTCACCAGTAATGGGATCGCCCGCTTTTCCAAGGCGATTTTGCCGGCAGGAAATTTACCGGAAGGTTCATTGAAACTTGCCACCGGCGCATTTGGAGTTTACGAGTTTTCTGATGGAAAATGGCAGAGTACGCAATGGAATGTGCGTCCGCAGCTTTGAGTTAATGCAAACAGTTATTATTACAGGATAGAGCAAATTATGACCGCAGAAGAATTGAAAAAATTGGCGTTGGATTATCATGCCGGGGAGCGTCCCGGTAAAATTTCTGTCAACAGTACAAAACCGTGCAGCGCGGCAGATGAATTGAGTCTGGCTTATACTCCCGGTGTGGCACAGCCGTGTCTTGCAATCAAAGAAGATGGGCAGAATGTGTGGAAATATACGACCCGCGGCAACATGGTTGCAGTTGTCAGTGACGGAACTGCAGTGTTGGGACTTGGCAACATCGGTCCGGAGGCAGGTTTGCCGGTAATGGAGGGAAAGGCGGTTCTTTTCAAACATTTTGCCGATATTGATGCTGTTCCGCTCTGTCTGGGAAAGGTGTTTAATGAAAACGGTAAAACAGATGCAGAAAAACTTATCCGTGCCGTGGAGTGTCTGGAACCGACTTTCGGAGGTATAAATCTGGAGGATATCGCATCGCCGGCGTGTTTTACGGTGGAGCGCGAGTTGAAAAAACGAATGAATATTCCGGTTTTTCACGACGATCAGCATGGTACAGCTATTATTTCGCTTGCGGCAATTTTGAATGGCTTGAAAGTTATCGGCAAGAAAATCGAAGATTGCCGTTTTGTGGTGAATGGTGCCGGAGCTGCCGGTCTTGCGTGCAGCCGTTTTTATCTTACCGGTGGAGCGAAACTGGAAAATATGATCCTGTGCGACATCAACGGTGTACTTCATACCGGACGGAGTGATTTGAGTGAAGAGCAGAAACTTTTCGCCAAAGATACTCCGATGCGGACACTGGCAGAAGCAATGAAAGGAGCGGATATTTTCCTCGGATTTTCCGCACCGAATTGTGTGACGGCGGATATGGTCAAGTCGATGAACCGGGATGCGATCGTTTTTGCCATGGCCAATCCGACTCCGGAAATTTTCCCGGATGTGGCTCTGGCTGCCGGAGCGGCTCTGGCTGGAACCGGACGCAGTGATTATCCCAATCAGATCAACAACGTACTGGGATTCCCCGGAGTTTTTCGCGGGGCATTGGATGTCCGGGCAAAAGATATCAATGAGGAGATGAAACTTGCTGCAAGTGAAGCTCTTGCTGAATTGGTAAGCATGGAGATCCCCGAAAAAGTCAAAGAACAATTGAAAAAAGCATATCCGGCAGATGCTGCCAAAGGTATGTTTGACGGGGCAGCCGGGATCCGTTTGGATATGGTTATTCCCAAACCGTTTGATCCCCGAGTGGTTCCCCATGTGGCGCGTAAAGTTGCTGAAGCGGCGATCCGTACCGGTGTCGCTCAGCTTACGATAGATGATTTTGATGCTTACGAAGCGGAAGTTGCCGCCAGACTTGAAAAGCGTTGAATAAGGAAGCTGCCGTTTGATCGAGTTGGAAAAAGAGGCTGCTGCTGTAAAAGAACAGCGGGCGTTTCTGATCGGGTTTCTTGAACCGGATCAGGATCGTTCTGTCGTGGAATCCCAGCTTGATGAATTGGCAGATCTTGTCCGCAATCTGGAAATAATTCCGCTGGAGCCGGAAATCGTCCGTTTGAGAACACCGCAGGTACGTTACCGGGTCGGCAGCGGTAAAGCTGAAGAGATCGCCCGTCTGGTACAGGAGTGTGAAGCGGATCTGGTCGTGTTTGATAATGACCTGACTCCGTCGCAGCAGCGGAACTGGGAGAAGCTGACCGGTTGTCCGGTGGTTGGCAGGGAAGAGATAATATTGGAAATATTCGCTTCCCGGGCGATGACGAAAGAAGCTGTTCTGCAGGTCGAGCTTGCCCGGTTGGAGTATTCTCTGCCCCGTCTGCATAAAGCGTGGACTCATCTTTCCCGCCAGCGCGGCGGCGGAGCAACCAACCGTGGTCAGGGCGAAGCGCAGTTGGAAACTGACCGCCGTTTGATAAAACGGCGTATTCAGCAGCTTAAAGAGGAATTGGCTCTGGTGCGCAAACAGCGGGCATCACAGCGCAAAGCCCGTATCCGCCGTCCGGTTGCCCAAGGGGCGATCGTCGGTTATACAAATGTGGGTAAATCTTCTTTGCTTAATGCTTTGTGTGATTCTGAAGTGCTGGTTAAAGATCAGCTTTTTGCTACGCTTGATCCGACAGCCAGGCGAATTGTTTTGCCGGGCAATGTGGAAATGGTTCTCAATGATACCGTGGGATTTGTCCGCAAATTGCCGCATCAGCTGGTGGAAGCATTCAAATCCACTTTGGAAGAGGCGGTACTGGCGGATATTCTGCTGCTGGTTCTGGATGTTTCTTCCGATGACATAGATAATGAGTGGGAAACTACCATCGGGGTGTTGAAAGAGCTTGGTGCAGATGAGAAACGCATGGTGGTGGTTTTCAACAAAATCGACCGTATCGACAAAGATGCTGAGGCGGTAAAACTTGCCCGGTTGCGCGGTCTTTTCCCCGGAGCGGTCTATGTTTCGGCACATTCCAAAGAGAACTTGGAGGAATTGCGTGCGGTACTGGCTGATTTTGCATCCCGCAGCCGTGCATTGCTGAAGGCGGAAATTCCGCCCTCCCGTTATGATCTGATAACTCTGGCGCACAGTGCCGGAAATATCTATGAAGAAAATTTTGCTCCTGACGGCACTGCGGAGATTCTCTTTGCCATTGAGGAAAAATATCAACACCGATTTAAGGAGTTTCTGCGATGAATCCGGAAAAAGTGTTATTGACAGTGTTTGCCTGCTGTCTGTTTTTTACGATTGTCCACGCCGCTCCGTCGCCATGGGATTCCTGGCGTTCCGGGTATACCAATTTTGAGCGCGGTGAAACATTGCGTGAGCGCGGCAGTTACATTGAAGCTCTGGGGTACTTTGAAAAGGCGCGGAAAAATTATCTGGCTGTACGTTCAGCCCGTCCTGATTGGAACCAGCGGGTGATCGCTGATCGTTTGCGTGATTGTGACCGTCAGATATCGGAGTTGAAACGTTTGCTTGGAGAGGGGGGATCTCAAACACGCAAAGCTGCCGGAGAGGAAAACGGCAAAGCTGCCGGAGAGGAGAACGGCAAAGCAGCTCCGGCACCGGTTGTGCAGACGGTAACCGAACGGAAGGTGGAAAATGTTCCGGTGCGTCCGGCTGCTGCGATACCGTCTGCCAATGCAGCTTTGGATGAGTTGCGCAGAGAAAATGCCGCTTTGAAACTTGCTAATGCCAAATTGACCAAAGATCTTCAGTCGCAACGGAATTTTGAAACTGAAATGGCGGCACTGCTCCGTGACCGCAAAGTATTGGAGGATAAATATGCGCTGCTGGATCGGCGGTATAAAAATCTGGAAGCCGAACTGAAACGTCCGGAAGAGCGCATTGCCGCTTTGGAAAAGCGTCTGTTGGAAGAGCGTATGGGGGGGGAGCGGCTGCAGAAACAGATTTCCGCTATGGAACAGCAGCTGCGCATAGAAAAGGAAAATTCCCGATTGAATCTTGCTGCAAAAAATGCATTGGAAGATATTGTTTCCAAGCGCAATGAAGAGCTGCAGCGGCTTCGGCAGGAAATAGCTGCTGCCGGGGAAAAACTTAATGCGCATAATGATCTTAATGAAAAGATCAATGAGTTGAACCGGAAAATTTCTTCTCTTGATAAGGAGGTCGCAGATAAAGACCGGCAGATCGAGGTGTTGAGTCGCCGTGCGGAGACCGGTCAGAATAGAGAGGATAGCGAGGAAAAGTCCAGGGCTGCAGAAAATTTAAAAAATCAGTTGAAAGCCGTTCAGAATACGAATCAGCTTTTGGAAAAACGTATTGCAGCGGTGATTGTTGAGCGTGATGAAGCGAATCTTGCATCGCGGAATTTGAAAAAAGAAAATTCCACACTGCTTGCCCGGGTACAGAATTTGCAGGACAATTTGGAACAGGAAAAAAGTTCATCCAAACTTGTGGCAGTTGAATTATCCGGCTTGCGTGAACGCAACCGGACATTGGAAAATGATGTCAAGCAGCTTTATGACCGCAGTGTGGAACTGGATAAGCGGCTTGCTTTGCGTAACAGTGCTGATTTTCAAGCTGCTGCCGAGGCGAGAAAGTCAATGAAGAAATTGGAAAATGATCTGCTCGCTGCTCAAAATGAATTGATCCGTTTGCGTGCGGAAGCTGATGAGCGGAAAAATGCTTTGGAAGCCAGTGAACGCAAGCTGAAAGCGGTCAGCGACGAAAATTTGAAAAGCCGCTCCGAGGTGGTTGCCGCTCTGGAAAAGGAAAAGACTTTGCATCTGGAATTGAGCAAACTTCAGAAACTGCAGGGCGAATATGAGGAACTGCAGCGCAATTTCAAAGCTCTTTCTGCTGAAAATCGCGAGAACCGGCTGCTGCTTGAGGCTGCCAAACCCAGACAGGCGGAGCTTGAACGGGCAAAGCTGCGGATGGTGGAAAACGATCAGCTTAAATCGGCCCTTGCCAAAGAACAGCAGCTTAATGCCGAGTTGAAATCTGCTTTCAACCGGGAACAGGAAGAGCTGCAGCAATTGCGCAAAAAATCGGCAGAATTTGATGCCAGCCGCCGGAGAATGGTCGAGCTGGAAGCTCTTGCCAGAGAAACAGCTCATTTGCGGAATCTGGAAAAAGAGTTGAGTGTATTGCGGGAACGTGAGGTTGAACTTGCGGCGTTGAAAGTAAAATTCAGTGAAGCAGAAACACAACTGCGTTCCGGAAATGTCAAACTTACGGTATTGAATGATAAAATAAGCAAACTGGAAAATGAAGCCGCAGCTCTGCGTCAGGATAATTCCGAGCTGCAGAAACTTCGGCGAACAAACGGTGAACTTGAAGCGTTGGTCAATTCTCAAACCGCAGAATTGGATAAACTTAACAAACAGTTGCTCTCTTTTATCCGGAAAGAGGCTCAGGATGTTCACGTCGCCTGCCGGATCGAGGCGGAAAAACTCCGCCGTGCCGCAACTGCCATCGGACCGCTTAATGATCGTATACAGCAGCTGCAGGGGCAACTGCAGAGTGTAAAAAAACAGACCGCAGAACTTGATACCCGGAACCGGGAGTTGATGCGTGACGGAAAGAATAAAGATTCCGAGATAGCACAGTTGAAAAAACTTAATTCCGATTTGGCGGCGTTGCAGGAAAAATCTGCTGCCGGACTGCTGGAAAAAGTTGATGCCTCCCGGATGAGCCGTCTGGAAAATGAGCTTGAAGAGTTGAATAAACTCAATGCTGAACTTGCAGCTGAACGTGATCGTCTGCAGGCGATGGTCAGTAATGTCGGCAATGACGGAGACGAAACGCAAAATAAAATTTCCGGAATCAGCAGTCGTTCCCCGGAAGAGCTTACTGCAACCGGTTTTATCGCAGAAAAAGAGGGTAAATATGAGCTTGCGCTCTGGCATTACCGGCAGGCGGTCGCCGTGAAAAAAGATTTTACTGCGGGGCACTATCATCTTGGAATGCTTTACTTCCGCAGAAGTAATTTCAAAGAAGCTGTTCCCCATTTGGAAAAGGCTCTTGCTGCTTCACCGGATGATGTCCGTTTGGCTTTGGATACCGCCAGAAGTTTGATTGAAATATCCCGTTTCGGCAACGCGAAGACCATTGTCGATCCGCTGTTGAAAAAATTTCCGGATAACGCTTATGTGCAGATGTGTGCCGGTTTGATCGATGCCGGTTGCGGAGCCCCCGCCCGGGCAGAGGAAAAATTGCTTACTGCGGCACGGCTTGCTCCGGATTCAGCAATTATCCGTATCGAGCTTGCCAGATTGCTGGCATCGTCTATTACCAACCGTGACCGGGAGGCGGTTCTCGCTTATGAAAAAGCGAGGGAGTTGGGAGCTGCTCCGGAACCGGCTCTGGAGAAAAAACTTGGTTCAATGCTTGATCACCGCCGGGAGATGATCCGCTTTATGGGTGGAGCCGCCCGGGAAGCGGAAATGAATAAAGACTGGCTTTCGGCGGTTTGGTATTACAAGAAGATGATAGAGGAAAATCATCCGGCGGTCATCCCGATGCTTGCATTTGCCCAGTGGAAATCCGGCAATGTTGCTGCTGCCAAAGAAACACTGGAGTTCAATCAGCCCAGCCGGAATTCAATGGCAGTGCGTGCATTGATCGCCATCGGTGAGAAAGATAATCAGAATGCGGTTCGTTTTGCCCAACAGAGTGCGGGAGCAAAAATTCCCAAAGAGTGGTTCGGAATAAATCTGGAACTGGAAAATCTGCGCAAGTTGAAAAAGCCGACTCCGGCGGTGAAAATTCTGCTGAAAAGCGTTGATACTGCCGCTCAGTAAAATTCTGCATTCCCGTTGAGCATGGTCATTTTTATTCCGTCTGCGAAACAGTGCGGCGTGACAAAATCTGCTTTACAACCGATATCATCAGGTGAAAATACTGTGATATCGGCTTTTTTTCCGCATTGGATGAATCCGATATCCGGCAGCCGGAAAAATTCTGCCGGAGTTGAAGAAACTGCCTTGATGCATTTGCCGATGGATTGACCGTGGGCCAATTTCAGCCGGATGAATTCTGCGATCGCACCGAATGCCCGCGGATGCGCTGTTCCGAAGCAGGTGGAAAGCGGCAGAGCATTGCCGTCACTGCCTGCCATACAGAGATCATCGGTGATGATCTTCAGCATATTTTCTTCCGATAATCCGGCGGCACCGATGGTTGCAGTCGTGGCATCAAAACGCAGCTGATCAATTACTGCGGTCACTTTATCTTCTGTAATGGATGAGTATTTCCGGCCGATGAAATTTTTCCATTTCGGATGGGTTGTGCCGGTTATCCTCCATCGCTGCCAATCACTGTCATCGCGCATGGACAATGATTCCCTTACTGCGGCAACAGCTTTTTCATCCAGCAATGCTTGTGTGATATCCCGGTCAGGCATGGTGTCAAATGGCGCAGGCAGTATAACGCTGAGCATGGTTTGGCTTTCGGTATACGGATAACGGTCAAAACGGATATCGAGTCCTCCGGCGCGGGCATCGCGGATGATATCCAGAGCGGCATCAAGTTTATGCCAGTTGGCTGCTCCGGCAGTTTTCAAGTGACTGATTTGGATTTTGGTCAAATGAGCCTCTTTTGCCGCGTTGATCGTATCGATCAAACTTTCCAGTAATTTATCGCCTTCACTGCGCAAGTGAGTGGTATAAACGGCATCGTATTTGGCAAGGATCTGCATAAGTTCCACGATTTCCCTGTGACCGGCGAAACATCCGGGGGTATAGAGCAGACCGGTTGACATGCCGACCGCTCCGGATTCAAGGGCGCAGACAAGCATTTTTTTCATCTGCTCAAGTTCGGAATACTTCAACTCTTTTTGTTCATATCCGGCGGCAGCTGACCGCAGGGTATTATGGCCGCACAGCGGAAATATCCGCAGATTGACCGGTTTCTGTTCAAGAGTTTCCAGATAAGTGCGGCAGTCGTTCCATGAAAGTAGAACACCGTAATTTTCATAAAGTTTCTGCAGGTGATCAAAATTATTTGCTGTCAGCGGAAACGCGGATAAACCGCAGTTGCCGGTTATTTCACAAGTGACGCCCTGATGGCGTTTACTTGCTCCAGCCGGATCTGCCAGTACAGATAGATCGCTGTGACCGTGGACATCAATGAATCCAGGGGCGATGATCTCATCTTTCCACTGCAGAATCCGGTCTGCCGCAGACGTGCCGCAAATATCTTTTTCCACCGCGATGATAGTATCGTTTTCCACCAGAACAGCTCCCCGGAACGGTTCAGAAAGTCCATTGGCAATAAATCCTTTCAGCAAGGTTCTCATGCAGAAAAATCACTCCTTTTTGAGCAGTTTCAAGACCCGGTAGAATTCTGATACGCTCCACGCCTGGGCAAGACATCCGCCATTGCGGTGCGGTGCGTCACCATCAAGAACTTCCGGCATTTGTCCGATAATGCCGTTTTCCAGCCATTGGGCAGCAGACATCAGCAGAGCCAAAGCGCGTTTGCGGCTTTTTTCGTTACCGGTGATAGCGAGAGCCTCGCAGTATGCCGGGAACGGCCAGCACCAGGCGGTTCCGTTATGGTAAGCGGCTTTGCGGCTGGTATCTTCGGGACCGCAGTAACAGCCTTTATAGGGGTGTGCCGGATCATTGAGCAGTTCTCCATTGCGGATGACGGGCAGAGAGTAAGTCACATCGGTGTCATCCAAAGTCCGGATAGCTCCCGGGATGACCAGACGTTCTGCAGCTTTGATGATCTGCAGTTGTTTATCCGGAGTCTGCACTGCACCGAAAGTTACGGCCGTGAGAATATTGCAGCGCAAATGGTCATCCGGAACGGCATCTGCCGCAGGAGTTCCATATCCGGCATGAAGGCAATCCGACGGGATCTCATGCACAAAATAATATTTTTCAATACTGCTGCTGACTTTTGCAGCCAGTTCTTTTTCTCCGAGAAATTCCAGCGCGGCAAACCAGAGAGCCTGGATCTCAATTGGATAACCTTCTCTGGGGGTACCTGCCGGATAGTTGGTGTCCATCCAGCTGAAGTGTGAAGGACTGAAGATCAATCCGCTTGCTTCATCCATTTTTATACCGTTTGGGGTGCCGGTACGGTAATTATTGATGATGGAAACCATGATCTCTTTCAAAGTCCGCTCACCGCAGCGGCAGTTGAGAAATGCGCGATCTCCTGTTTGCGTGATGTAATCCCTGACGGCGATGATCAGATACAATGGAGCATCGGAGGTGTCGCGGTTGGAATCGTTGCAGCCGCAGATCATATTGGGAATGGTTCCGGATTTTTCAAATGCGGCAAAACGGCGGATAATCCGGGAAGATGTTTGCTGAAACTCCGGGAACTTCAGCAAGCCGCGCAGCACGATCAGAGTATCTCTGCCCCAGTCAAGAAACCATGGATATCCGGCAATGACGGTACTTAAATCATCCCGCCGGACGATGAAGCGCGAAAGGATATCAACGGCAAGATCTTCGGCAGCTTGGGCGGCTGGGAACTCCTCAGGCGGCATGGCTGTTGCGGCAGTGGTGATATCCCCGGCATAAGTTGTCAGCGTGACTGTTTCATCTTGCGCCAGCGGAACATCAAAGTATCCCGGACTGAACAGATCGGTTTTATCCGTCATACCGTAGTAGCGTTCCTGCGGCAGATCGACCATGTAGTTCCACTCCGGAGCATAGTGGAACGTGCCGGAGGATATGCGCATGTGCAGACATTGGCTGCCGGGACGAAAATCAAAACCATCATTTAATGCGGTTGTGGAAGCCGGAAAATGGTGTTCCGCTCCGTCGCAGGCTCTGGTCGTGTGATGATTTATCCGGTCTTCCAGATCGGGGCGCAGGATCAGCCGGGCATCGGGAGTGATACCGTCCTGACGGGATTTGCGGTGAAATTTCAATTGAACCAGATCCTGTTCCGGAGACATGAGGAACTCCAGCTGCAATGTGCATTTTCCTCCGTGACCATCCGGAACAAGGAAATCCCATTTTGCCCGGTTTCCCGGATGGGCACTGTAGGTTTCCAGACTTTTTGCAGTCAGTTCCTGCGAAAATCCATCAATGACCAGCCATGCCCGGCTGCGGGTGAACATCACATGCCGCTCTGCCGGATATTCCGGAGTGCTGTTGACGGCGAGAATGGCATCGTATTTGCCGGTCAATTCTCCAAATTTTGCACTGAACATTGCATATGAACTGTTGATGTTTGAGCCGAAAACAAAGTTGTTTACAGCTTCGTCCCATTTGCCGGCAAGGCGGATCAATCTTTTATCCGGATCAGCATTGACCATGATTTTACCGGTGAGTTTTCTGGCAGTGCCGTTTTCAAACGCAGTAAAGAATAAGGTGTATTCCTCTGCGATCGTCCGGTGATGTCTGGGAAACCGGACAAGGGCGAAAAATTCCCCGTTATCTTTTTCAAGAGCGATTACCCGGGACAGATTTTCACTATTTGAGTGCAGTTCCGCGATAAAAGGAACCGGACTGCGCAACAGCAGAAGATCACCGGGGGCAGTCATCACGATCCGCTTGGCATCCTGCGGATAGAACCACGAAACCACGGGGGCAGGGGAAATCCCGGAAATTTTACCGGTAAACTTTTCCGGATCAGAGCACATCAGAACCGGATCTGCCTTTGCTGCATTGGCAAGTGAAGTGAAATTCAATGCGGCATTTTGAGCCATTGCAGAGGCCTGCAGAAATTTTTTATATGGAGTCCGCCCGGGCAGTGAATCGGGTATTTGAAAATCATCAAAACAAATGCAGACACCTTCTCCGGGGGCGAGCATGAATTTCTGCATATTGTTCCCATAATTGATCAGACTGCATATTTTACCGGTCAGCAGATCTTTTCCGGAAGAATACTGCCGTCGCGGAAAGTGGACAAATGAATCATGTTCACAATCCAGATTCAGAAGTATGAGCAGCGGTGGAATATTTTTACCGCTGCGCCACGCTGCGATCACATTTCCCGGACCTTGCTGAATGAGGGAAACATCGGCATTTCCGGAAAATGCCGGATGGGTGGAGAGCAGGATATTGAGTTTTCCGGTCAACTGACAGAGATTGTCCACAGCACCGAAATTCAAGGCTCCAGATTGGTGAACGTCGATTTTTTCTTCGGCGAAAAATTCAGCTCCGTTGGCAAAGCCGAATGTTCCATTATCCGACAGCAGTGCATTGACCATAAAACGCAGTTTTGCATAGGTTTTTCCGCCGGATGCCAGACGGTTGTTGTCGTGAGTTTCGGCAAAATTTACCAGAGTCCCGCCGTGTTTGCCGGAGTGGTTCATCCGGGGGAAATAGTCACTTATGGCATCGCGGGTATAGTTTTGGAACAATTCAGAATATCCCCAGTCCAAACCGGTTACAGTCAGCAATTTTTCCTGCACTTGGAGCGGACCGCCCAGACCTTCGAGGAGGAATGTCGTATCCGGGTATTCCCGGCGGACTTTGGCGATGATGTATTCCCATGCAGCTTCCGGAACCATATATCCGGCATCACAGCGGAAACCGTCAACACCTCTTCTGCACCAGAAAAGAAAAACTTTTGCCATCAAGTCACGGACTTTATTCCGGTGGTAGTCCAGTTGACAGAGATCTTCCCAGATGATACCCCAGGCACCCGGACTGATGAATTTGCCGCGGTCATCACGGATAAAGTAGTCCGGGTGTTCATTTTGCAGCTTGGATGCCCAACCGGTATGATTTACCGGCATATCCATAAAGATCCTGCCGCCGCGGGAGTGAACGGCATCGATCAATTCCACAAATTGTTCCATCGGTGTGGAAGAGGTATCAAATTCCGCAAGCGACGGATCGACCGCGAAATAATCGGTTGCTGCAAAAGGACTGCCGTATCTGCCCATTCTGCCGTATGCCATCGGAACGGGGTGGATCGGCAGCAATTGAAGTATCCGGCAGTTGAGGGTGTTGAAAATATGATCGAGTTTTCTTACTACACTGCGGAACGTACCGGATGGCGGTACGATGGTGAATCCTTCCTGATCCAAAGTTGCAAAATCCGGCAGTTCCGGAGATTTCGGCAGATACATCCATTTTCCCCATTGCCGCACGAAACAACTGTAGATACCGTTGCCGGAAACGTTGGCATTGGTAGTGACTTTCAGATGAAAATTTTCTCCCTGCGGCCAGAGCGGTTGAGAACCGTCAGCGGGGAGAAAACAGCATTTAGCTTCAAAAACACCGGTTTCGATCAGCGGCAGAGTCAGTTGAAAATTCCCATGCGGCTGCCGGTGCATTTCCAGATCCCGCCAATCACTGCCTTTTGGGGTACGGTTGAGTTCAGTTTTTTCTATCTGTTCGGTAATTCGAGCGGCATTACCACCGATATTGGTACGCAAGACAGCCTTGCCTTTGACTGAAGCGGCGATCCCGTGCAATTCAAAGGTGACGGTTTCTCCTGTAAAAAACAGAACTTTTTCCGGGGTGATCGTTTGTCGGAGCATATTATTGCTTACTCCGGAAGAGTGTTGCAGTTGAAAAATTTGAGCGCATCCTGAATATGCTCATCCCAGAACTCCCAGGTATGAGATCCCGGACGTTCAAAAGAGTGGAAATCAGGATAATTGATCTGTTGCATGAATTTATTGAATTTACGGTTATCGCGGATCATGAAATCATTTCTGCCGCAGATAGAGAGTATTTTCGGCAGTTGTTTTCCCGAATCAACGGCTTTCTGAGCCAAGTCAAAGAGATCATTTCCTCTTGGCGCGAGCTGGGAAATTCCGCCGAATATCCGGTACAGTTCCGGCCGCCATGATTTGGATGTTTCTGCCCGGAAACGGCATTTGATGTCCGTTACCGATGAAAGCCCGGCAACGGCGGCAAATTTATCCGGGCATCGCAAACCGAGTTTCAACGCACCGTAACCGCCCATGGATAATCCGGCGGCAAAGGTGTTTTCCCGTGCCGGACGGAGGTTGAAAATATTTTCCACGATATCCGGCAGTTCTTCCGAGATGAATGTCCAATAGTTATCTCCGGCAACCGCATCGGTATAAAAACTTCTTCCGCCGTCTGGCATGACGATGAGCAGATTGTACTGTTCGGCGTATCTTTCAACAGATGTGCGTCTGTACCAGATAGAATCATCATCGGATAATCCGTGCAGCAGATACATTACGCCCCGGGGCGCAGTTTTTCCGGGGGAGGGGACGAGAAAATTGATACTGACAGCTCTTCCCAAGACACCTGATGAACAGCGGCACTGCATGAAAATCATAAAAATTCCTCCATGAAAAAATAGTTTCTGTTATAGTAACAATAATCCTTTGCCGGAATATTTCAAGATGGATGTTCAAGATATTTCAATCATCGATTATTTCCCCGGCGCGCCGCATCTGGCTGCGGAATTTTCCCGGCGGCATTCCCCGGCGGCGGCTGAAAACCCGGGAAAAGTAAAATTGATCACAGAAGCCGGAGGCGAACGCCACTTCCGCAACCGTGGCACCGGGATCATCTCTCCACATTTTTTCCGCGATTTTCAAACGGGCATCCAGCAGCAGACCTTTGAAACTGGTCTGGTAGTTGTTGCGCAGGAATTGTGAGATAGTGGAAACACTGCGTCCGAGTTTCCGCGCCATATCCGGCAGACGGATATCTTCGGCTGCGTGTTTTTCAATATAGAGGTCGATTTCATTGCGCAGACGGTCGCCTTGCAGCACCGCCAGTTCGCGTACAGCGATGTAGTCGATCAGAGTTTTCAAAACTCCGAGAACCGCTTGGAGTTTTTCACCGGTGAAGCAGGGAAGTTCAAAATAGGCTTTTTTCAGTTTTTCGCGGCATTTTTCCGGGATGGTTGACCAGTCCGGTTCTTCATCGCCGTCGATTCTGAATTGACCGATCATAACGAATCCGGCGGTTCGTCCACGGACTTTTACCGGGGCAATACATTCATGCAGTCCGGCGTGGCAACGGTAATTGATGATCTCACTGCGTTGAACCGCTTCGCGCTGTTTGTCGCAATCCATGGAAACGCAGCGGCTGAATCCGGAAAGTTCTTCATGCACCAGAGAGCAGTACGCACAGTTGCGCATCTCTTTGCCCCGGCGCAGAGGTTCTCCGGCAAGGGAGTAAAATGTGACCCGCACATCCAGCAAAGAGGCGAAGTCATCCAGCAACCCCTGTACCTCGTCGCTGAGGAAAAGTTCCATCGGCATACTGCTCATAGTTACCTCCAAATTTTTCGCCTGATTGTAAAATATACACCACGTTTGCAAAAAAATCCATAGTTCAGGAGAAAAAACTGCTGGTAATATTGGGAAAATCCGTATATATTATATCATAAGTTCAAAACAGAAAGGAAAAATCATGGATTTTGACATTGCAAAGATCAGCCGCGGCTTTATGCTTGACGGGGAGTTCGTTTCAGCCGGAAGATTTGGAACCGGTCACATTAATGACACATTCAAGATGTCCACCACACGTCAGACTTATATTCTGCAGCGGATCAATACCTCAATTTTCCGTGAACCGGTTCAGTTGATGGACAACTTTGTGCGGGTTTCCAAACATATTGAAAGCAAGATCGCTGCTGAAAAAGCGGTCAATCCTGCGACCCGCCGCCGTTTTCTGCAGGTGATTTATTCACATAAGAACGAACCGTTTTTCGTAGATGATAATGGAAATTTCTGGCGTTGCTATATTTATGTCGATGAGGCACGGACTTACGATGTGCTGGAAAATGCCGGACAGGCGTTTGCCGCAGCAAAAGCATTCGGAGCTTTCCAGAATGACCTTGCGGATATGCCGGGCAGATTGAATGAGACCATTGCCAACTTCCACAATACTCCCAGTCGTTTCGCCGATCTCAAAGCTGCGGTGGCGGCGGATAAGTGCGGCAGAGTCAAAGATGTGACTGCAGAGCTTGATTTCATCATGGCGCGCGAGGCGGAATATTCTCTGCTGCTCAACGAGCTTGCAGCCGGTAATGTCTTTGAACGCACCACCCACAATGACACCAAATTGAACAATGTATTGATCGATGACGTGACCGGTGATGGTATTTGTGTGATCGACCTTGATACAGTGATGCCCGGTCTGCCGCACTATGACTTTGGTGATATGGTGCGTACCGGAACCAGTCCTGCTCCGGAAGACGAGCTTGATCTTTCCAAAGTCGGTATGCGTTTTGAGATGTTTGAGGCTCTTTTGCGCGGTTTCCTTTCCACTGCCGGCAACTTCCTTAACGCCCGTGAAAAAGAGCTGCTGCCGTTTTCCGGCAAGCTCATCACGCTTGAGATCGGTATGCGTTTCCTGACGGATTATCTTTCCGGGGATGTGTATTTCAAGATCCACCGTGAAAAACACAATCTTGACCGTTGCCGGACTCAGATCAAACTTGCCGCATCAATCGAGGAACAGTTTGATGCCATGCGCAAGTTGAACGACTCTTTGAAATGAGTCAAGAAGCAATTTCAAAAAATATACCGGGAAGTCAGAGGTGATTTCCCGTTTTTTGTATTAAAAAATCCGTCCGGTAAATTCCGGACGGATGCGGCGCATAGAGGTGTGGAAATGCAATGGTCATTCCACGGGGATTTTGTGGGTTTTGGCACTTTCTGATTTGGGCAGAAAGAGTGTCAGAATACCGTGGCTGATCTTGGCGGTGATATTATCGGCATCGACTGCATCAGAAAGGTAGAACGCACGCTTGTAAACGATCTGCATTCCACGGCGGTGCAGGGAACTTTTGGCTTTCAGTGTAAGCAGGCGGTTTTTGACTTCCAACTCGACATTATCACTGGAAACGCCGGGCAGTTCAAATGTGATTTCCATGCCGTCATATTCATCGGTGACATCAGCGGCGGGGCGGATTGTGATGTATTCCTTTTTTTCCGGAGCGGTACCGGGAGCATCTTTTTTTTCCGACATAACAGTCAACTCCTTGAATTATTTTTCACAATGTACTTTAATGGTTTTGGCGGGCAGAGGCTGGGTCATATCACGCGGGATGGTGACACAGAGAACACCGTCGGCATATTTAGCTTTGGCTTCTGCGCCTTTTACCGGGACTGGCAGTTTGATGGAGTCTTCATATTCGGAGCATGACCGTTCCCGAAAAACGTAGTGTTTGTTTTTGCATTCGGCTTTGGTTTCTTCGCAGTGATCGATCTTGAAGTTGAGGAAATCTCCGACGATTTCAAGATTGAATTCTTCCGGTTTGCATCCCGGACATGAGATTTTTACGACGACTTCATTTTCAAGCACTTCAGTTTCCCATTTTGAGTCAAACACTGAACTGCGGAGCAAGCCGCAGCCGGGTTCGATCATGCGCCCGAACATAGTGCGGACGAGTTCATCCATGCCGGGAAAGACTTTTTCAAGTGCGGCAGGGACTTCGTGTTCACGTTTTGCCAACAGATTCATAAGTAGATTCTCCTCTTTTTTTGATTGCCGGTACGGGGGCGCGCCGCTGTTGCCGTGCCGGACAAACTCCTCTAAGGAGAACAAAATAAGTTTAATTTGTAAAAAATCAAGGGAATTATCCAGCCAAGCCTTGAATAAATGTGAAAGCGGTAGTATGTTATGAGACCGTCCGGGGTGTAGCGCAGTGGCTAGCGCGCTTGCTTTGGGAGCAAGATGTCGGGGGTTCAAATCCCCCCACCCCGACCATTTTTTTTGCCCTCAAACCGTGAGCAATCCAGCAAAAAGCAAGCATCGGCTTTGACAAATCTTTGATTTGTTCCGCCGTTGCTTTTTCTTTTTGCTTTGATTATTTTTTGCGTAGGCAAAAAATGGGATTGCTCACTATCGTTGGGGTTGCCTTCACTTCGTTCAGGCTCTTCGTCGCTGCGCTCCTTGTCGACTCCCGCCACCCCGACCATTTTTTTGCAAAAAAATGGTCAACGAAGACGCAAGTCTTCACTTCACGCTTTTATGTCAATAAAAGCTCTTCACTCAAAAGCCGCAGGCTTTTCTTCACATCTTCACTAAAAAACGTTTCGACTTGCTTGTTAAGACGTTTCATTCCGCTAACGCTCCATTACACTTGTGAAGTCGCTCATTTCATTCGCTTGTGAAGCAGCCGCCTGCGGCGGGAGGATGTGTTTTTTTACTGCGCTTCGCTTACTGTTTGGCGTTGCTGTCACACGCACACCTGCAGCGACGGAGCGGTGGTTGCCATCGCTGCGCTCCTTGTCGACTCCCGCCACCCCGACCAGCTATTCTGTTCTCTATAATCTATCCCCAGCCAGATGATCTTCTTTTGAAAGTTGCTGGACAACCGTAAAATAAGATCATAAAAAATCAAATTTTAATAAAAAAACACTTGCAAAACAACTTTTCCGGTGATAAAGTAATGGTGTAGGAAAATTAAAACGTTTTAATTTCGTAAAAGGGTTCCCCGCATGGCTACAACCTTAAAACAGCTTGCTGCCGAGCTGCATCTTTCACCGGCGACAGTCAGTCTGGCACTGAGAAACAGTCCGTTAATTGCCGAAAAAACGAAAGAAAAAGTATGTGCCCTCGCTGAGAAAAGAAATTATATCAAAAGCAATCTCGGAGTTGCTTTGCAAGCCGGTAAAAGCCGGATCATCGGCTATCTGATCGATGGTATCACCAATACCTTCTACAATGAAGTCCTGCAGGGTGCCGGCGATATGGCTCCGCAGCTGGATTACGGTTTACTCATTGGTTGGGCAGGTTCCAATGACCGGATCAATGAACAGCAGATCCGTTTGATGCTGGAAAAAGATGTGGATGCGCTGATTGTTTCCGAACACAATAACCGGATCAGTAAATACCTGGACCGCTTCGCTTCCCGCCGCAAACCGGTAGTGTACTGTACTGTACCTGTGAAGCTCCGGGACCATTTTCTTCAGTGATTTCTGATGATGTCGCCGCCGGTGAAATGGCGATCGATACGTTATATGAATTCGGTCACCGGCAGATCGCAATTTCCAACAAATGGCAGAAACGCTGGCAGGGAATGACAGCACGAAGCAAAAAACTGGGCGTAAATTTCACAAGTTATCTGGATTTGAATGAGATTCTGCCGCTGCTGAAACGCGCTCCGGGGGTTACTGCGATCGCAGCATACGATGATATGGAAGCCTGCGATATTCTGTATCTTTTACGATCAAATGGTTACCGGGTCCCGGATGACATTTCGGTAATCGGTTTTGACGGTCTGCCCATCGGCAACCGGGACGAAATTCAGTTGACAACCATTGCCCAACAGCGGCAAACCCTGGGAACTCAGGCGGTGATTCTGGCAGCTGATTTGATCGAAAAACGACGGAACAAACCGGAAACAGTTGTTCTCAGTCCGAAAAAAATCATTCGTAAAACAGTTGCTCTATGCAAAAGATAAAAGGAAAAATTAATGCGCATTACCGGTACATTTCTCGACGAAATAAGTTTTGACATCCCGCATCATAACTGGGGTATGGCAGAATGGGACAAAGATTTCCGGGTCATGCGTGCCATCGGTATCAAGCGGGTGATAATGATCCGTTGCGCCAGCGGCAGTTTCATGACCTATAATTCCAAAGTCATTCCGCGGTACAATAAAAATTTCGTCATGCATACTCCCCCGGTGGATCTGGTGGATATGTTTCTGACTCTGGCAGAAAAATATGAGATGGAGTTTTATTTCGGCACCTGGCACTTCACGCCGGATTGCTGTATATATTGGAATGATCCGGAACTTTTCCGGCAGGAAGCTCAGGTCAATATTGATATCATTTCAGAAGTACAGGATCTCTATGGCGACCGGAAAGCCTTCAAAGGATGGTATCTGACTCACGAGGTCGCAACAAATAATCCCGGCACGATCGAATTGTTCCTTAAACAGGGTGGACACGCCAAGCAGATCTCCGGCGGCAAACCGACTCTGATCTCGCCCTACTTTGCTGGAACCAAAGCTCACGGCGGTTCAAGCAACAGCCGTTACCGCGCCCGGAGCATTGAAGAGCACACTGCGGATGATGTGACCCCAAAAAATTGGACGGATTAATTACATGGAATGGGCTCGGAATTCAACCGGGCTCATTCCGTTTAGCCTTAAAGATACTCTTCCATTGTTGAAATAGCAAATATATTCTTCA
>SUWK01000007.1 GCA_015061525.1 Lentisphaerota bacterium
TTTGTTGCGTCGGCTTTGCTCGCATGGAAATGCTCGCAAAGTACATTCGCATGCGGACTGCGCGCTCGGCGGCAACCGCCTCGCACCCGTGTGTTGAACATGCCACAGAGGGCATCAAAAAGAAAAAAACAGCGGGTGTTACTCCACTGAGTTTTTTGCAAAGCTTTTTTCCAAAAAAGCGTCGATCAAGCCGCGACAGCGGAGCGGCGCGACAGTTCGCTTTCTTTGCCGAGCTTTCTTTCTTGCGAAAGAAAGCGGAGGGCATCAACCAATATCGGGAACAGAGCCTTTTCAAATGGATCAAGCAAAATTTGAAAATCAAAAGCTTTCTCGGCAGCAGTGAAGCCATTATAAAAAAATCCGGAAATTTTTTTGATTGCAGCTTGACAAAATATGTAAAACGATTTATTTTATACACTGTCAAACAGGAAAAATATTGATGAAAAATTTTGATTACAGCATCCGATTTTACTTTAGCAGCTTTGCTTTCTTCTTTAGAAAGCGGGGCGGGATGTCTGTTGCCGTGATCAAATGAAATCTTCCTGACAACCCTCTGACATTCTGATTGCCCCGCTGTGAAATACCGCTCACAGCGGGGTTTTTTCATCTCTGTAAAATTTCAACGAACCAAATATAAAGGAAAAGAAAAATGGTCATCATCCTCAAAGAAAATCCGGGAAAAAGTCAGCTTGACAATCTTATCAGCTGGATAAAAAGTCAGGGGGTCACTCCGCATATCACCCAGGGTATCCATCAGACTATCATGGGACTGGTCGGCGATACCGCAAAAATAGATATCGAACTTCTTCAGCAGCTGGAGATCGTCGCCGCCGTCAAACGTGTTCAGGAACCTTACAAAAATGCCAACCGTAAATTTCATCCGCTGGACAGCATCGTTAAAGTCGGTGATACCGGTATCGGCGGCGGAACCATGACTGTGATTGCCGGACCATGCTCGGTGGAAAGTGAGGAGCAGATCATTACCGTTGCCCGCAGTGTCAAAGCATCCGGAGCCAAGATACTGCGCGGCGGAGCATTCAAACCCCGTACCTCCCCTTACGCCTTTCAGGGATTGCGCGATGAGGGGATCCGGCTGCTTCTGGAGGCAAAAAAAGATACCGGTCTGCCGATTGTGACCGAAATCATGGATCTTTCACAGTTGGAATTGTTTTCCGAAGTTGATGTGATCCAGGTCGGCGCACGCAATATGCAGAATTTTGAATTGCTCAAACAGCTCGGACACTCAAATAAACCGGTTCTGCTCAAACGCGGTCTTGCCAATACCTATCAGGAACTGTTGATGAGTGCCGAGTACATCATGGCATTCGGCAACGAAAATGTCATCCTCTGTGAACGCGGTATCCGTACCTTTGAAAATTACACCCGCAACACTCTGGATATCTCTGCAATACCGGCTCTGAAGACTCTTTCGCATCTGCCGGTAATAATCGATCCCAGTCACGCCGCCGGAATCGCCCGTTTCGTTTCCCCGCTGTCACTCTCTGCGGTTGCCGCCGGTGCCGACGGATTGATCATCGAGGTTCATAACAATCCTGCCTGCGCCCGCTGTGATGGTATGCAGAGCCTGACTATGCCGGATTTCGCCGCGTTGATGAAAAAAATCAATATCGTCACCAACGCCAGAGAAGAGTGCAACGCCTTGTAAGCAGCAGATCAACATTTCATGTCCGCACAGGGATTTTACAGGATTCGGAACATTATCAAAAATCAGATGAAAAGGAACAGAAAAATGGATATCAGCAATGCCAGAAAAGAGATCGATCAAATCGATGAAAAGATACTTGAACTCTTTTCCCGCCGGATGGAGTTGGGAAAACAGATCGGCAAACTCAAGGAAATACAGGGACTGCCGGTGGAAAACCCGCTGCGCGAACGGGAGATCCTGCTGAAGATGACCCGGGAATCAGGGGTGGAGCTGCAGAGCAGTGCCGGAATACTTTTTTCCACTCTTTTTGAATTGAGCAAAGCCTATCAACGCCGCAGCACTCCTGAAGCATCTGCTTTTGCCGGACGTATCCGGGAGTCGCTGGAGAATACCCCGGCTCTTTTTCCGGCGACCGCCAAAGTCGGCTGCTGCGGTATTCCCGGAGCTTACGCACAGTTGGCGGCAGACCGGTTGTTCAAACTGGCGGATATCATCAGTTTCAATGATTTCAGCGGAGTATTTCAGGCGGTGGAAAAAGGTTTGTGCCGTTACGGGGTGCTGCCGATAGAGAACTCAACATCCGGGACGATCGATCAGGTTTGTGACCTGATGCGTGACCATAAATTCTACATCGTCCGCAGCTGCCGTCTGCAGGTGAAACACGCTCTGCTGCTGGCTCCCGGGGCGAAGATAAGTGATGTTAAAGAGGTTATTTCCCATGAACAGGGGTTGAAACAGTGCGCGAACTTCATCCGACAGCTGGGCAATGTCAAAATGAGTACCGCCGGCAGTACTGCAATGGCTGCCCGGATCGTCAGTGAATCCGGCCGTAAAGACCTCGCTGCCATTGCCAGCAGTGAGTGTGCCGCCATTTATTCTCTTGCCATCGGAGCTGCAAATATTCAGGACAGGGACTCCAACTACACCCGTTTCATCTGCATTTCACGGGAACCGGAAATCTATCCGGGAGCTTCGCGCATCAGTATCATGGGAACTTTACCGCATAAACCGGGCTCCCTTTACCGGCTGCTGGCACGTTTCGCAGTTCTGGGAGTCAATTTGACCAAATTGGAGAGCCGCCCCGGCAGGGACGGGAACTTTGAATACATGTTCTACTTTGACTTTGAAGCTTCTCTGCATGAGCCGGGAGTTTTCACGCTGCTCACCGAACTTGCCGCAGATGGTGGAAATTTCACCTTTCTGGGCAACTATCAGGAGATCTGACCGACTTAAAGCAGCCGGAGTTGGAGGATATCGCTGTCGTTCTCATCATCTGCCCGGCGGCGGTTGCGTACCGGACGCCGGGGGATCGCCGCCATTGCCTCTCTGGGGGCGGCGGCATTTTTTTCCAGAAGTTCCAGAATGGATTTTGCCCGTTCCAGTACCGCTTCGGGAACTCCGGCAAGACGTGCAACGTGGATACCGTAACTGCGGTCGGCCGCTCCGGGAATGATTTGCCGCAGAAAGATCACCTCATCACCGTATTCGCGCACTGCCACGTTGAAGTTGTTCACTCCGCGTCTGGTTTGGGCAAGTTCGGTCAATTCGTGGTAGTGGGTGGCAAACATGGTGCGTGACCGTGCCTGATCGTGCAGATATTCAGCGATCGACCATGCCAGCGACAAACCGTCAAAGGTACTGGTTCCCCTGCCGACTTCGTCGAGGATGACCAGACTTTTTTCTGTGGCGTGACGGAGGATATTGGCAGTTTCCACCATCTCCACCATAAAGGTACTTTGCCCGCGGGAAAGGTCATCTGCCGCACCGATGCGGGTGAATATCCGGTCAACCATGCCGATTTCCATGCTGCGTGCCGGAACAAATGATCCTGCCTGTGCCATGATGACCAGCAGTGCCGTCTGGCGGATGTAGGTGGATTTGCCTGCCATATTCGGCCCGGTGATGACCATCATGCGCCGTTCATCGCCATCGAGGATCGTATCATTGGGGACAAATGTTCCGGATTCCATACTGTCATCCAGCACCGGGTGTCTGCCGTCGCGGATATCCAGACGGTCATCATCGAATATCGCCGGACGGCAGTAGTTGTGGATACGGGCGGTTTCTGCAAATCCTGCGATGGCATCCAATTCGGCAAGAGCTTCGGCACTGCGCTGGATATCGGCGGTGCAGGCGGTCGCCTGCCGCCGCAGATCATCAAATATTTTCTGTTCCAGAGCGCGGGCTTTTTCCTCTGCTCCGAGGATGCGGTTTTCCAATTCTTTCAGCTCCGGAGTGATGAAACGCTCGGCATTGACCAGAGTCTGTTTGCGTATGTAATCCTCCGGTACCAGAGACAGATTCGATTTACTCACTTCGATATAGTAACCAAAGACGTTGTTGAATTTGACTTTGAGCGACTTGATACCGGTTCTTTCGATCTCCCGCTGCTGGATCGAACTCAACCATGACTTGCCGTCAGATGCTGCGGAGCGCAGTTCATCAAGTTCCGCAGAATATCCGGAGCGTATCACACCGCCGTCACTGATGGAGGCCGGTAATTCATCGGCAAGTGCCGACATCAGCGCGGTGGTCAACTCACCGAAGTTACCGATATTGGCGGTACATTCAGTGAAAAGTCTGGCATAGAGACTTTCAAGAAGAACTTTGATGGCGGGCAGGGATTCCAGTGAACTGCCCAGATTTTGCAGATCACGGGGGGTGGCGATACCCACATTGAGTCTGCCGACGATACGTTCAAGGTCTTTCACCACCCGCAGTGATTCGCGGAATTCAGCCAGAGCCATCGGATCGATGACAAAATTTTCCACTGCATCCAGGCGACGGACGATGGCATCATGGTCGCGCAGCGGGCGCACCAGAAAACTGCGGAGTTTGCGGCCGCCCATCGGAGTGACGGATTTATCCAGCACTCCGAGCAGTGAACCGCGGCGGGAGTTTTCAAAGAGGGAACCGGTAATTTCCAGATTCCGCAGAGTTATCGGATCAAGTTCCAGAGTATCGGAAAGTGTGCGGAACTGCAGCAGTGTGACATGAGCTGCTTCATGGCGGAGATTTTCCGCAGCGTAACGCAGCACTGCCGCTGCCGCACCGACAGCGGCATCTTTACCGCGCAGACCGAAACCGTCGAGGGTACTGCTGTGAAAGTGGCGGCACAGAAACTCAAATCCGTCACGTTTGTCAAAGCAGTAATCATCAAGTTCGCTCCACAATGGTGCCTTTTCGTCGGTTGGAAACTCCCCGGATTCCAGCAGAAAAGTTTTAAGTTTGCCGGTCGCAAGTATCTCTCTGACACCCATACGGCGGATCTCGGAAGCAAGTTTTTCCGCGCTGCCGGTTTCGCAGACGTAAAATTCACCGGTGCTTACATCCAGTGCCGCCAGATAGAGCGATTCACTTTTATCCATGGCAACAGCACCGAGAAAGTTGTTGCCGTCATCGTGGAGCAGGGCGTTGTCGATCATGGTGCCCGGGGTGATGATCCGGGTGATCTGGCGTTTGACGATACCTTTGGTCACCAGTTTAGGGTCTTCCACCTGTTCCGCGATGGCGACTTTGAGTCCGGCTGCAACCAGTCGCGGCAGGTAACTGTCCAGTGCATGATACGGGAAACCGCACATCGGAGTACCCTGCCGTTTGGTAAGAGTCAGATCCAGGGCGTGGCTGACGGTCTCAGCATCTTCAAAAAACTCTTCATAAAAGTCGCCCAACCGGAAGAGCAGCACCGCATCCGGCGGTATCTGAGCTTTGGCTTCGCGGTACTGGATCATCATGGGAGTAAGTTTGCTGTTTTCCGCCATTTTATAAATCATGCCTCCGCAAAAAATTCTTCACTGTAACTGATCATTGCACCGAAAGCCGATGCTGCCGGTTTGCCGATAGTGATCTTTACCCGGGTCACTCCGGCGAAGCTCAACACTGTTTTTCCAAGATGCAGTGCCAGCGTTTCCAGCAGTTCAAAGCGGCTGAGTTCACTGTTTTCTACAACTTTTCTTTCCACTGCAGAGTAATCTACCGAGGCAAAAAGATCATCCGTCTGCGCGGCACGGCGCGAGTCGTAGTCGAACTCCACTCCGATGATAAGCTGCTGACGGTGCAATTTTTCATATTCCAGGGTGCCGATGACGGCAGAAACCCGGAGATCATCTATTTTTACTGTACCCATACTTTATACGTTATGTTCTCTGTTTCCGGATCGTTCAGTACAATTTACCCCCGATTGCGAACTCTGTCAAGAGCGATCGCAGTTTTTTCAGCGGCATTCCTACAATATTTTCCAACTCTCCGGAGAAACTTTCCACGATCATTTCCCCATGCTCCTGGATCGCGTAAGCTCCGGCTTTATCCAATACCTCCACTTCGGCAAGGTAGCCGGCGATGATCTGCGGAGTAAGCTCTTTGAACTTTACTGTACTGCACTCGCTCCACACTTTGCACACTTCCAGTTCCCGGCAGATCAGTGCCATTCCGGTGATGACCTCATGGGTTTTACCGGAAAATTCTGCCAGCATTCCGGCGGCATCTGCCGGATCTGCCGGTTTCCCGATCGCCCGGTTTTCAAAAACGATCATGGTATCCGCTCCAAGCACCCAGCAACCGCGCCGGGTATCTGCAACTGCCGATGCTTTAAGCAAAGCGTTCTGCTGCGGCAGTGTGCGGATATCTTCCGCTTCAGAAAGTTCCTTTACCGGAATTGTTTCCACTGTGAAATCCACACCGCACTTTTGGAGCAGTTCTTTCCGGCGCGGTGAACCGGATGCCAACAGAAACTGCCGGTCACTCATTGCGGTCATTTTTTACCGGAGTTTTGAGAGAGATCGTCCGTCCGGAGTTGACCGGTTCTGTCTTCACCGGATCTGCCGTATCACCGGAATCAACTGCCGCAGATTCGGAATTGCTCCGGCATTTTTTACAGTTACTGATATCCAGTTTGATATTGTAGATTTTTTCCACCCCGAAAAAACTGTTGAGCTGGGTACGGACGACTGAAGCAAGTTCTGTCATGACCTGCGATACCGGTCTTTCCTCATCCTTTATGGAGGCACGCAGTTCAATATCCAGACCAGCCGGATTGTCAAAGATCTGCAAACGGTTGAGTTCCAGACATTTTATCGGAGCTGCTGCATGTTTTATCACACTGAATATTGCCGGGATCGTGATCATGACCGTACCGGAACTGTTCTGCACTTCGATATGTGAACAGCTTTTTCTGCGGAAACACAACTTCCATACCAGACGGAGCAGCAGACAGATGAAAATTCCGGTGATCGTTCCGCAGAGAAAATCATTGGACAACACTTTCAGAATGAAATTTTCCACTCCTGCCGGAATAAAGCTGAAGAATACTGTTTTCATAGTGCAGAACTCCTTTTTTTTGCTGAATGTTATGGTTACTGATTGAATTCCTGCGCTTTCAATACCGCCACAAATGCCTCCTGCGGGATATTGACCTGTCCGATAAGTTTCATGCGCTTTTTACCCTCTTTCTGCTTCTCCAGCAGTTTGCGTTTACGCGTGATATCGCCGCCGTAGCACTTGGCAAGCACGTTTTTACGCAGCTGACGGATCGTTTCACGTGCGATGACCTTGCCGCCGATGGCTGCCTGAATGGCGATCTGGAACATCTGCGGCGGAATTGCATCGCGCAATCTTTCTGCGACTTGTCTGCCGCGTTCATACGCCATATCCACATGGACGATACTGCTGAAAGCATCCACCGTTTCGCCGTTGACCATAATATCCAGCTTGACCATTTTGCCGGCACGGTATCCGGCCGGTTCATAATCCATGCTGCCGTAGCCGCGGGTGATGGATTTGAGTTTGTCGTGAAAGTCGATCAGGATCTCGTGCATCGGCATTTCAGCAGTGATGATGACATGGTTGGCATCCACGCTGGAAGTATTGGTACAGATGCCGCGTTTGCTCATCACCAGATTCATCACATCACCGATATATTCGGTCGGGATCATCAGATGGCAGTTGATGACCGGTTCTTCGATACGTTCGATACCGGACGGATCCGGAAGGTGGACCGGGTTGTCGATTTCGATCATTTCGCCGGATTTCATGTAGACATGGTAGATCACCGAGGGATACGTTGCCAGAATATCCATATTGTATTCCCGGCGCAGCCGTTCCTGAATGACTTCCATGTGCAGCAGACCGAGGAATCCGCAGCGGAAACCGAAGCCCAGTGCGGCAGAACTCTCTGCCTGATAGAAAAATGCTGCATCATTGAGCTGCAGTTTTGCCATGCTCGCTTTGAGCTGGTCATAATCTGCTGTGTCGATCGGGTAGATGCCGCTGAACACCATCGGGCGCACCTGACGGAAGCCGGGCAGCGGTTCGGCACTGGGGTTCTGCACATCGGTAATTGTATCACCGATACGGGTGTCTGCCGGTGACTTCAAGTTGGGGATGATGTAGCCCACACTGCCGGGACCAAGTTCCGGGTCAGGACGCATATCTGGACTGAAGTGACCGACCTCTTTAAGTTCGCTTTCAATGCCGTTGGAAAAGAGTTTGATCCGGGTTCCGCGTTTGAAAACTCCACGCTGTACCCGGACGAAGTTCACCACTCCGCGGAATGTATCATAACGTGAGTCAAAGATCAACGCGGCACTTCCCGGTTCATCACCAACTGTCGGCGGAGGAATACGCTCAATGACCGCTTTCAGCAGCTCGGCTACGCCCTCACCGGTTTTTCCGGAAACGTGCAGTGCCTCTTCGCGCGGCAGCGCGAGGATCTCCTCCATTTGTTCGTAACACAACGGCAGGTTCGCTGCCGGCAGGTCGATCTTATTGATGACCGGGACCACCCGGAGATTCTGATGAAACGCCAGATTTACGTTGGCTACGGTCTGGGCCTGAACTCCCTGCGTGGCATCGATGAGCAATATCGCACCCTCACATGCACTCAGGCTCCGGCTGACTTCGTAAGTGAAGTCCACGTGTCCCGGAGTGTCGATAAGATTGAGTTCATACACCTCTTTGCCGTCCGGCGCATACATCATGCGGACCGGATGGGATTTGATGGTGATTCCACGTTCACGTTCCAAATCCATACCGTCGAGCAGCTGATCCTGCAAATCACGTTTTTCCACGGTACCGGTGATTTCCAGCATCCGGTCGGCGAGCGTGGATTTGCCGTGGTCGATGTGAGCGATAATGCAAAAGTTGCGGATATTTTTCAATTCAGCCATAAAATCACTTTTCCAGAATTTCGGTTATAACGCGCATGACGTTGCCGCCGATGATCTTGCGGATCTCGTCATCAGTAAATCCTCTCTGAACCAGACCGACAGTATACATCGGCCAGTTGAGCCAGTTCACTGAATCGTACTGTTCTTTGGTCATCAACTCATATCCTGCACCCGGGGCGGTCCAGTACTGTTCCCAGATCGGACGCATTTTCGGGGTGGCGATGTACTTTTCTTCAGGACAAAGACCGACTCCGTTATCCGTACCGATGGCAACATGGTCTACGCCGAATTTGCGCGCGATATATTCGATATGGTCGAGCATGGCGTTCAAATCCATGCTGCCCTGCAGAAACGGCGGATGTCCGCAGATCCCGACATAGCCGCCGGTCTCTTTGACTGCTTGAATGACCTCATCGTTTTTGGCGCGGTAGTGTGTGGACAATGCCCCGGCTGCGGAGTGGCTCGCGACCATCGGTTTGACGGAGGCTTTCGCTGCATCGTAACTGGTTTTCTGACCGCTGTGTGCCACGTCTACCAGCATACCGACACGGTTCATTTCTGCAATGACATCTTTGCCGAATGCGCTCAAACCGGCATCGGCGGCTTCAGCACAGCCGTCACCGAGAAGATTGCGCCGGTTGTAGGTCAGGTGCATCATGCGCACACCCAGACGGAAAAATACTCCGATCAGATTGAGAGCTTCATCGGTGGAAACTTTATAATCCGGCAGCGGCACGCCGTTGGTGGTCATGTAGATCGCACGGTGACCGCGCTCTTTGATTCCGGGAAGCTGATGGGGATAGACCGCGCGCTCGTAAATATCAGTCAGACGGTCGACGGTATTGGTATAGTTGCTCAAACGGTAGAGCATTTCCACCGGGTCATTGCCCTCTACACCGCTGTTTTGAAAGTTGCAATTCACCCCGGAAAAATCCCACGCCTCTTTCAGGCGGCGGCGCAGTTCGGGGTTTTCCCAGCAGCCGCACATCCGGAACTCTTCCTGCGCACGGATGATCTCGTTTCTTCCGGCTCCATCGGCGATAAGTTTTTCCACGCGTTCACATTTGCCGCCGCCGCCGGGGGAAAAGCCGTATGCATCAAAAACAAAACTCTCTTCATGGAGTTCCAAACCGTGTCTCAATGTTTTCTCATCCGGGCGCAGCACATCCATTGCCGCCTTTCTGACTTTCTGAAAATAATCCATCATAATAAATCATCCATTAATTTGCTGCAAAAATATATCTTCTCTGATATCCGTCTGCACATCCACAGTTTATTGCGTGATTTTTTCCTTGAGTTTAGCGGAAATCTCTTCTGCGATCTCCATCATTTTTCCTTCCGGATACTTCAATTGACGCCAATTCCAGCGGAAACCATCCTCCGCTCCACGCGGAATAACATGCAAATGCGCATGCATCACCACCTGCCCGGCAGCACTCCCATCCGCCAGATGAAGATTGTACGCATCAAATTCATCCAGACGTTTGAGCAGAATTCCAATGCGGCTGGCAATACGGAACATCCTGCCGGCTGTCTCCTCCGGAATCGTCGCTGCTGACTGGTGGTGTTCCTTCGGAATTACCAGCGTATGACCAAAGTTGATGGGGGATATGTCCAGAAATGCATAAACCAGTTCGTCTTCATAGATTTTGGCACTCGGGATCTCTCCGGCAATGATTTTGCAGAAAATACAGTCGCTCATGATTGTTTACCTTTGAAAATTTCAATTATTGATTTCTGATCTCCGAAAACAGTCAGCTGATCTCCGGCCTTGAGGAGAGTATCCGGACCGATGGCACAGACATTAAGACCATCCGGAGTATATTTGAGTAATATGGTGATATTGTATTTGCCGCGCAGATCCAGATCGCGCAGCGGAATATTTTCCAGACTTTCCGGCACGATCACATCTGCAATGGCTGAACCCTTGAATTCAAAAATGTCGGAAATATTGGCAAGCGAAAGCCTCCGTGCCAGACGGGATGCCACATCCAGCTCCGGCTGGATGACTTCATCTGCTCCAAGACGGTAGAGTATCTTTTCCTGAATGGCACTTTTAGATTTGATGAAAACCTTCTTGGCTCCCGCCTGTTTCAGCAGAGTCAATGCCAGTACCTGACTTTCAAAATAACTGCTCATTCCGAGGATCACCGCGTCAAATTTACTGATATTCAGCTCCCGGATGACCTCTTCACTGGTGGCATCTGCAATAACGGCATCCGCCACCTTATCTTTCAATTCTTCGATCCGGGCGGCATTGCGGTCACATATCAGCACCGTGTTGCCGCTGCGCGCCAGATCAAGGGCGACCTGCGTCCCGAATGTACCCATACCGAATACTGCATAACTGTTACGCGCCATAAATTCTATTTCCCTCCAAGATAACACATCACCGTATGTTTATCGTATAAACTTTTCTACCCGACGATCACCCGTTCTTCCGGATAATGCAGTACCGCCGGTTTCTCTTTCCTTACAAAAAACATGAATACCGCCAGCGGGCCAACCCTGCCGAGGAACATGAAAAACGCTACCATCAGTTTGCAGGGGCCCGTCAGCTGCGGAGTGATCCAGCCGGCATCCAAACCGGTTCCTCCCAGCGCGGAAGATACCTCAAAAAAGCATTGACGGTCCGTCAGCTGCGGAGATACCGCACTGAGCAGCAATCCGCCGAATACCACGATCAAAATAAACATCACAGCTATAGTGAATGAACGCAGAACTGTTCGCAATGCGACCGTCCTGCCGGATATGATCACCGCATTATCTCCTTTGAATGAACTGGCAAGAGCCGCAAAAATAACCGCCAGTGTAGTGGTTTTCAAGCCGCCTGCCGTTGATCCCGGTGAACCGCCGATCAGCATCAGCACGATTATCAGTGTCAGACATGCCGGCGAAAGACGCGACAGATCAACTGTGGAATATCCGGCCGTCCTGGAGGTTATCGAGAGATAAAATGCATCAAAAAGATGTAAATTCCCTCCCCCCGGCAGCATACTTATCAGAAAGAGACTCAACGTGCCGCTGACTATCAATACTGCACAGCACTTGAGAACTATCCGTGAATGCAGACGCATATGGTGGTTGCGGTTGTGCAGTATCTGCAGCAGATCGTAGATCACATAGACTCCCAGTCCGCCGAGAAAAATCAACGCCAGTGAGATCACCTGAACATATCTGCCGGCAGCAGCGATATCACCTGCCAGCGGACCGATACCGGCATTGCAGAAACTGCCAACCGAGTAGAACAGTGAGTACCACAGTGATGGCAGAAATCCGAAGCCGTTGAGGATGAAACCCGGCAGCATCAGCACAGCTCCGATTGCTTCACACACCAGAGTGTAAGTGGCAATGGTACGCAGCAGAGATTCCGTACAGCCCAATGAGAAACGGTCATTGAGGTTGTACATGATAAGTGTTTCACTCAATGACAACTCTTTTCCGGCAAGCAGCAGGATTATTGCACTTAAAGAGAGTATCCCGAAACACCCAAGCTGGATAAGTATCAGGATTATCAATTGGCCGAAAAAGGTGAATTCCCAGGTTCCCACTACCGCCAGACCATTCAGGCACACCGCACTGCAGGCGGTAAAAAAAGCATCGACCAGCGTCAGATCACGCGTACACACCCCGGGCAGCATCAGCAGCAGTGTGCCGATGCTGATCAACAGGGCAAATGAGCCGGGCAAACCACCTTTTTTGATCAGATTCAACAACATAATTTTATAATTACCAGCCCTCTGTGATATTGGAAACAACCGTTTTCGCGGCATCAAACAATGCCTGACGCAGGGCATTTTCCCGTGAGGTTTCCATATTCGGACCGTTGATGAATTTAGAGGAACCGCTCACCGTACGCTCGGCGAAAAGCGGTTTGCCTCTGCCGGGCATGATAAGGGAAAATACCACTTCGACCTTGCAGTTCCACTCATTGGCAAGAATGGTATCATCTCCGTTTGGCAAAGTTCCGTAATTCAACGCGTTGTAGCTGACTTTCTTTACTTTCGCATAAATTATGCAGTCGGCACTTTCAAGGGATTTGAGTTTCATCGTGCCGTCTGTGGTAACGCGTTCACAAAGCAGTCCGCGGAGCGTGGCAGCAGCATTATATGCCAATGTGTCATTGGTTACCGGAGCAACCGCGACACTTTCCAACTGCGGATGACCCAATGAACCGACTGTGTAACCGCAGCCGCACATCAGAACGCATACCGCAGCTGCCAAGAGTGAATAAAACTTTTTCACTTGCTTTTTCCTCCTTCTTTCGCTTCCAGAAGAGCCGGCAGTCTTTCTCCTTTGACGTCGCCGATATAGAAGAGATACGGTGAACCTTTCTCCGCCGGTGACATCAAAAGAACTTCCGCTCCCGGAGGAATCGGATAACTGCGGATATCAGGATAGCGCGGTTCCACCCGGGCCGGAAGATCGCCCGGCAGGTAGTCGGTGGAGATGTTCACAAGAGTCTTTTCCGCTTTGGCAGCACTTTTGCTGTCAGGATAGGTACTCATCACCTGCGCCAGATACCTTTCCGCCACATCACTGCGGCCGCTCTTGCGGTAAAAGTCCGCTATTTCAACCAGTTTCGCTGCCTGAACATCCTTGGCGCGTGCCAGACGGGTACGCGCAAATTCGATTTCCGTGGCATCCGGATATTTGTCACAGAACAACCGGAAAAGTTTCACCGCCTCATTGATGTAACGGCTGTCACCGTCACCTCTGCCGGAAAGTTCAAAAAGTCCGTTCGCCAGTGCGAGCAGCGCAAATTTGTACTCCGCTGCTGCCGGATGTTTTTCCACAATCTCACGCAGCTGACCGATTGATTTCAGCGTCTGATTTTCAAGATCGTAAAAGATCGCCAACTGCATACGCGCTGCCGGAGCATGTTCGGAAAACGGAGCCCTTTCCAATGCTGTGGTATAGACTTCTGCCGTCCGGTCTTCATCCACCAGATAGGGTATCCAGCGGAAAACCCAGAATGCCGGTTCACGTGCCCCGTTGCGAAAGAGTCTGCCTATTTCAAACTCTCTGGCGATCAGTTCTTTACAGTCTGCGTGATCCGGATAACGCTCCAACAGCTCCTCTATGAGTTTGAACTCCCGGTAGTAAAGTTTGCACATCCGGTAAGCGGCGATCTGCGCTATGAGTGAATTGGCGCGGACAGTCGGATTGCCGGAACTGTAGCGGCACTCCTCAAACTTTTTGGCGGCATCATAGTACTTTCCTGCAATGTACAGTTCGCGCCCCTCTGCGTAGATGGCGGAGGCGGCACTGTCATCTGCATGCAGCAGACCGGCTGAAAAAAACGCTGCCGCTGCGAAAAAGCATTTGAGAAGAGATTTTTTCATAGTATTCACATGATTTTGAGTCCGGGCAGATCCTGAATGTCGATGATACCGGCAACCTTGTTGTCATCATCGACCACTACCAGATCATCCACCCGGCGTTTTTCAATCAGTTTTATGACTTCCACTACCATACTTTCGGCATTGACCGAGATCGGTGAGGGAGTCATCACTTCACTCATTTTACGGGTCAGAACCGCATCATCCTGCGCGGCACTGCGGCGGAAGTCGCCATCGGTGAAAATACCGAGCAGCTTGCCGTCAGCATCGGTTATGACTGCTGCGCCGCTGCGGGCATGAGTCATGGCATAGATAGTTTCACGAACCGTGAAATCCGGCGGAACGACCGCAGATTCGGAAACTTTGCGCATCACATCAGCAGCTTTCATCGTGACCATACGGCCAATGGCACCGCCGGGGTGACGTCGGCCGTAATCGCTTTTGGTAAAACCGTTCTTGTCCAGCAATACCATGGCGAGCGCATCACCGAGAACCAGCAGCGCAGTCGTGGTCGTCGTCGGAGCCAGATTGAAAGGACACGCCTCTTTGGGGACAGCCATTTCCAGAACGTAATCACTCATTTTCGCCAGAGTTGACTCCCGGTTGCCCGTGATAGCGGCAAGTTCCACGCCCAACCGTTTGGCGGGGGTAAGGACGACCAGCAGTTCTTCGGTTTCGCCGCTGTAGCTCAAGGCGATGAGCAGATCGTTTTTCTGCAGCAGACCGAGATCTCCGTGCCGCGCTTCCACCGGGTGCATAAAAACCGCCGGATTGCCCACGCTGGACAAGGTGGCGGCGATCTTTTTGCCGATATAACCGGATTTGCCGACACCGGTCAGGACGATTTTACCCCCGGCATTGACGGCGGCGGCGCACCGGTCAGCGAGAAATTCAAACTCCGCGCCCAGTTTGTCGCGCAGTACGGTAATACCTTCCAATTCGATATCAAATACCTCGCGGGCGATCTCCAGTGTGCTGCGTTTGCTGTTCATATTACTGATCCTCTGTTGATTATGCCTTACAGACGGCAGGCACTGATTTCCATAATGATGATGCCTCTGCCGCCGAGCTGGTAGAGTTTATCCATCACTGCGTTGCTCTCTTTGCGCTTGACCATGGATTTGACTGCGATCCAGTCGGGGTTGCTTAAAGGAGCGATGGTAGGTGATTCGATTCCGGGAGTTATCCGGCACGCTTCTTCAAGTTTGCTGCGTTCAATGTTGTATTCCACCATCACATATTCTGCGGCGCGCATGATACCGCGCAATCTGGCAATGAGCAGAGCCACTTCCGGACGTTCGGCAGTTGCCTTATTACCGGCAATGACGACTGCTTCGCTGCAGAGCATGGGTTCACCGACGATCTCCAGACCAGCTTCGCGCATGGTCGCGCCGGATTCCACCACATCAGCAATGGCATCAGCTACTCCGAGGGCGATGGAAATTTCCACTGCACCGTCAAGTTTGACCACTTTGCAATCCAGATTACGTTTGGCAAGCTCGCTTTTGAGCAGACTCGGATAGCTGGTGGCGATCCGCAGGCCGTTGAATTGCTCCACTGTCATCTGCTTTTCTTTGGGGGCGGCAAAACAGAAACGGGATTTGCCGAAACCGAGCGGTAAGATGGTTTCAACTTCCGCTCCGCTGTCCACGGCCAGGTCGATACCGGTGATGCCGACATCAATGATGCCGCTGCCGACATAAAGAGCGATATCCCGGGGACGCAGAAAGACAAAATCGATTTTGTTTTCGGGATCCTGGATGACCAGTTCCCTGCCGCTTCTTTTGCAGCGATAACCGGCTTTGATAAGCAGATTTACTGCACCTTCACTGAGCGCGCCCTTGTTGGGCAGGGCCAGTTTCAAATTTCCGCTGAAGTCATTCATAAGTATTTGTAAATATCCTCAAGTTCCAGTTTACGGTCGATCATCATCACCTGCAGATGGTAGATCAGCTGACTGATCTCTTCAGCGGTGCGGTCCTGTCCTTCATATTCGGCGGCGATCCAGGTTTCACCGGCCTCCTCCACGATCTTTTTACCGATGAAATGGGTTCCTTTGGCAAGCTCTTTGACGGTTCCTGAATTGGGGTCACCGGCAGCTGCTTTGGCCTTCAATTCGGCGAAAAGTGATTCAAAAGTTTTCATTTCCACGTTATTTCCTGATATTTTGCAACTTGAATTTCCGTACAGTTTAATTTATCGGATTACAATCCAACTCTATAATATAACCCCTTGCAGCAAGAATTGCAATCCCCTTTTTCAGCTGATATGACAATAGTTTTGCTTCTTTCCGGTATATTTTCAGTTTTTTTCTGGAAAAAAGTGTTCGCGCGTGCTACATTAATACGCGTATGGAGAATTACAGACAAAATAACGTGAGAGGAAAACTGTTATGCGTATCGAACTGCGGAACCATCCGGAAAAATCCCCGACCGGCAATCCGGCAGAAGATTTTCAGCCGTATCTTGACACTTATCTCATTGATGCTTCACGCAATGTGTTGGGCGGTATACTCATCCTGCCCGGCGGCGGATACCATCACCGGGCTTTTCATGAGGGCGAACCTGTTGCCAGAAAGTTCAATGAACTCGGCTACCATGCCTTTGTTTTACAGTACCGGGTGGCTCCCTACCGCTACCCTGATCCGATCCGTGATGTTGCCCGGGCGATCAAACTGATCCGTTCCCATGAGCAGGAGTGGTATCTGGGAAAACTTGCGACTCTCGGTTTTTCCGCAGGCGGCCATCTGGCGGCGGCGGGAGCCATGGCGGCTGATACGGTCAACTGCGATGAAGGTGATAAAGCTGATGCTGCTTCCACCGCGATCGATGCGATGATCCTCTGCTATCCGGTGATCGGTATTTCCGGCGGTTTCGGTCATGTCGGCAGCGGGGAGAATCTTTTCGGGGAAAATTCAACTCCTGCCGAACGGGAAAAACTGGATATGCACAAACTGGTCACTGCTGACACTGCCCCGGCGTTTCTCTGGCACACTGCTGATGATCCGGTGGTTAATATCGCCAACTCCACGGAGTTTGCCAAAAACATGTGGGCGTGCGGAAACACCTGCGAACTGCATGTCTTCCCCCACGGTCCGCATGGCAGAGGACTCGGTCTGGGAGCTAAAGATTTGAAAAAATGGCCGGAACTGGCGGCAGATTTTCTGGAAAACAGTGCCGGTTTCACCAGAGCATAAGAATTAGATAATGTCCCAAATTTTGTGAAACTCAAGCAGGAGTTTATAGACAAACATTTCTATTAACGTATAAAAATATCACATAAGTTGTGATTTGTCAAACCGGTGAAACACCGGCTTGATCCAATCGGTGGATGCATCCGTCTTCGCTTACGCTACGCCGCGACAAGGCGTGCGGCAATGTCGTGTTTTGCGACGAGTACGGTGCGGGAGTGTACGAGCGTACTCGACCGCACCGGCACAGGAACAAGGCGCGAGATTGACCACGAAGCACCACCGCCGGTTCGATTTTTCACAACAATTGAGACAATACCAAGAATTAAGGATATTTTACATGATGAAAGCTGTTAACATTTCAAACGCGATCCTCAATTTTGAAGGCAAAGAGGTCGTATTGCCGGTCATCAGCGGTACCGAGGGCGAAAAAGCAGTGGATATTTCCGGTTTGCGCAAAGCCACCGGTTTGATCACTATGGATCCCGGTTTTGCCAACACCGCCAACTGCTGCAGCCAGATCACCTATATCGACGGTGAAAAAGGTATTCTGCGCTACCGGGGCATTCCGATTGCGGAACTGGCAGCGAAAGTTTCCTTTGTGGATGTGGCATATCTGCTGGTGCATGGTACGCTGCCGACCGCTGAAGAGCGGATAGATTTTTCCAATCTGCTCAACTACAACTCACTTCTTCACGAGGATATGCGGCACTTTTTCGACCATTTCCCCAAAGGTGCGCACCCGATGCACATTCTTTCGACCATGGTCAATGCGATGGCGGCATTCTATCCTACAGTAGATGTGACCACCACGGCGCGCAACATTGAGCGTTCCTGCGCCCGGGTGATCTCCATCGTGCGTACTATCGCTGCTTTTGCGTATAAAAAATCCATCGGCGAACCGATCGTCTATCCCAGGCACGATCTTTCATATTGTGCCAACTTCCTCAATATGATGTTCGATTCGCCGGTGAAACCTTACCATATCAGTCCGGAAGCTGTAAGGCTGCTCAACGTGCTTTTCATCATCCACGCTGATCATGAACAGAACTGCTCCACCACGGCGGTGCGTGCCATCGGCAGTGCCCAGGCGAACTTGTACTCTACTATCGCCGCCGGAGTTTCCGCTCTTTCCGGTCCGCTTCACGGTGGTGCGAACCAGGCGGTCATCGAACAATTGCGGATGATCCAGGCTGACGGCGATGTGGTAAAATTCATCAAAAAAGCCAAAGATAAAAATGATCCGTTCCGTCTGATGGGCTTCGGACACCGGGTCTACAAGACCTACGATCCCCGGGCGGAGATCGTCCGCAGCGAGTGCGAAAAATATCTTAAGGCTTCCGGGATCAATGATCCGCTGCTGGATATCGCCCGCAGGATTGAGGCAACTGCCCGCGAAGACAGTTACTTTGTGGAACGCGGACTTTATCCGAATGTGGATTTCTACACCGGTATTCTCTACCGGGCGATGGGTATTCCGGAAAATATGTTTACCGTGATGTTCGCGCTGGCGCGTCTGCCCGGATGGGTGGCACACTGGCGGGAGATGATCGGTGACTCTACCAAGATCGTGCGTCCGCGCCAGATCTATACCGGCAGGACACCTGAAGAGGTCGGTTCGGAGATCGAGGGCTTTTCCGCCCCGGATCTGCTTATCTGAAATTTGCGGTGAACGATCGTGTTGTGGCTGATCATAATCTTCCTGCTGACTGTTATTCTGGTGATGTTGGTAATACTGCTGCGCCGGAATGGTGATGCGCGCAGTATTGAGGTTTGCGAACATGGTTTTGCAGCCGGCCGCAGTGAGTTGAATGAGAACTTTTCCCGCAGCCGCATGGAGCTGCAGCAGCATTTCAATATGCAGCAGGAGATGGTGAAAAGTTCTTTTGCCGACTTCATGAGGTTTCTGCAGGAGTTCCGTGATGCGGTTCAGCAGGCGGACGTGCAGAGTGCCGAAAAACTTGCCGGAGCTTTGCAGAATTACGGTGATCGTACCGATAAGAGAAGTTTGGAACTGACCCGGACGCTGGATGAGAAGATCCGGCTCTTTGAGGAAAATACCGGCAATCAGCTCGCCCGTAACCGCGAACTGCTGGATGAAAAACTGAAAAATATTCAGGAGGAGAACCGCTCCAAACTGGATGAGATGAAGAAGACCGTGGATGAAAAGCTGCAGCAGTCCATGGAAAAGCACTTCAATGAGTCATTCAAACTTATCAGTCAGCGTCTGGAGGAGGTTCATAAAGGCTTGGGAGAGATGCAGAATCTTGCCGCCGGAGTCGGGGATCTGAAAAAAGTTCTGACCAATGTCAAGACCCGCGGCAATATCGGTGAGATCCAGCTTTCAACGCTTTTGGAACAGTACCTCGCCGCTGACCAGTATGTGGTCAATATCGCCACTGTACCCAACAGTACAGAGATAGTGGAATTTGCGGTAAAACTGCCGGGAACTGAAGATGATGCGCCGGTTTATCTGCCGATAGACAGTAAATTTCCGGTGGAGGATTACCAGCGGCTTCTGGAGTGTTACGAGGAGTTCCCGCAGATGTCGCCGGAGGTGAAAAAAGCGCAGGAGGCATTTGCCAGAACTGTCCGCAAAAGTGCTTCAGATATCCGTGAAAAGTATATTTATCCGCCGCGCACGACTGCTTTTGCTCTGATGTTCGTGCCCAGTGAAGGTATTTATGCGGAAATTTTGCGGATCCCCGGACTCTTTGAAAAATTGCAGAGTGAGCTGCAGATTTCGGTGGTCGGACCATCCAATCTGGTGGCGTTTCTTAATTCGCTGCAGATGGGATTCCGTACGCTTGCCATTGAACAGCGTTCCAATGAGGTGTGGAAGATCCTCGGTGCGGTGAAAACTGAATTCAATAAATTCGGCAATGAAATGGATGCTACGCGGAAAAGTCTGGAAAGTGTGGTCAACCATATGGAAAAGATCGGTACCCGTTCCCGCGCTCTTGAACGTAAACTGCGTACTGTTCAGGAGTTGGGAAACGATGAGGAAAGTTCCGCTTTGCTCAACGAGTGATACCCGTTCCGGGGTGGATGAGGCGGTCGCTCATTGAATACCGGGATGATACAGATATACGGATGTGTACCAACGATAAATGCGCATCCGGAAAACGTTAAAGTTACTATGATAAACAACAACGATAAAAACAAAGAAGCAATGCTGTTTGGCGTGGGATTGGATAACCGCGACGGTCATAAACGGATCACCAAAGGGGATAATTTCTATCTTGCCGGCGGTTCCGAGGAGACTCACGAGCGTATGACCGAAACGGTGATCAAATTCAATGAAAAACTTGCCAGGAAAGGCAAACATCTGCAGGAACTTTCACGTGAGGAGTTCCGTGATATGATGCGTGAAGCGGAAGGAAAATGACTTTCCTATGATCGCCAAGGTCATCACTGATATTTCGCTTGACCGCGAATTTGACTATCTGGTGCCGCCGGAATTGGAACCGATCCTGCGTATCGGCAGTGCTGTCACGGTTCCTTTCGGCAGAACGACACGAACCGGATATGTTTTAAGTCTTGCTGAAACCAGCTCTTACGACCCCGGAAAACTCCGCGGACTTTCCGGTATCGCCAATGATCGTCCGGCGATTCCGGAAAATCTTATAAAGCTCGGCAAATGGATCGCTGAATACTATTGTGCCACGCAGGAACACGCCATACGGACTTTGCTTCCTGCCGCTGTGCGCAGCGGACGTGTCCGTGAAAAAAAGTGCAGACTGTATTCAGTTTCCGATCTTGCTGCCGCTGAAAAGTACATGATTGAACACGCCCGGGAGACCCGGCTTGCCAAAAGGATCGCGGTTCTGCAAATGGTCATCCGCAAAGGTGAGGGGCCAAAAGCGGAGTTTGCCACTGAAAGCGGTTTTTCCGCTTCGGCATTTGATGCTTTGTGCAAGGAAGGGTTGATTTCCATGCGTGAAGAAGCGGTGAGTGATGATTTTGACGATGCCGTGGAGACGCTTCCGGATTCACCGCTTACCCCATCGGCAGATCAGAGAAAAGCTCTTGACCAGATCTCGGAAATGCTTGCATCCCGAACACCATCTCATGTCCAGCTGCTTTTCGGTACGACCAACAGCGGCAAGACGGAAGTTTATCTACAGGCGATCAGTAAAGTTCTGGAAATGGGGAAATCTGCTATCGTACTGGTTCCGGAAATTTCGCTCACTCCGCAGACTGTCCGCCGCTTCCGCGCCCGCTTCGGTAAAAGGTTGAGTGTTCTCCACAGCCGTTTGAGCGACCGGGAACGTTTTGACGAATGGAACAAAATCAACTCCGGAAAAGTCCAGATCGCTATCGGAGCGCGTTCGGCACTTTTCGCTCCGTTTGACAACCTTGGGCTGATCGTCGTTGATGAGGAGCATGACAGCAGTTACAAACAGTCTGAATCTCCGCGTTATCACGCCCGTGATGTTGCCGTCGTGCGGGGCAAATTGGAAAACGCCTGCGTTATTCTCGGTTCGGCGACTCCGGCTGCTGAATCACTTTATAACGCGCAGCAGGGCAAATTCATGCTCTGCCGTATGGCGGCGCAGGTGGATAATAAACCGGCTCCGGTCATCAGGATAGTTGACCGCCGCCTTGATCCTGCTCCGGAACCCGGAGTGAGCAATCTGCTTTCCCCCATACTTATCCATGCCGTGGAAGAACGCCTTGAACGCGGCGAGCAGGCGATACTTTTTCTCAACCGCCGGGGATACGCCAGAACGCTCTGCTGTCCGCAGTGCGGTTATGAAGCGCGCTGCCCGGAGTGTTCAATAAATTACAACTACACCTACAGCCGCAGCCGCGAAGTTTTGAGCTGCCACCTCTGCGGCGGAGTGGTTCCTGCTCCGCAGGTATGTCCGGAGTGCGGATGGCACGAAATACACTACTTCGGCAGTGGTACGGAAAAACTTGAAAGCTGTGCCAGAGCTGTTTTTTCCGGTGCCAGAATCGGCAGAATGGACTCTGATCTCATGAGGTCAGCCGATGATTATGAAGTGGTGCTGGATAAGTTCCGCCGGGGCAGACTGGATATTCTCGTCGGCACTCAGATGATTGCCAAAGGGCTGCATTTTCCCGGAGTGACGCTGGTCGGGGTGGTCAATGCCGACTTGGGATTGTCAATGCCCGATTTCCGCGCTCAGGAACGGACATTTCAAATGCTCACACAGGTTGCCGGACGCGCCGGGCGCGGTGAAAGACGCGGTGAAGTAATCTTTCAAACCACCCGCGACAGCGATGTATTGCGTTTTGCCGCAAATCTGGATTTTGAGGGATTTTCCAAATTCGATCTGGAGTTTCGTGAATTGCTGAATTATCCGCCTTTCACCAGGTTGATCGCTATATTTTTCAAAGGAGAAAAGGAAGCTGATGTCGCGGAATATGCCGCATATTTTGCCGGAAAACTGGCTGCTTACCAGCATGACAAACTGCGGATAACCCCGCCTGCTCCTGCTCCGGTGGAAAAAATCCGCAATCAATTCCGCTATATGATGGTAGTCCGCGGAACCGGTTTGAAAACCATCCGTGAAGCCATCCGTGTTCTCGCCCTGCATCATACTCCACCTGCCGGTGTGACCGTCGCTGTCGATGTTGATGCCCAACATCTGATGTGACCTGCTTTTTTATCGGGAAAGTAAGTAAAAGAAAAACGGATCGTTCAGCCGGCGTGCAGCGTGATAAGGCGCACAGAAGTATGGAGACCGTTCGCAGCAGTATTTATCATACAAGCATTTTGGCAAAGACGGCAAAACCTTCATTTTCCGGGTATGCTCCGAGAACTTTGCCACGTTGAAATATGATCAGTTGACCGTTGCGGCTGCCGGCAATACCGATGTCGGCGTTGCGTGCCTCCCCCGGGCCGTTTACCGGACAGCCCATAACCGCGATCTTTTTCCAGCGCAGCTCAACAGATTTTTTTTGAAGTTCAGCAACCAGCTTTTCAACTTTCTGCGTCAGACCGATCAGGTCGATCTCGGTTCTGCCGCAGGTGGGGCAGGAGATGATTTCAACTGAATTTTTCCGCAATCCGCAGGCATCAAGTATCCGCAATGCCGCCGCGATTTCCGCTTCCGGGGCAGCGGTCAGGCTTACACGGATGGTGTCACCGATGCCGTCAGTCAGCAGTGAACCCATGGCGATCGCAGAACGCAGTTCTCCTTTTGCAGGAGTTCCCGCTTCAGTCAACCCCAGATGCAGCGGCAGATCACTTGATGCTGCAAAACGCCGGTATGCTTTGACAGTGACGGAAATGTCGGAACTTTTGACTGCGGCTTTGATTTTTTCCACTCCGAAATCAGCCAGCATACTGCATTGTTCCAGAACCGCTTCCACCAGCAGCTGCGCTATGGCATCGCTTTTTTCCATGCCGCCGGCAAGCAGTTCATCAAGTTTGTGAAGTTTCAGACTTCCGGCATTGGCTCCAACCCTGATGACCGTATCATTTGCCGCCGCACAGCGTGCGATGGATTCCAACAGTTTGCGGTCGTGGATGATTCCGGGATTGACACGCACACCGGCACAGCCGTTTTCCATGGCGGCAATGGCGGATTGTCCGGAAAACTGGATATCTGCGATCACCGGAATCGGGGAAAGAGCGCAAATCTGTTTCAGTGCGACGGTGTCAGCCGGGGAATCTGCCGACACCCGGATTATGTCACATCCGGCATCCGCCAGACGCATTATCTGCGCCATCGTCCGGTCGATATCTGCCGTCGGCGTGTTGCACATGGATTGGATCGTTACCGGATATCCGGACCCGATACCGGTTGTTTTACCGAGCAGAAAATTACGGGTTGTCCGGCGCATTATCCACCACCTTGATCAGGCAATTGGTTCTGCTGATCTGCCGCACCAGACGTCTGCCGTCAAAGTAGGTGATAATAACGGTGAGCAGGATCAGGAATGTTACAAAGATGTATGACAGTACTTTCATCACACTTGAGGGCAGCTTTCTGCCGGTGATCAATTCCAGAATACCGAAAAAGATATGACCGCCGTCAAGCACCGGCAGCGGCAGCAGGTTGAAAATCGCCAGCGCAAAGGAGATAACTGCTATCAGATAAATACCGTAAGCCGGACTGGTGCGTATGGAGTTATAGAGTACCATGCCTATTCCCAGCGTACTGGACATGTGGCTGGGTTTGAGAGAACTGCTGTTTTCGGTGAGGTTGAGTTTATTGCCGATGGTTGTGCCGATGCCGCGCAGACTTTTCCAGGTCATTTCCAGCGTGTGCCACAGAAGTTCCACCGGATTGGGATGATTGTATGCGGCAAGTTCCACACCGATCTCATAGGGCGCAAAACGGCGGGCGGTAACCGTGTATTCCAGAACTTCTCCGCCGCGCCGGACTTTGAGTTTGACCGGTTCCGTGCGTTTTTTTGCGATGTATTTCTGCATGTCAGACGGGGTGACTATCTCCATAGAATCCGCTGCGATGAGTATATCATCCTGTTTCAGACCGGCTTCTGCGGCGGCACCGCCTGCCATTACCGAGGAGATTTTCACTTTTCCATCGGCAAGCTGCATGGTTATTCCGGTAAGGAATATTTCTTCTTTTTCCGTACCGGGAACAGCTTGAGGAGTGACGGATATTTGCAGCTCTCTGCCATTACGCATGATATTGAACAGTTGTTCTTTACCGTTGGAGAAGTTGAGTGCGGACTGGAAATTTTCCGGGCCGGCAACATTTTTGCCATTGATGGCGGTGACGATATCGCCGTCCTGAATCCCGGCTTTGGCAGCGGGGGAATTTTTCAGAGGATAAAGTTTGATGGGGATGAGCGGGTGGAAAAACGGATAGGCAAGTTTTTCATCACCGGCTTTGCCGGGGGCGTTGGGGTTTTCCGCCGGGATGTAGGAAATATGCAGAATTTCCCCGTCGCGGCGCACTTCCAGTTTGACTTCACCGATGGTGAAGAGGATCTTTTCCACAAATTTTTCCCACGTATCGTGAAACTCTTCGCCGTTGAGTTTTACAATCACATCACCTTTGCGCAGACCGGCAAGGTATTCAGGACACTTTTCCGGAACGCTCAAAACTTCAATTTCGCGCATTTTAGGCGTTCCCTGCGGTACGCCGATCACCCAGACGATACAACCGATAAGCAAACCGGAAATAATATTGAAAACGGGCCCGGCGACGGCAGTGATGATCCGGGCTTTTGCTGAAGCCGGCGGCAGGGGTGTGCCGTCGGCACTTTTCGGAATACCGTCGGAGGCATCCACCTGCGGCAGTTCCACATATCCGCCGAGAGGGATCCAGCCGATGCGGTATTCAACTCCCTTGTATTTTTTGCGCCATACCGGGCGGAACCCGATGGAAAAAGCATCGACATGCAGTCCCATCATCCTGCCTGCCAGAAAGTGACCGAGTTCATGCGAAAATATACAGAACCCCAAGGCGATAAAAACGAAAAGTATTGAACCGGCAATACTCAAATATTCCAGAAAGATTTCCATAAAAAATATCTCACTTCCACAATTTATGTGTTAAAAAACATGCCATCTATATAGAATAGTGCATGAACGGATATTTTTCAAGAGCTTTCCGTGTGATTTGCCTGATAAAAAAGCGATCGTCTCATTGAATGGGAACAATCAGCAAAAAAGAAGGCTCTGTTCCCGATATTGGTTGATGTCCTCCGTGGAACGTTCAACGCACGGGTGCGAGCACCGCGAGGGTGCGAGCGCGCAGTCCGCATGCGAATGAACTTTGCGAGCATTTACATGCGAGCAAAGCCGACGCAACAAAAGTTGCGAGGATGAGCGGAGGACGAGCAAAAGCCGGTTACGCCGTGGAAAGACCGCCCAGGCAAGCCGTAAGGCGCAGCCGTTTGACGACCGGCAAAGCCGGTCTGGCGGTCGCCCCACAGAGTAAACGGCGCATACCTCTGAGGGAAGAACCCAATGACCCGCAACAGTCACGGGAAGGCTCTTGAGGGAGGGGAGTTTGAGGGGAGGGAAACGCAGTGTCCCGCCCCTCAGGCAAACTGAACGCTGCTAACATCCTTCACAACTTGTGTGCGCAATATGTTGTCAACCTATATTGGGAACAATCGGCAAAAAAGAAACGGAACGGATTTCCAAGTGGAAATCCGTTCCGCAGCAACTCTGCAGGATACTGTTATTTGCCGAGAGCTTTGATGATCGCCGCCACCGCCGGATCTTCCGGAGTGTAGACGATACGTCCGGCCGCTTCCGCCGCACCGATGGCTCTGCGGTAGAGATCGGGAAGACGGGTGATGCGATCAGCAAACTTATTGCTGAAGATCGGCAGCAGGTGATCGAGGATCAACTGGTCATCAAGCAGTTCCGGTTTCGCAGTGAAAAGATCAAAGAGCGCAGCTTTGAGTTCGTTGACCGTATTGCCAAGTTCATTGCTCAGATCGGTCATCGGAACACTCTTGCGGGCGATGAATTCTTTGTACAGCCAGTCTGCTTCCTTGTTGGCGCAGGCGGCAAGTTTATTCATCAATTCACCGACGAGTTCCTCTTTGTTGGCGATGAATTCATCTTTTTCCAACAGGATACCGCTCATGATCTCATAGCTGGAGGTGATCACACCGCACTTGTTGCTGGAAGAGTCAAGCACGTTGATGATACCGGCTGCCTGCAGTTTCAAACGGGCAGAGGGAGTGGTGAAGGAGTTCGCACCTTCAACGATCGCTTTGACCATGGGTTTGCCGTCGGCGAGGAAGTTCGTCCAGTTGCCGTCGTGGATGGTCTGCGGACGACCGCCTCCGGGAACGAAGACGGTGGCTTCACGGAAGATGTTATTGCTGAAAAGCTGCATGAACTCATTGTGGGTGATCTGCTTTTCAGTGACTTTGCCGTTGACTACCTGCGCCATGCGGTGCATACCGTCGGCATCAGCGGCACTCCAGATCATGAACGCACCTTCGCCGGTGAGTTTGGCAGGGTTGAAGCTGTCAAGTGCGGCTTTGTGGATCAGAGAACTGACCTCTTCGCGATCAAGACCGGCCGGATCGTAGACCGCCGCCGGACCGTCAGTGATGGCGATCATGCGGAGATTGGCAAGTTTATAGGAGCCGTCAGCATTGCGGTCGTTGAGCAGTTTCATCATATTTCCGGCAACGTCACCGAAAGGTCCGCCGGAAAGGATGACTGAAAAATCATCGGTTTCCGGAGTGATGCCGAGATATTTCAACGTTTTGATCAAATACTGGTAGACACCGAAACTGGTCACACCATAGTGTTTGTGGTTGATACCGGTATCTTCTTTGCCGGAGATGATTCCGGAACGCAGAACGTAATTTTCCGCTTCACCGCGTTCGCCCATGTAGGTGATCATCTCATCGAACATGTTTTCATCCGGACCGATTTCGATGATGTCATTGGGATCCTGCAGCAGCAGAGCGAGGAATGCTTCAAAGATGGCACGCTGTGCCGCCCACAGAGTGGTTTTGAAGTCAGCACCGTCGAGGTTCTCCAGAATGGTGACCATTTTGGAACCGCCCTCGTAGATGTCTTTGTTCTTTTTGTGCTGGGTATTGGCCAGGACGAAGTTTTCACGGAAAAGTTCGCAGTGCGCCTGGTTGAAGGCATCAAATTTATCCAGCGGACTGTTGCCCGGTTTGGGCACGACCGTACGCCAGCCGCCGCGGGCGATGGGGGCGAAACGGATCTGGAAACCGCTGATCTTGTTGCGGTAGAAGAAAAACACGCCGAAGGGACGTTCCGGGGGGAATGCCTGAACGTATTTTTCACTCATTTCACCGAAGAACGCCATGAAAGACGGATCAAGTTTGAATGCCAGAGCAGTTTTGCCGGCAAGATTGTAGTTGCTGCGGATGACACAGCGGAAAAATTCCGCCGCAGAACCCAGCACCGCTTTGACTTTGGCATCTTTGTCGGCAATACCGCTGTTGACTTTGGCGATGAGAGCTTTGGCATCATCAACGTTGCGGTCACCGGCGAGGAATTTATCCATCAGTTTACGCAGAACTTCGGGGTAGAGTCCCATGAAACGGCGGATCTCGCAGAGGGTATAGGCATTGCGGTCGATAAAGGCAAGCTGGCTGTGGATGAATTCGGCAGCAGCATTGAGTACGTTGGCTTCAGCAGTGGTAAATCCGCCGTACACGGTGAAGAAATCATCTCCGCCGGAGATGAGAAGTTCAGCTGCTTCGCGGGCGGGATCCGCCGGAACGGTACCATTTTCCACATTGATGGTCAGCGCACAGACGCTTTTGTTGTAAAAATCGTCGGCTTTGGCATCGGCATTGAAAGTTTCAACATTATAACCGGTTACTTTACCGCCTTTTCCGGCAAGAGCAAGAAGTTTATTGATCATGGCATCCGTCATGAAGGATGCGGTGGCAGCGATCTGCCAGACTGCGGTGCCGTCAGCGACGGCGGTTTTGACGACCGGGTAGTCAACTTTTGCCGCGAACTGCACGGCATCAACGGGAAATTTTTCGTTCATCAACGTCACACTTTCTGTTAAGACTGTAGTTTACTGTTACACCCGAGCTGAAAATATAGCACTGAAAAAATATTTTTTCAAGTTTAATTTTGCATATTTAGCAAAAAATTTTTCTTAAGAAATTTTAATATTTTTGTTTTGTAAGTGCAGATAATTTATTGATTATAAATAAGTAATGCTCTCTGCTGGTGAACAGAGAGCATTTTTGTAAAAAAGTTAAAATACGAAAAAAAGAGTTTTTTACCTGAACGCATTCAGGGCTTTTTTGAACGACTCCGCGCTGTTGGCGATGGTTTTTTCCGGAACACAGAATGCCAGACGGAAATATCCGGGCAGACCGAAGCCGCGTCCAGGTACGGCGAGTATGCGTTCTTTGAGCAGGGCATCAATAAAGAGTGTTTCGTCGGCGACGGGGGATTTCGGGAAGAAGTAAAATGCTCCGCCGGGCATGGTGAATTCGATTCCGGCATCAGTCAGCACCTGTGCCATCAGATCACGGCGGCGGCGGTAGATATCCAGATCTATGCGGGCGTTGATGCATTTGGCGATCAGCTGCTGGGCAACTACCGGAGCATTGACAAAACCGAGTGTACGGTTGGTCAGGGTCAGACCGCCGAGCAATTCGGCAGCATTTTCCAAAGCCGGATTGACCGCAATATAACCGATACGTTCACCGGGCAGAGAAAGGGTTTTGGAAAATGATCCGATAACCACGGTGCCGTCATATACCTCAAACATGGAGGGTACTTCGCAGTTGTCGTAATTGAGGAAACGGTACGGTTCATCGGAAACTATGTAGATCATTCTGCCGGTCTTTTTTCTGGCAGCGTAAAGAACTTTTCCCACTTCATCCAGTTCGGCGCGGCTGTAAATTTTGCCGGTGGGGTTGTTGGGAGAGTTGAGAATGATCGCGCGGGTCTTATCAGTAATGGCAGCGGCGATACGCTCCACATTCAGCGAGAAATCCTCATTGGACATCACCGGTTTGAGGATACCGCCGAAGTTCCCGGCGTAAAAACCGTATTCTACAAAGTACGGTGCAATGCACAATACCTCATCGCCCGGGGTCAATGTGGCACGGAAAAATGCGTTGATACCGCCTGCCGCTCCGCAAGTTACCACGATATTTGCCGGGGAAACGGTGGTATTCTGCTCGGCTGAAACCAGCTCTGCCAAGGCACTGCGGCAGAGGTTTTCCCCCGCATTGGGCATATAACCGAAAGCAAACGGCTGATCGCTTTTCGCGGCGATCTCCAGCATGGCTGTTTTGATCTCCGGCGGCGGCGGCACATCCGGATTGCCCAGACTGAAGTCGTAGACATTATCTTCGCCGTAGGTACGTTTCAATTCAATTCCTGCCTCAAACATTCTCCGGATCATGGATGAATTGCCGAGAAATCCTTTTACTTCATCAGATAAAAGCTGCATAACAGTAATTTCCTTATGATATGAGATTTGATTTGTTCAAGTAATATACTCCCGGAAATGGAGTTTGTCAACATGTATTTTCAACAGTCACACACCGAGCAGTACGCTCAAATTGCGCAAAAATCCGGTTTTTGCTATGCCGTGCCGCAGTAATATCCGCCGTCTGCCGAACCATCCGGCATTCCGGATCCCGGCAAACTCCTGCAGCATCTGCAATGATTCCGGGTCAAGTTTATCCTGCAGCTCCCTTGCCAAAGCTCCGGCCTGACCGGCATAGGAAAAAATCTTTTCCCTCTGAACCTTTCTGCCGGAAGCAAGTTTGCGGATGATTCCGGGTAAAGAGTAACAGCCGCTGCCTAAAACATTGCAGCCGTGCTGACGGTAAAGCAGCGTAGCTTCCGGCAGAAAACCGATTTTGCCCAGTGCTGCTGCCGCCATTACCGCATAGTGATCGTGCATCACAGTTTCCGGCGGCATCGGGGTGATGAGTTTCCGCAGCGCGGCGTTGAAGATCATCGCATTGCCGGAGGGAACATTTTGAATGAGCAGCCGGTTGAGGGAGACTCCTCTGACCGGATCAAGATGCTGATTTTTCAAGTTGGAAGCGTGCAGCTGATTCAAATCTGCATCCGTCACCACCGCATCGGTGAAAACGCATACCGGGACCCCCGGCAGAGTTCCGGATTCGATCTCTTTGAGTTTGGCAAAACTTGCGGCGATCTTATCCGGCAGCCATACATCGTCATGATCGGCGAACATGACCGCCTCTCCGGTGGAAAAGTGGAGCAGACGGGCAAAATTTTCCACCGCAGTTGCTTTGCCGGTCTCCACCAGAATTATCCGTTCCGGTTCCTGTCTGCAGTAACGGTCAATGATCTGAAGTGTGGAATCTGTGGAACCGCCGTCGCGGATGAGCAGACGCCAGTCGGTTTCACTCTGGGCAATGATCGAGTCGATCTGTTCAGAAAGAAACTTTTCCGAGTTCCATGCTGCAAGTAAGATATCGATCATACGGCACTCACTTGAATTCTGCTGCCATAAACTCTGCCAGAGCTGTTTTCCAATGCGGCATGGCAGGCAGTCCGGCCAGCCGGAGCATCATTTTGTCCAGCCTGGAGTTCGCCGGACGCGGTGCCGGACGCGGATACTCCTCTGTGGTGCATGGCACGATACGCTGTTTTTTGCCTGCCAACCGGAAGATTTCAGCGGCAAACTCAGCCCATGAAGCCTCGCCTTCGCAAGTCAGATGAAATGTGCCGCACAATTCCCGGCGCAGCAGTATTTCCCGCAGCTGCCGTGCTACAGCCAGTGTGCTGGTCGGATTGCCGGTCTGATCGCAAACCACTTTCAGTTCCGGACGGCTTCCGTCTGCCAGATTCATCATCGTGTGGACAAAACTCGGACCTCCGGAACCGTAAAGCCATGAAATGCGGCAGATAACGTGATCCGGGCAATGCTGACGCACCGCTTCTTCTCCGGCAAATTTGCTCCTGCCGTAAACTGTTCTGCCGCCGGTCGGCCGGTCAAATTCGTTGTACGGCCGTTCTGAATCGCCGTCAAAAACGTAATCCGTGGAAATCGCAATAAGCCGTATCCCGTTGCGGTGACAGCTTCCGGCGACGTTGGCGGAACCGAAGGCATTGAGTTTGTATGCCAGATCACTTTCGCTTTCGCATTTATCCACTGCTGTCATCGCGGCACAGTGGATGACAACATCGGGTCTTTCCCGGCGCAGCAGAGCATCAAATGCTGCTGCATCGGTGATGTCGGCATCCGGCAGATCGGTGGGAACGACCTCAAAGCCGGTCAGCTCCCGGGAAAGCGTTCTGCCGAGCATACCTTTCCCTCCGGTCAGCAGTACTTTCATCACCGGTGTTCCTCCGGATCCCATGAGAATATTTCCGCATCTTTGAAACGCGGGTTGCGGGTATCTTTATCAGAGAGGATCAGTTCCTCCGGTTTCAACTGCCAGTCGATCGCCAGATCGGGGTCGTCAAATGCGATACCTCTTTCGTAAGTAGGCATATATTTATTGTCGCACTTGTAGGCGAAAATCGCCTCCCGGGAAAGTACCGCGAAACCGTGGGCAAACCCCCGGGGAATGTAGATCTGACGCTTGTTTTCTCCGGAAAGTTCCACAGATACATGTTTGCCGAATGTCGGAGAACCGCGCCGGATATCCACCACGACATCCAGCACTTTTCCCGATATCACCCGGACAAGTTTGCTCTGGGCATACGGTTCAAGCTGATAGTGCAGACCCCGCAGAACACCGTATCCGGATTTGGATTCATTATCCTGCATCCAGCGGCAGTCGAATCCTGCAGCGGCGAATACCGACTCGTTCCACGACTCCATAAAGTAGCCGCGATTGTCGCCGAAGACCTTCGGTTCAATTACTTTGATTTCGCTGATCGCAGTATCAATGATCTGCATGCTTTACTTTCCTTCCGTGATACGCATCAGATATTGACCGTATTCGGTTTTCAACATATCCTGAATCCCGTCGCGCACTTCTGCGGCGGTGAGCCATTTGTTTTCAAATGCGATCTCCTGCAGGCAGGCAACCTGCACGCCCTGACGGGTTTCAATAGTATGGATGAAGTTGGCGGCATCCAGCATACTTTCATGGGTACCGGTATCCAGCCATGCATAACCGCGGCCGAGGGTTTCCACATGGAGTTTGCCGCGCTGCAGATACGCATTGTTTACGGCAGTGATCTCCAGTTCACCACGGGCGGAAGGTTTGATGTTTTCCGCAATGCCGACGACATCATTATCGTAGAAATATAATCCGGTAACGGCGTAGTTCGATTTCGGACAGGCAGGTTTTTCCTCAATGGATACGGCATTGCCGTCTTTGTCAAACTCCACCACCCCGAAACGTTCCGGGTCACAGACATAGTACCCGAAGACCGTTGCTCCATCGGTTCTGGCGGCGGCTGTGCGCAGAAGTTTGGAAAAATGTGCCCCGTAAAAGATGTTGTCACCAAGCACAAGAGCCACGGAGTCTTTGCCGATGAACTCTTTGCCGATGAGGAATGCCTGTGCCAGACCTTCGGGCTTGGGCTGGACGGCATAGGTGAATTCCACCCCGAAACGGCTGCCGTCACCGAGCAGACGCTGGAAGGAGCTTTGATCTTCCGGTGTGGTGATGATCAGTATTTCCCGGATCCCCGCCAGCATCAGCACGGAAATCGGATAGTAGATCATCGGCTTGTCATATACCGCGAGCAGCTGTTTGGAAACTCCCCGGGTGATCGGGTGCAAACGGGTTCCGGCTCCGCCGGCAAGTACGATACCTTTCATGATCTTATTCTCCTGTTCCAAGACGTTCCATTTTATACTCTCCGCTCAACACGTGGGCGCACCAGTCATCTTTATGTTCCAGATACCACATTACAGTTTTGCGGATGCCGCTTTCAAATGATTCCTGCGGTTTCCAGCCCAGTTCGCGGGCGATTTTGTCGGCATCTATGGCGTAACGCATATCGTGTCCCGGACGGTCTTTGACATAAACGATCTGTCCGGCATAGGATTTTCCGTCGGTACGGGGGCGCAGTTCGTCGAGCAGTTCGCAGATTTTGTTGACCACTTCAATATTCTTTTTCTCATTGTGGCCGCCGATGTTATAAGTTTCACCGGGAACGCCGCTGGTCGCGACCAGATAGAGGGCGCGGGCGTGATCTTCCACATAGAGCCAGTCGCGGATCTGCAGTCCCTGACCGTAGACGGGGAGTTCTTTGCCGTCAAGAGCATGGAGGATAACCAGCGGGATGAGTTTTTCCGGGAAGTGGTAGGGACCATAGTTGTTGGAACAGTTGGTCACCAATGTGGGCAGTCCGAAAGTACGTTTCCACGCCCGCACCAGATGGTCACTGGAGGCTTTGCTGGCGGAATAAGGGGAACTCGGAGCATAAGGAGTGGTTTCGCGGAAGAAATCTTCCGGCCCTTCCAGATCGCCGTAGACCTCATCGGTGGAAATATGGTGGAAACGGAACGCCGCTTTGCCGGCTTCATCAAGGGTGTTGAAGTATTTGCGCGCCGCTTCAAGCATAGTGTAAGTACCGACGACGTTGGTCTGGATGAATTCGCCCGGACCGTCAATGGAGCGGTCAACGTGGCTTTCTGCAGCCAGATGCATCACGTGAGTCGGCCGGAATGCAGCGAATATCCGGTCAAGAGCCTCTTTGTCGCAGATATCGGCTTTTTCGAAACGGTAACGGGGATCATCTGCGATTTCGGCAAGTGATTCCAAATTTCCGGCATAGGTCAATTTGTCAATAACGCACACTTCATCCGGAGTGTTGCAAATGATGTTCCGCACGACAGCGGAACCGATAAAACCGGCACCGCCTGTAACAATGATCCGATTTGCCATAACTCTTTTCCTTCTTTTATATGTTGTTTAAGCTGTCATCATTATCTTATATACCATGCCATACTGACCAGCAGAGCTTTGCCGTAGTTTTTCCAGAAGATCCGCTTGTTTTCGCTTGAAAACAGCATCATCAGGGGAACTGTCAGAAATTTGAATCCCCGCTGTATTGTCCGCAGCAGTGATTTGCCGTGTTCCTGATCTTCCAGGGCAAATTTTCTGCCGTACTCCATAAAGACCAACTCTCCGGTATGGCTGTAATCAAAACGCGCTTCCATTTCCCGGAAAAACCTGATGGAAAACGGAGCTTTTCTTATAAACCACTCCGGTGTACGTCTGGCTCCGTGCCAAACCCCGGTTTCGTGTTTGCGGTAGACGCTCATCACATCCGGGAGGAATCCGATTTTGCCCAACTCCGCGTGGAGCATATATAAAAACCAGTCGCCAGGCATGATCTTATCCGGTATCATATCTGTGGAATCCCGGTGGAATCTCCAGCGTATCATCACCGAATTGGTCTGGATAAAGTTGTGCTTCTGCAAGTCAGACAACTCCAGAACCGTTTTGTGAAACCGGAACGCCGGAGACGGGAACAACTCATCTTTACGGTTCTGACACTCCCATTTTATTGTTACCGGATGAAAACAGAGCGTGAAGTCCGGATGCGTATCCAGAAAATCCGCCTGTTTCTGCAGTTTGTATTCATCTGTCCAGTAATCATCGCCCTCGCAGACGGCCACATACTCTCCGCGGATACGGGGGTAGATGAAGTTTTTGGAGATTTTGATCCCTTTGCTCCACTGATTTTCCTTCTGCAGTACCGGACAGATGATATCGGGATATTTTTCCGCGTATTCGGTTATGATCTGTGCCGTTCCATCAGTGGATGCATCATCGTGAACGATCACTTCAAAAGGAAAGGCGGTCTTCTGCATGACGAAACCATCAAGACATTTGCGGATAAATGCCTTGTGATTGTAGGTCATGCAGATGACGGAAACTTTCTTTTCAAAGTGCATTGATCTTCACTGCCCCTTTGCAGCTTGTATTTTCCGGATGATCCCGGCGGCGGCATCGACGAGAGTTCTCTGCGCCTGCCAGTTGAAATCCTGCTTCATTCTGGACATATTCAGAGAGATCGTATGGGCATCATTGCTTTCACGGAACTCCAGCGGGATCTTTTTCCCGACCGCTTCACCGACGGCTTCAGAGATGCCCCGGGCGATATCTGTCAGCACGATCCCGCCGTCAGTACCCAGATTGTAGAGCCACTTCCACTTCTCTGCGTCACTGGTTGCCACAGTGAAAATACCATCTACGGCATCATCGGAATGCAGGAACGAAAATCTCTGCGTTCCTCCGGCAACTTTGATCACATGCGTATCCAGTGCGGCGCGGGTGATCTTCGCTACCAGATGGTTCATGTAACGCTCACCCATCAGACTGGCAAGACGGATATTGGTCACTGCGGTCGTGGAATTATTGAAAATTATCCGCGCCAGCTCTTCACAGGCATATTTCGCCATTGAGTAAAGATCGGCAGGGTTGATCGGATCATCCTCTGAAGATCTGGTCGGTGTAGATCCTCCGTAAACTCCCTGCGTGGAAACATTTATAAAACGTTTGACCTTGTTGACCGAACACTCAAAGACCTTCCGGGTGAAATTTATGCTGGAAACCAGTTCGGTGCCGTTCTGGGAACGGGCAAATGCCGCATGGATAAGACAATCAACTGTTTCCAGCGGAATTTTTCCGTCAAAAAGGTCATCGTTGGAACAGATACGGATATTCGGAGCGGCACAGAACTCCGCCGGAAATCTTGCCGGATTGGAGGATAAGGCGTAAACAGTAACAGCCGGGTCTGCAGTAAATTTCCGTACCAGATCACTGCCCAGCACTCCGGCGGCACCGGTGATAACAACAGTTTTCAACATCTCTTTCACCTGACGATCTCTTTATTGATAAGCAGTTCATTGCCGTCCGGATCGAGGATACGGGTGGATTTTTTCATCGTTTCGACCACTTTACGGTATCCTTCTTTTCCGCCGGTCACCTGCACGCGCAGCGCGATCTGCGCCAGACGGCCCCAGTTTTCCTGCGGCAATTCATCACCGGCATCGTAGGAGTAGAAACAGTCTTTGACGTTTTCCAAAGCGGCAAGTTCCTCTGCTCCTTCGATTTTTGCGATCTTGCCCGGTTTCATCAGACAGCTGATATTGTATGCTTCTTCCGGGAAGAACGGATTGATTTTTTCTGAAATATCCTCCGTGACCATGCTGCCGGTCAATGCGAAGTTGATGAGCATCGCCAGAGAGTTGAATCTGCACTCTGCTTCAAATATCCGGAACTCCAGACTGCCGGTCACCCGGAAGCCGGATTCATAGGGGATGAAATCCATATCATCAGTCAGGAATCCCTGCAGGAACATGATGCCGTTTCGGATATTCAGTTCCCGGAAAAGTTTTTCAAATTTGCCGTGTGATTGTGCAACAAATTTTTCCGTTCCCGGTGACGGATAAGTGTAACCGGAAGGCAGCCTGATGACCCCCTCTTTGACCGGAGTCACATGGCGATCCGCCAATGCCGCCAGATGAGCCTTGCCGTCAATGAAGATGTAAAACGCAGTGGCTTCGTTATAATTGAGGTAATCCTCAACGAGCAATTGACCGGATTTGGAAAATCCCAGAGCCAGTTTCCGGCAGCGGGCGAACTCCTCCTCATCGTGACAGATGTAGATGCCCCGCGCTCCGCTGTTGTCCACCGGTTTGATCAATACCGGAAAGTTCATCTTTTCTCCATCGGCATATTCGCGGATCACCGGTATACCGCACTTGCGGCACAGCTCTTTGAAAAATGCCTTATCTGTGGTGAACCGCAGCTGGGTATCATCCAGATAGCAGGGCAATCCGGTGCGGCGGCACAGCTCCATGTAAGCCGGCAGCAGACTGTCGGCAAAACCGGTCAACACGCCGTCGATATGATTTTCTCGGATATAGGTCGTGAGGGTGTCCACATCGGTTGCATCTACCAGCAGAGCCTCGTCTGCGATCTTCTTTGCCGGGGAATCCTCAAAGTAGTCTGCCACGGCGACAAAAGCACCCCAGCGTTTCGCTTCGGCGGCGATCTCTGCGATCAACTTGGTCGCGCCCAGGATCAGCAGCCGTTTTCCTTGCCAATTGAACATGATCGGTCTTCTCCCAAAGCGTATTACTCAGAATCTGTCACCGAAAACTTCGTCGCGCACGATTCTTTCCGGTGCCGGATAATCCTCGTGTTTGTATTCGATAAAGTCCAGTTTGCCGTTGAATTCTTTCGTGACGAATTTCGCCACGTTGCGGATGAGTTTTTTGCGGCGGTATTTGGTGTAAAATTTCCAACCGAGCTTTTTACCCATGAACAACACCATCAGATTGAGCAGACGGCTGTTGGTCGCCTGACGCAGAACTTTATCATGACGGTAGTTGGTGTAGCGGTTGATGATGTACCGGCGGTAGTTGTAGGAGTACTGTACTTCGGTAAAGCTCTGCTTGCTCCAGGCTCCGCTGCCGGAAAAAGTATACTCGGACATGATCGTGTCATCGTAGTAGAACGGGCCTTTGTCCAGAGTCAGATAGAAAACGTAGATATCGCGCATACGGACATCCGGATACTCTTTTTCCCAGTCGACCACATTGCGGTGGATACGCGTGGAAACGTGGGTGTAGAAGTAGTTTTCAAAGGTGAAAGTATTCTGCGGATGACGCACTTTGATAATGTCGTGAGTGTAGGACTGCACTTTGTGTTTGACCAGATCGCGGAAACGGGCATCGTGAGTGTATGCCGCGTATTCCGGGTGGCTTTCCAGAAAGTCCAGAGATTTCTGGATCTTGTTGTCACAGCACCAGAAGTCATCGCCGTCGATAACGGTGAAGTATTTGGTTTTGATCTTCCGCATATGGGCGGTGATATTGATGGCGGCACTGTTGATCGGTTCCGGACAGTAGTCGATACGGTCAGGATACTGTTCAGCATACTGGGCGCATACAGCGGAGGTTTTATCGGTGGAGCAGTCGTCCAGGATCCGGATGATGTAAGGGTAGGTTGTTTCCTGTGAAAGGATGCTGTCCAGACATTTGGCGATGGAGTTGCCGTGATTGTAGGTGGTCAGCAGGATGGTAAGCAGATACTCTTTACCCTCGCGGCAGGCTTTGAGTTCCTGCAGAGTTTCCAGTTTTTCACGGAGCAGCGGAATGGTTTTGCGCCTCAGATAGACGAAAGTATCCGCCTGTTTCTGAGTACAGCGGCTCTGACGGGGCAGCACGCGGTTCCTCTTGTTGCGGTGAAGCGGAGCAAAGTGTTCATCGACCTCATCTTTGATCGTTTCCGGCAGCCGGAATCTGATCGTGACATTGGTCGGCGGTTTGACGAAACGGTTGTAGGCGATCTCCCCGCGTTCACCGGCGGAAACGCAGAAATCATCATTCAGCAGCGCATCCTGATTGACCGTGACGGTGGTGTTGATTTCGGCAAGATCAGGGATCACTTCCGGAATTTCGGCAAACTCATCTTTGTCCAGAGCTGAAACCGGTGCATCCGGCATCGGTGAGGTCAGCTCATAATCTGAAACACCGGAAACAAAAATCGATTCTTTCATAATTTACTTTTCCTTTATATTGTCAACTATGCGTTTCATATCATCCAAATCATACCGCTGATCCAGCGGCAGCGGCAGCACGGACTGCCGTAAATGCTCGCAGCAACTGTCCATTCCGGGCCAGTAAGCTGCCACAAAAATCTTTTCTGAAATCAGCTTTTTACGCAATTCCGGATCATCTGTTTTATAAGGATATACCATCGGGACATCATCTTCTGCCAGATCCCAGAGTTTTTCCGGTTCCAGTTTTTCATTGAGATAACGGAAATTCTCCAACCGCCGTTGTTTTGCGGTATCGTAGTCGATATTGCCCATCATCGCCAGCGTGAGCGGTGACATCTGTAAAATATCTGCACCGCAGAGTGAATCATCGTTTTCGCTGAATTGGGCATAACCGGCAGGAGCCCCGAGATCGGGACGGATGAGCAGATGGGAGGCCCGGGTGTGCGACATGGTGTCAAGCGGATAGTTTTCCGCAGTATTTTTTCCGCACAACGCGATTCCTCCGTCGGGCAGGCCAAAAAATTTACGGGGACTGTAAAAAGCTGCCAGTCCCCGGGGGGCAGAATAAAAACTCTGGGCGTTGTCTACGATCAGATTGGGGTAACGTGCCGCCATTGCTTCAACCTTTTTCCCGCTGACGCCGAAGTAGTTGTTGTAAAGGATAAAGGCATCGTGCGGCAGGTCGCTTTCCGGCAGAAGATCATCGTTTACTCTGTAAAAGATAATCCGGCACTTTTCCAGCTGCACCGCTTCCCAGACGACCGGACAGGTATAGAAAGGTACATACAGTGTGTCGACACCGCATGTACGCAGGATGTGACGCAGGGCATTTCTGCCGGAATTGAGCATTACTCCATTGGAATGGTACAACGGAGTGTGGAAACACTCAATGCTGAAATATCCGCCGATCTCTTTTTTACCGCTCATGACTTCCCCGGGAAATAAGTTGTTCTCTGCTCGTATTTTCGGATGAAAATTTATTCTCCGACGATGGTTTTGATGATCTCTGCAATCTTGCGGACATCTTTAAGATGCAGATTGTCATAGGTCGGCAGAGTCAGCACGCGGGCGGCGGCATCTTTGGCAATGGGAGTTGCATTACCGTCGAGATACGGGGTGAAGTCGGTCAGCAGCGGGTAGAAATATCTGCGTGAGAATACGTTATATTTTTTCAGTTCCGCGTAGACTTTTTCACGGGTTTCAAAATCGTCAAACAGCACCGGGCAGTAAGCATCGTTGCGGACAAGAGTTGCTGCTTTGACACTGGAATTGGCAGATGTGACACTGACCATCCGGATTTTGCTGCATCCGGCAAAGGCGCGTTCGTAGGTTTCGTGGATACTGCGGCGGTAGGCGATCAGCCGGTCGACAGCATTCAGACACAGATTGCCCATAGTTGCCTGCAATTCATTCATTTTGGCATTGGTACCGACATCCACACATTTGGTTTCCGAGAGGATGGCGAAGTTGCGCAGCCGTTCGAGGTTCGCCTGCAGTTCCGGGTCAGCGAAAGCGAGCAGACCGCCTTCGCAGCTGTGGAAAAGTTTTGTCGGGTGAAAACTGAACATGGACATGTCGCCGTAATCGGCGATGGATCTGCCATTGAGCCGCACTCCGAAAGCATGGGCGGCATCGTAGATGATCTTGAGATCATATTTTTTTGCAAGTTTCTCAAAACCTTCAACATCGCAGGGATGACCGTAAACGTGTACCGGCACGATCGCCCGGGTTTTGGGAGTGATAAGTTTTTCGCACGCCTCCGGACTCAGGCAGAGGTTTTCCGGATCGATATCCGCGAATACCGGGATCGCGCCGATACGTTTGATCGCATGGGCGGTGGCGACGAAAGTGAACGGTGTGGTGATTACCTCATAACCGCTCAAATCCAACGCGTACAGACCGACTTCCAGAGCCAGAGTACCGTTGTTGAAAAGATCAAGACGGTTTTTGGGGATATCCAGATATTCGCTCAGTCGTGCCTGGAACTCCTGAAGAACCGGGCCGTTATTGGTCAAAAACTGATTTTTCCAGATTTTTTCCAGTTCCGCTTTAAAATCTTCCAGCGGTGGAAAATACGGTCTGGTAACCAGAATTGGTTTTTCAAAAGCCTCCATAACAATAGATCCTTTTCTTAATTGTAAGGTTTTATCTTTATTTTTGTAAAAAATCGTAACAATAATTCGTTGCCGCTGCAGATCCCGGATCTGTTCGGTTAAATTTTTTCAGCAGTTGACTCTTTCTTCTGATCGCTGACCAGTTTGCCATGGTCGAGCCGGATCACCCGGTCGCAGTAACGGTCGATATCACTTTGATTGTGGGAAACCAGAATCAAGGTGGTTCCATTTTCCAGCAGTTTTTTCATTCTTTCGCCGCATTTTTCACGGAAGTTGGCATCTCCGACAGCCATAACTTCATCCACCAGCAATATTTCCGGTTCGATAGCGGTAATAATTCCGAAGCCGAGCCGCGCCTGCATACCGGAAGAATACTGATACATGGGAGCATCAATAAAATCGCCGACTTCGGCGAAGTCGATGATATCTTTCATCAGTCCGTTGATCTCCCGGCGGGTTTTGCCCTGCAGGATACCGTTGAGGGCGATATTCTCTCTGCCGGAAAGCTGCATACAGAAACCGGCACCCAGAGCCAGCATCATCGACACTTTGCCGCGGACTTTGCAAGTACCCTGATAGCGGTTGTAAACTCCGCCGATAATGGAGAGCAAAGTAGTCTTGCCGCAGCCGTTGTGGCCGGTTAGTCCTATTCTTTCGCCCGGTTTGATATCCAGATTGATATTGTTCAGAGCGGTGAACACCTTGGCATTGGTGCGGTCTTTGATATACTGCGGCAGATGCAGCAGGATATTTTTCATGCCGTAATGGCGTCTTTGCATGACAAATTTTTTGGTCAGATTGCGGATTTCGATAATATTTTCACTCATATTCTTTCATTCTCACATCATTTCCGTGAAACTGCCCTGCAGCTTGATGAAGATGAATCTTCCGAGCAGGAATACTCCGAGGCAGACCAGAGACAATACTCCCCAGGAAGCGACATCTATTCCGGGATTGTAAAAGACGTTGCGCCAGATTCTCACGATACCGGCCATGGGATTGACCACATAGATCCAGGCGTATTTTTCCGGTATCCGGTTTTCCGGGATGAAGATCGGTGTGATGAACATCCACATCTGCATAAATATGCCGATGACCCGCTCCAGATCGCGGAAATAGATGTTCGCTGCCGCATAGGCATATCCCAGACCGACGGCGAAAAACATCAGCAGCGTCAGACATACGAACAGATTGGGCAGAGTGGTGATCCAGTTTGGCGTGACATTGTATATCATCATGATGCCGAAAAGGATGGGGATTATCAAAAGCAGATGGATACTTTCTGTGAAATAGGTTCCCCAGACCAGCAGCTTGCGGTCAAAAGAGGTTTTTTTCAGCAAATTGGCATTGTTCAGCAGGACTCTGCCGTTCATGGTGACCACGTTGGAAAAGAACTGCCACAGAAAAGTACCGCTTAAAAGGTAAAGCGGATAATTCGGCGCATTGAAACGCATCATGATACCGAAAACAAAGTAGTAGATCACACTGGAGAAAACCGGCACCAGCAGAGACCAGAGAAAACCCAACGCTGTTGAATTGTATTTCAGCTTGAAGTCTTTCGAAACCAGTACGTAGACCTGATCGCGCTTCAGTTCCCACTTTCTTGAAAGCATATATTCTCCGCATAATGATAATATTTAACAGACATAATATACTCCTTCGCATGATATTTTCAAACGTAATTTCTTTTTTTTACCGTTTTTTCAATTTTACTGCGGTACACAGCAGTTGAAAAAGCGGTAATTGGTGCTAAAGTAAGAACAGTTCATTTCAGAAAAACATGAGGGCATGTATTCATGAGAAAAAATTTATCTGCTTTGTGTTCTGTTCTTGCCATGATGGGTTGTGCCGTCGCGGGGGATGTGCCGGAACTTTCCGCTCTGACAGCTGAATACCGTGACGGTCAGGTGTTTCTGCAGTGGCAGGAAAAAAATATTCCTGCTGATGGCAGATTGAGTGTGTGGAGTTCTGACACTCCGGGGGAGCGCGGCGAGAAGATCGCGGCTCTGCTCAATCCCCGGAGTGCGCGTGACTGGTGGCTGGATATTGATTCATTCATCGTGCCGCGCACTTCCAAACAGAAAGGTGAGGAGATATTCGCAGGTTCCGTTGCCTCGGAAAGTGACAAACGGCGGAAAGTTACCGGTTTTGTCATTAAAGAGGGCAGTGCGCCAATTTCTCCGGATGGCGGTCTGCACGTCCATACTCCCGGAAAAGGTCAGACCGGTAAACGCTACTATACCGTTACTCTGCACAAGGGAACAGACGATAAGATCCTCGCGCAATGTTCCAGCTCTGTGCCGGTTGAGGTGAAAGAAGGCAAAGCCATGCCGATTTGTCTGCGTTCCCGTCCGATGCCTGCCGGCAGCGGTAAAAATAAACCGCTGGTCGTCGTTCTGCACGGCAGAGGCGGCGGAGCCGGTATCGATTCGCGCGGCAACAAAGTCGGTACTCATCTGCTCTTTGCTCCGCGTCAGCTGGCATGGCGGGAGGGGATACCTTTCAAATTTACCACTGCCATCCGTTCTGACCGGGTGGAGTTGATAGTAAATGACCGCATCTGGATCGGCAGAACGATGGAAGATAAGGAGTTGTCCGATTCACGCGACAAAGTTCCGGCGGTCGCCACATTCTGGTTCGGCTACAACCCGGATATCGCTGTCAGTATCGCCGGACCGGAATACAAATTTGACAACTTTACTGAACGCTATTTGCTTTATCTGGTGAAGTGGGCGCAGGATTATCTGGGAACCGATCCGATGCGTACTTACATTACCGGCGGTTCCATGGGCGGCAGCGGAACTGTTCAGATGGTTACGCATTTTCCTGAAAAGTTCGCAGCTGCCGTCGCTCTGGTTCCGGTCTACTCCTACAGTTGGAAAAAGCACCGCGGTGTCGGGCACTCCGCTTTCCGTATGCAGTGCAGTGTCGGTAAATTCAGTGCAAAAAATCCCGCCCGGATGCCTGATGGTACAGATCTGCTGGTCTATGGTGACGGAGCATTGAATATCGGCCGTCCGGCAGTGGACATCTCCCCGCTTTTCGTCACCAACGGCAGAAACGACGGTTCGATCCCATGGGAGAACAATCCGCCGTTTTACCGTGCTGCCAATCAGGCAAAACAGGCGTTAACCGTATTCTGGAACAACAGCCATCACGGTATGTCAGGTGACCGCCCCAAAGATATGACGTATGACTTCAAAGAGATCTTTCAGCTCTACCGGCTGGATTTGAGTTATCCGGCATTTTCCAACTCCAGCGACAACGGCAATTACGGTAACGGTTCGTATACTGACGGTGACCTGAGCGGTTGGATCAACCGGGGAATGAAGTGGCAGGATATTGTGGATCTGCCGGAGCGTTACGAGATCACTTTGAGTGCCGGACACCCGGATATGAAGTATCCGGTAACTGCCGATGTCACTTTGCGCCGCCGTCAGAAATTTCTGCCCGGAGCCGGGGAGAAGATCAAAGTTTCCGTCAACGGTCAGGAGCGTGTGATCCAACTGGATAAAGATGGTCTGCTGACGGTTGAAAAAGTAGTTTTCCCGGATGATAAACCGGTGAAAGTCGTTTTGAGCATAAAGTAAGCAGAATATACGGAGGAGTTTTTCTGTTATGATGGAATATCCGTGGAAAGGGGCGATGACTCCTTTTAATTTGCTGGGTAATACGTACTTTGCCGGAATTTCCGGAGCATCCAGTCATCTGATCGATACCGGTGACGGCTTGATCCTGTTGGACAGCGGTTATCAGCAGGGGTTGTATTTGCTGATAGATTCCATTTACCGCTGCGGATTCAAACCGTCGGATATCAGGTACATAATCCACTCTCACGGGCACATCGATCATGCTGCCGCGACACGCGCGCTGGTGGAGATGACCGGGGCGGAAACCTTTATCGGGGAAGGTGATGTGCCGATGGTCAACGGGACACGGCCGGAACTTACCTGGGCACCGGAGTACAATATGAGTTTTGACGGCATTTTTGAGCCGGATCATATCCTGCAGGACGGCGACCGGATCAAATTGGGTAATGTGGTGATCGACTGCGCCGCTACTCCGGGACATACTCCCGGGGTATTTTCCTACTTCTGGGATATTGAGTTTGAAGGCAGGATTTACCGGGCGGGAACCATGGGCGGAGCGGGACTTAATTCCATGCAGTCAGACTATATACGCAAATATGATCTCGCTGCGGAAGATTGGCGCGGAGCATTCCGCAGAAGCATCGCCCGCTGCCGTCAGGAGAAGGTGGATGTTTTTATCGGCAACCATGCCAATCAGAATCAGACTCCGGAGCGTTATCAGCAGCTCGCCGCCGGAAAAAAGCTGGCTTTTGTTGATCCGGAGGCGTGGGGAAAGTTTCTGGATGGCTGTCAGGAAGCTCTGGATAAGCTGGAGATCAGCGATCCGTTGTGAACTTCAGCGGCGGTGAACCTTGCCGAAACGCGCCATTACCAGCTGCAGATCCTGCCACGCTTCACGCTTTGCTGACTCCTGCCGCAGCAGAAACGCCGGGTGAAAGGTCGGCATGACCGGGATATTCTCATAGGAACACCATCTGCCGCGCAGATTGGTGATACCGTTGGTGGTTTTCAACAATGCTTTGGCGGCGGTCGCACCGAGAGCGACGATGACTTCCGGGCGGATCAGTTCGATTTGACGATGGAGAAAACCGATACAGCAGTCGATCTCATCGGGCATGGGAGTGCGGTTATCGTGCGGACGGCATTTGACGATGTTGGCGATGTAGACCTCCTGCCGGGTGAACTGCATGGCGTTGATCATCTTATCCAATAATTGTCCGGCCTTGCCGACAAAGGGGCGACCCTGCATATCCTCATCGTATCCGGGAGCTTCGCCGACGAACATCAGCCGGGCATCGGGATTGCCTTCCCCGAAAACGATATTGTGACGGTTGCCGGCAAGGGGACAGCGTCTGCAGTTGCCGAGAGCTGCGGCAAGTGATGTCAGATCGCGGCAGTTCTCCGGGGCATCAGCGGCAACCGATGACGAAAGAGGAGCAGCCACTGCTTTTTGCCGGGGAGCGGCGGCAGCCGGTTTGCTATCCGGCATCATCCGGTCAGTGACCGGCAAGCCGGGGTCCGGAACTGCCGGTGGAACCGGCTTGGATAGTTCGTTGAAAAAGTTCTGAATATCTTCACTGTGTGCCAGTTGACCGGGATGTTTTTTACCGGTTTTTGCCAAAACTTCACATATCTGCTCAAAAAATTCCGCCATAATGCCTGATAATAACTTTTATTTTTGCTTTTCGTGTACTATATTAATATAAATGCCATATCGGCAAAATAAAAGCAGTTCCGGCAAAAAAGCCGCAAATTAACTATTTTTCAGGAGAGAAAAATGAAAGTCGTAGTCGCGTATTCCGGCGGTCTGGACACCTCCGTGATCGTCAAATGGGTCAAAGAGACCTACAATGCAGAAGTCATTTGTTACTGTGCCGACGTCGGTCAGCAGGAGGAACTTGACGGTCTGGAAGCCAAAGCTATCGCCACCGGTGCCAGCAAATGCATCATCGATGACCTCAATGAAGAGTTTGCCCGGGATTTCATCTTCCCGATGCTCCAGGGTGAAGCGATCTATGAGAACAACTATCTGCTGGGTACTTCCATTGCCCGTCCGCTGATTGCCAAACGTCTGGTCGAAGTCGCCAAGGCCGAGGGAGCTGATGCCATCTGCCACGGAGCTACCGGCAAAGGCAACGATCAGGTGCGTTTTGAACTCAACGCTGCAGCGATCGACCCCTCCATCAAAATCATCGCTGCCTGGCGCGATCCCAACTGGCACTTCACCGGTCGTATGGATATGATCGAATATGCCAAAAAGCACAACATCCCGGTGACTGTTTCCGCCAAGAAACCCTACAGCATGGACCGCAACTTGCTGCACATCAGCTTTGAGGGCGGTATTCTGGAAGATCCGTGGAACGAATTCCCCGAAGATATCGCCGTGATGACCGAGCCGCTTTCCAAAGCTGCCGATACTCCGGATGATGTGGTCATCACCTTTGAAAAAGGTATTCCGGTCAAAATCGACGGCAAAGAGTACAGTCCTGCCAATATCATGCGTACTCTCAATGCCATGGGTAAAAAACATGCGGTCGGCAGAATCGATATCGTGGAAAACCGTTTCGTCGGTATGAAATCCCGCGGTGTTTATGAAACTCCCGCCGGTACCATTCTGCAGGCGGCGCACCGCGGTTTGGAAGAGATCACTCTCGACCGTGAAGTCATGCACCTGCGCGACAGCCTGATCCCCCGTTATGCGGATATGATCTACAATGGTTTCTGGTATGCTCCCGAGCGCGAAATGCTGCAGGTGATGATCACCGAAAGTCAGAAATTCGTCACCGGTGACGTCCGCGTGAAACTCTACAAGGGTGCCTGCCACGTGACCGGCCGCCGCAGTGAATACAGCCTCTATGATGACGAGATCGCCAGCTTTGAGGGTGCGGAGGTCTACGATCACAAGGACGCCTCCGGTTTCATCCGTCTTAACGGTCTGCGTCTGCGCGTGCTTGCCCGCAGCAAACAGAAACGTTATTGAGCGCGGAATATACTGACTCTGCCGTTTGATCATGGAAACACTGCAGCCGTTTTTCCATAAAGATTCCGGGGCATTCTGGTGCGGGAAACTCCGTGCCGGAGTGACCGGGATAACGGCAGTATGTCTTGAGTTGGACGATCCTGAAAGTGATTTTATTCAGGATCGTCCGAAAATAACTGTTGCCAGAGCCGGGGGATTTTTTGTCAAAAGATACAATCTGCCGGGATTTTTCACTCAATTGCGGAGATTGTTCAAAACCTCACGTCTGCAGACTGTTCTGCGAGGGGCGGAACATCTGAATAAACTGGGCATCCCCACCCCGCCGGTGGTGGCGATACTGACTGAGTACCGTGGAGTGCGCCGCCGTGAGTATCTGGTGACCGAATTGTTCAAAGAGGGTGAAAAGGTGTTGAATCTGGTCATCCATCAGTCAAGTGACCGTGAAAGTATCCGGCAACAGCTTCTGTCGGAGTTTCTGCCGCAGCTCGCTGCGCTTCACGATTCCGGGGCATTGCACGGCGATTTGAATATGCGCAATTTGTATTTGGATAAAAGCGGTATGATCGGTATGATCGATTTGGATGGTATGCGTTTGACCGGTCAGCCGTTGAAAGCAGCTTTGCGCGCCAGAGAACTTGCCAGATTTGCGAGCGGTTTTCTGCTCTGCTGCCGCAAGTGGGATGAGACGGAAGATTTTACGGAACAGGTTTTGCAGAATTACAGCAAATACGCTGTTGTCACGCCGTCGCTGGAGGAAACTTTGCCGTTGACACAGAAATTTATCGACCGGTCAAGGAAACATTATGAGTATTGAAAAGATCCCCGTTCTCGGCAGAATTCTGGGCATTGCACAAAAAGATCTGCCGCTTTTGAAAGAAGCATTGACTCACCGGACATACGCTGTGGAACATCACTTGAATTACGACAATCAGCGTATGGAATTTCTCGGGGATGCTGTTTTGGAGATCGTACTTACAGAATATCTTTTCCGGCGTTATCCTGATCTGCCGGAAGGGGATCTGACCAAGATCCGCTCCGCTCTTTCCTGCGAGGAAACTCTGGCGAAGATAGCCAGAAAGATGGAGTTGGGTTCTTATTTGCTCATCGGCAACGGTGAAAAAGAGTGTGGCGGAAATGATCGGGATTCCACGTTGTGTGATCTTTTTGAAGCGGTTATCGGGGCACTTTATCTTGCCTGCGGTATGGAACATGCCGGAAAATTCATTGTTCCGGCCTTTGAGGTGGAGTTCGCTGAACCGCAGGAACTGCTGAATACTCTCAATCCGAAGGGAAGACTGCAGGAGTTTTCGCAGAGCCGGTGGCACCGGACACCGTTATATAAACTTTTTTCAGCCAAAGGACCGCAGCATGCACCGTGGTACGAGGTGGAAGTTGCGGTGGCGAATTACTCTGCCATCGGAGCCGGCAACAGCCGGAAGAATGCGGAGATCCAGGCGGCAGCCAAGCTGGTGCGGTATTTTGCTCACCGGAACCGGCTGAACGCTGTTCTCAATGCAAAGTGAGTGTCGATCTGCCGGGATCGGGTGAAAAAATGCCGCAAGGCGGCGGAGCATTGCCCGGAGCGGAGTAAATTGCAGCCAGGTGTGAAAATCCGCTGTTGACGGCAGATATTTCAATGCAGGAATACGATTTATGAATATAGCAGGATTGGGTACAGATATCGTGGAGATCGATCGGATTTCCGGAGTGATTTCGCGGCATCAGGAAAGTTTTGCCGGACGGGTATGTACTGCAAAAGAACTGCAGATCGCTGATGGTAAAAAAGATAAAACTGCTTTTTTTGCCGGACGCTGGGCTGCCAAAGAGGCCGCTGCCAAAGCATTGGGGTGCGGCATCGGCGAAAATTGTGCTTTTACTGATATCGAAATACTCAACGATGAGCGCGGTTGTCCGGTGATGAGTTTTTCCGGAGCCGCCGCTGTTACCGCCGGAAAATTGGGAATAACTGATATAAATGTTTCCATCAGCCATGAGAAACATTACGCCGTGGCGACAGTTATCCTGAGTAATAGAGATATTTAATAGATATTTAAATAGCAATAAAACTTGAAAAAACAGCTTTTTGATGATATGTTATTACCATGACATCAGAAGTTGATTTCGGAATAACGTACAGGTATATATGAAAATCCTGCTTATAAACGGTCCCAATCTGCAGCTGCTCGGAACCCGTGAACCGGGGATATACGGCTCGGATACGCTTGACAGCATCATCGGTGAGGTGAAAGCTCTGGCTGCTGAACTTGGCTGTACCATTGAGGCGTTCCAATCCAATGTCGAGGGCGAATTGGTCAGCCGTATCGGCGAAGCTGCTGCTGGCGGCTTTGACGGGATCATTATCAATGCTGCAGCTTACACGCATACCTCTGTGGCATTGCGTGATGCGATCAGTGCGGTTGCTCTGCCGGCAATCGAGGTGCATTTGAGCAATACTGCCCGCCGTGAGGAGTTCCGGCACCATTCATTTATTGCCCCGGTCTGTCTGGGGGTTATCGCCGGATTCGGCAAAAACTCCTATTTACTGGCACTGCGGGCATTGCACGCTGAAATTTTGCAGAAAAACAAGTAATATTTCTCGGATATAAAAAAACAAAAAGGAAATTCACCATGAATGTTGAAGAGATCCGCAATCTGGTAGAGCTGATGGATGAGTTCAGTCTTACTGAAATGAAAGTTGAATCCGGTGAAGACCGCATTTTCCTGCGCCGCGGCTGTGATGCTGCCGCTCCGGTGGTCATGCCGGCAGTTTCCGCGCTCCCCGCTGCTCCTGCCGCCGCTGCTCCTGCCGCTCCTGCTGCCGCTGCTCCTGCCGCTGCCCCGGCAGTTCCGGCAGTGACGATCGACTCCCCGCTGGTCGGAACATTCTACAAAGCTGCCAGTCCGGATTCCGCTCCTTTTGTTCAGATCGGTGACCGGGTGAATCCTGACACCACGCTTTGCATTATCGAAGCGATGAAGGTGATGAACGAAGTCAAAGCTGAAAAATCCGGTGTGATCAAAGATATCCTGATTGAAAACGGTCAGCCGGTCGAGTTCGGTCAGCCGATGTTTGTTCTGGAATAAAAAACCCCTTGTCGCATTCCGCGCAGAGGAGATATACAATATGTTCAACAAAGTAATGATCGCCAACCGCGGCGAAATTGCGGTGCGGATCATCCGCGCCTGCCGGGAACTCGGTGTCCGGACTGTTATGGTCTATTCCAAAGCGGATGCCGAGAGTCTGCCGGTGAAAATGGCAGATGAAGCCGTTTGTATCGGTGCCCCTCCGCCGGGCGAAAGCTATTTGCTTATTGAAAGGTTGCTCACCGTTGCTGCAATTTGTGATGTCGATGCGATCCATCCCGGTTACGGGTTCCTTTCCGAAAACCCCTATTTTGCCGAAGCGTGCCGCCGTCATGGCATCGCTTTTATCGGGCCTACTCCGGAAGCAATGAAAGCTCTCGGGGATAAAGCTGTTGCCCGTGACACGATGAAAAAAGCCGGAGTCAAGACCACTCCGGGCAGTGACGGCGTTATCCGCGACGAAAAAGAGGCATTGCAGTGGGCACGTAAGCTGGGATATCCGGTGATTGTCAAAGCTGTTGCCGGCGGCGGTGGACGCGGTATGCGTATAGCCCACAATGAAGTGAGCTTGCTGCAGGGTTTCCACTCTGCCAAAACCGAGGCTGAAAATGCTTTTGGCAACGGTGATCTTTATATTGAGAAATTTCTGGTCAATCCGCGCCATATCGAAGTGCAGATCCTTGCTGACAACTATGGTAATGTCATCCACCTCGGAGAGCGTGACTGTTCTGTGCAGCGGCGCAATCAGAAACTTATAGAAGAAACTCCGTCCCCCGGCATCAGCAGCAAAGTGCGCGAGAAGATCGGTCTGGCGGCAATCAAAGCTGCCAAAGCTGCCAATTATACCAGTGCCGGAACGATTGAGTTCCTCCTTGATCCGGCTGATCCGGAAAAATTCTACTTCATGGAAATGAACACCCGTATCCAGGTTGAACATCCGGTTTCCGAGATGATCACCGGCATCGACCTGGTTCAGGCACAGATCAAGATCGCTGCCGGGGAAAAACTCCGTATCCGTCAAAAAGATGTGGAGTTCCGCGGTCATGCTATTGAGTGCCGTATCAATGCGGAAGATCCTGAACGGAATTTTGCTCCATGTCCCGGAAAGATCGAACTTTTCATTCCTGCCGGCGGTCCGAATGTCCGTATGGATACCCACGCGTACAGCGGTTATTTCATTCCGCCGTACTACGACAGTTTGATCGGTAAGCTCATCGTTTGGGGGCATGACCGTGCCGAGGCACTTTCCGTCTGCCACCGGGCATTGGATGAACTGGTGGTCAAAGGCGTAAAGACCACGATTCCTTTCCAGCGCAAGATTTTGTCCCGCAAGAATTTTGTGGAAGGCAAATACGATACCGGATTCGTGGAAAGCGTACTGCAGAAACTCAACAACCGCGCAAATAAGGAGAAGAGTAAATGAGCGATAACAAAACCCCGTCCGTAAACTCCCAGGAGCATAATGCAACTACCGTGATCGACGATACCGAAATGGGGGATATCAGGATCCATGAGGGGGTCATCGCTTCTCTTGCCCGCCGTGCCACTTTGATGGTTGAGGGTGTTTCCCGGCTTGCCGGAAATTCTTTTGTGGATAATATTGCTGAATTTGTCGGCAGCCGCCGGATGCAGGCCCGCAATATCACCATCAATCTTGATGAAGATAACAATGTGGATATCGAAATCAAGGTGGTGCTGAAATTCGGAGTGCGGATACCTGAAGTCGCGACCGAAGTTCAGAAAGCGGTCATTGCTGAAGTGGAAAGAACCACCGGTATGAATGTCACTAATGTTCACGTGCTGATCCAGGATATTGAAGAATCTGCACCGGAACAAAACAGTGAAGATGCCGGAAATGCAGCAGCGGATCAGTAAGAGTTGTCACGCATGAGTGAAAAATGTGCCGTTTGTCCGCGCCGCTGTCAAGCGGCGCGTCCTTTTTCTGCTGCCGGAGCTGTGGAATTGCCGGGGGTTTGCCGCTGTCCGTACAACGCGGTCGTTTCCGGTATCGGTCTGCACCATTGGGAAGAGCCGGTCATCAGCGGTGACAGAGGCAGCGGAACAGTGTTTTTTGCCGGATGCAATCTGCACTGTGTCTTTTGCCAGAATCACGCGATAAGTTCAGGTTGTTCCGGAAAAGAGTTTACTGCCGGATCACTTCGCGAGCTCTATTTGGAATTGACCGGTAAAGGAGCGCACAACATCAATCTGGTTACGCCCGGTCACTTTGTGCCGGTGATCGCGGAATCATTGAATGATCCTCTGCCGGTACCGGTAGTTTACAACAGCAACGGCTATGAATTGCCCGAAACGCTCCGGATGATGGAGAATAAAGCGGATATCTATCTGCCGGATTTGAAATATATCGACAACTCCCTTGCTCTGCGCTACAGTCAGGCAAAAGATTATTTTGAAGTTGCCGCTGCTGCGATTGACGAAATGTACCGCCAAACGGGGGATTTCATTATCGGTGATGACGGATTGATGAAGCGTGGAGTGATAATCCGCCATCTGATATTGCCCGGAGCGTTGGAAAATACCCTGCGGATAATTGAATACGTCGCAAAAAAATACCGGCCGGGACAGGTGATGTTCTCGCTGATGCACCAATATCTGCCATGCGGTCTGGTTTCAGAGGAAAACTATCCGGAACTCAACCGCAGAATCACCGATTTTGAATACGAAACTGCAGAAGCTGCCCTTTTTGCTTCCGGAATTGAGGACGGATTTGTACAGGATTCGGATTCTGCGGTCAAAGATTACATCCCGCCATTTATGGTTTCTTTCAGTTCAAAAGAAAGTGATAATGTCCAAATTTTGTGAAATTCAAGCAGGAGTTTATAGACAAACCGTTCTATTAACGTATAAAACATATCACACTGCTGTCCGGTAAAAATTTCAGAGCAATAATGGGCTGAAATTTTTACCGGACAGCAGTGATACAAAATAAAATTTTCTCATTTTAACCAACCTCGTGATTTCATTCAGAATCGCGCTTACTGTTAACATCAGCTTGAGCTTTGGCGGCGGCCTCAGCCTCACTTTCAGTTGGTTCTGCGCTCCCTCCTTTTTGCACGTTGATATGCACTTTCCAATCGCCATCGACTTTTACCAGAGCCAATGCCGCTTTGCCATCGATGATGATCTGGGCGACATCTCCATCAATAAATACCTCCGAATTCGCAACCTGCTGTAAATGTGCCTCAAAGGTGGCGCGATGTTCAGCATTTTCAGCCATATCTTTGATAATAGTCTCGTTGACCTGATGGGTTTCCGGTGAAGAATAGTTGTTGGCGGCTGCCAAATCGCCATTTATAATCGCTTCGCCCCATTTTTGAGCGACCTGCTGCGGAGTTTCAGCACAACCGGACATGATCAACATACACCCCAACACACTCAATGCCATCAGAAACTTTTTCATATCTTTGCCTTTCCCGGTTACAGTCGGTAATCTTTTATACTATAACCGGTCTTGCTGATTTATGCAAATAAAAAAACCGGTTTTCAAAAAACAAGGCGGGATATTTTGAAAACCGGAAATATTGTCAAGGTAAAATCACCTTAAAAAATTTTTTACTCTTTCTCCCCGCTGTCATCTTTTGTATGCACAAGAGATTTCAAATCGATCAGCCATTTGCCGTCAACTTTTTTCAAGCGGACTTCGGTTTTGCCCTCAACTTTAATTTCAGCATTATCGCCGTCAACCACAATTTCTCCGGACTGGTATTCATCCAATTTTTTTCTTGTTTCCACTTTTTTATCCTCGTCAGAAGCAAGCAGAATTATGAGACCATTTAGCTTTTTGGATTCATCGGTAACCAATTCATCCGCAGCGGCCTTATCACCAGCCAGAACAGCTTCGCCCCATTTTGCCACCACATCTTCCGGAGCATCTCCGCAGCCGGTCATGACAAAAACACTGACAAATGCCATCAACATCATCAAAAACTTTTTCATTTCAACCTCTTTCTTTATTGATATTCCCCGCCCTGAAATGTTCAGTATTATATGGGGCTGTTGCAAAACCTCAAAAAAGGTGAGCAACAGCCTTTTTCTATTGTTTGATTTGTAACATCCAGTTCATTGCGCCGTAATTTATTACTCAATCCCGAATCAATCTCATCAAGCGTACTGTAATCTTTTTTCTCAAGCGCATCAATCACCATCAGTGCAGTAGTTCTGGCGCACCCCCATTCCGCTTTCTTTACGATGCGACATTCTCATTTCACATATCGCAAAACTTCATTCAACACAAAAATCGCAATTATAAAACAAACAAAGAAAGTCACCAATAAACTGATACAACAGAAATATATTTCCGATCTTTGCCGCCATTGCTGTCAATTTTGAAACAAATTACCTTCTGCATCCTTATCCACGGTGCAAACTTCTATTATCACCCAGATCCAAACTGCAACCAATGGCAGAACTAACCAACCGACAAGCAAAGAAATCAGCAACTGCGCCACACCGCGACCGCTATATCCGGCATAAAAATTATGAATCCCCAGACCACCCAGAAAAATACCGAGCAAAATATATGTTATCCGTTGTTTGGGCGCAACCGCTCCTGCTGCAGAGGAAAAATTATTTCCAGCAGGAACAATATTTACCCCTGAACCGGAAACAATATTGACTGCCGGTTTTGATTCATTTTTCATCTCGGTCACAATACGCAGAGCCGGATCGACGATCTCGCCGCAATAACGGCATTTTTTTGCAGAAACATTGATTTTTTCAGCACAAAACGGACATTGCACCATATTCACATTGTTTTCTTCAGACATAATTCTTTCTCCATTGATTTTATTTTACACAGCCACCACACACCTGTAATTCCCAATATCAAACTTATCCATTGAGACGGAGATAAAAAATTGGATAAAAAAATCCCGCGTTCATCATCTCTCAAAAATTCCAATACAAATCTGCCAGCCGGCATAAGAATCAAATACCACGCCCCGCGATGTTTGAAACGGATCAAGCCAAACAATATTATGAATACAACAAACAAATATGCGCTTTCATAAAGTTGTATTGGCACAAGCGGCGTTGCTCCGTGATGAATATAAGGAACGGAACCGGGTGGATAACTGACTCCCCATATTTTTGCCGGCCGGCCATAACAACATCCGCCCAAAAAACAACCGATCCTGCCCAAGGCTTGAGCAAAAGTAAACGACGGTAAAAATAAATTTAACAAATAAGCATATTTCAAACCGGATATCCGGGAATAGATCAAAAGAAAAAGCATCCCCCCGGTCAGCCATCCGAAAAATGTCAACCCATATCCAAACGGATTGACAAACAATGCATTCACACCTCCCCGGAAAACAGCATCAGCGATGTAACCGCCTGCAACACCAAATATAAAGACAAAGGGAATGGCGGACATCAACAAATTTTCCCGTTCTGCCGACACCCTCATTCCCTTTAACTGATTAAAAATCAAAAAAGCAGAAGCTAATATTCCCATCCCGGTAAAAAATGGAAACATCGCAATTTTTTGTCCCCAAAACTCAAGATAGCGAAACATAAATGCTCCTGCTCCGCAACATCAATTAGCACGTTTTTTATTCAAAATTGAAACGATCCCGCTGGCAATATAAAGACCGCCGGTCGCAGTCCCCCAAAGCATACTGCCAAAACCGATAAAACCGTTTATCAGAATAAAAATACCTCCAAGCAGTACAATCAAACCGGTAACAAAAGAATTTTTGCTTTTTCCCATAAAAGAAAGAGCAAAGCAAAGAATACTCACTAATACAATAAACCAGAAATATCCGGCAGAGCCACTGCCGTCACCGCCTGCGGATTCTTCCACGGCCACAGACACTCCTGCACAAATCATTGCACAAAAGGAGTTTGGAAGACTGGTAATAAAACCGATCAGACCGCAAATCCACGCTGCATTTGATTTTTTCTTTTCGACATTGACCATTACCGTCACACCCGAGTTTTCCATAATACTTCTCCTTTTTTTGTTTTATGGATTTTTCAATTTTCTCACCTCGAGAAAAAAGCCTCTTTGTACCGGCACAAAAAAAAGATGCGCCGCCTTGGCTGTGTCAATCGAGGGTACTTGCAAAACCCGGAACTCCACAACAGCAAAACCGCGCATCCATTATTCCCAGTATACGGGTATGGATACACTGATTCAAGCGTGCCGGAGTTCCAAATAAAAAAGGTTGCAAGTTTTTCGATCAGAACAGCACTTTTTTCAGTTTTAAGATGTCAAATTTATTTTTTTAACTGCTTTTAAAACCTCCTTTCAAAGCTATTTGTAATAATATAGTTCTCAAAAAGTATTTTGTCAAACAGTTTTTTGACATCAATTAGTTTTGCATTGCGTGTTTTTATGAGTTAAGCTTTCCCCCGGATCAACACACTTATTCTTTGAGTATATAATCGGAAAAACATCCGGCAATATGACATGAAAATCAAATATTTTCAGAAAATTTTTATTCTGCTTGATTTTATTCCTGATCACATGTATATTGGATTGTCTGACAAATTATCCGGATCATGATCATGTATACAACAAGAAGTACTCTTTTACATAAACTGCAAAATAACGATTCCGTCGGATATCAGGAATTTTACACGGTCTACCGCAATCTCATCTACAGTACCGCATTGAAAAGCGGTGTCCCGGCAGCAGATACCGATGATATTATTCAGGCTGTGATGCTTGGAATATTCAACAACGGCTCATTTCTTTATTCCAAGACAAAACACGGCCTTTTCCGCACTTATCTCGGCGGTGTAATCCATCATAAAATCTGTGATTACTTCCGCAACTGCCCCCCTGCCCCGGAAAAAGCGGCTCCTGAAGAAAAGGCACGTGCTGATTTTGAAGAAATATTCAACGCAGAATACCGTTCAAATCTGCTTGAATTGGCCATTGATGAGTTGCGCCGGAAAGTTCAACCGGAAGTATTTGAAACTTTTGAACTTTGCTTCCGGCGCAATCTCTCTGATAAAGAGGTCGCCATGTTACTTAACGCCAAACCCAACACTGTCACCATCCGTAAAAAACGGTGTCTGGAAACTTTGCGCACAATCATCACCCAACTGAAAACTGCCGATCCGGAACTTGATCTGCCAATATTATGAATATCGATCACCTTGCCCCGCCGCCGGAATTGCCGGCCGGCTTGTCTATGATCTGCCGCATCGGTCTCGGAGGTGCCGGAGATATCTTTATGGTTCAGGATATTACCGGTAAATTCCTGGCCCTGAAATCGATCAATTCCAGATGGCAGCAAAAAGAATTTGATGCTGTTTCCATTTTGCGCGATCTGCCGGCGCATCCGGCAGTCACTCAAATCTATCAAACCGGAAATCTGCCGGATGGCAATTTTTTCTACACCATGGAACTGGCCGACAATGCAGGTTCAGAAAATTCATACCGCCCCGACACCCTGGCATACCGTATCGAATCTGACCGGATGACAACCGGAGAAATCCTGTCGATCATGCTGAATATTGCATATGGGATCCGCCACTTACATGATCATAACGTATTTCACGGAGATATCAAACCGGAAAATATTATTTTTATCAACGGTCAGGCAAAACTTTCCGACTTCGGCACACTTTCTGCCGACGGCAACTCCGGGACCGCCGGATTTATCCCCGCCGATCCGCAATCAGGATACGACAGGGATTGTTACGCTCTGGCCAAAACCCTTTATTGTGCATACAGCCGTAATGATGCCGCAAAATACCCTTCTCCACCGGAAACGATCAATCCCGGAGAATTTAAAATCATCCGAAAACTTTATATCACCGGATGTGCCGATCATCCGAAAAAGAGATTTTCCTCAATAACAAATTTGATAAACTCTCTGGAGCTGGCGACCTCAAGATTTGAAAATCCGGAAAAAGTACCATACCGGATTTGGCAAATTTCCATTCCGGCAATCATAACTTTACTCATCGCCGGATTAACTGTTTTCTTTTTCACCGGCACCCCAAAAAAACGCACTCTTTCAGAAAAATCCTTGATGACAACTCCTCCGGACAGTGCATCTCCGGACATCGATCAACGTGAATTAAATCTTGCCAGAACTCTATTCAACAATACGTTGGACTATAATGGCGAAATTCCCGGATTACATCCCCGATTCCGGCAGATTTTTGAGGCGGTTTATCAAACCATGCCGGAAAAGCTGGATAATGATTTCAGTCGGCAATTCCGCTCTTTTTATCAGGATTACGAGTGCTTCACGCAACTGCGCGACCGTTTAAATTCCCCGGAGATCAGTGACCGGGAATTTCTCCGGCTTTACAACAGCAGCAAGTATATGGAGTTATATTGCAATCTGCGCAACCGGAGTTACGAAATCCATACAGAACAAAACAGTAAACCGATGAACCAAATAATCCGACTCTATTTTGCCAACCGGCTCAATACCCCCCCGCAAGACGAATCCCATGCAGAGTAAAAAATTCATCGGACAGAAAAGCTTCCGGAAATGACGGTGCAAAATATTTTCCATCTCCGCCGGTCAAAATCACCGTCAATGCCGGGTATATTTTCAGCAGCACCGACAACCACTCCCGAACCACGCCAATTATTCCGGCATCAACTCCGAAACGTATTGCATCAACAGTATTGCGGCCAATTTTTTCCGGGATGTCAATTCCCAGCGGAATTTCCGGCAGCTGGGCAGTACCGGAAGCCAGAGCCTGACGCAGAAGTTTACGGCCGGGCGCGATCGCACCGCCGACAAAACGGTATTTTTCATCGATCACTTCCAAAGTGACCGCCGTACCGCAATCGATCACCGCCGCCGGAAGTTTATAAAATTCTGCCGCAGCGATCGCATTTGCCACCCGATCCGCCCCCAATGTCGTACCGTCTACCGGGGAAAAATCAACTTTAGAGTGATGATTAAGAGCACTGCTGTCCGGTAAAAATTTCAGAGCAATAATGGGCTGAAAAGTTCCTCTTGGACTGGCAAATTCCAGTTTGGCGGCTTTTCAAGGATTTTTCGGTCAAGCGACAAGACTTCCAGCAATGATTGGTTTTGCATAAAGGTATCACGAATACGGTTTGTCAGCTTCGTCATCCCCAACTTGAACCCATGCAGAAATTTGAGATAGGCAATCAGCAGATAATGGATCATTGCCACCCAAATTTGCGACATTACAGCGTTTTCGCTTGTCCCGAGAAAGCTTTGGATTTTCAAATTCTGTTTGATCCATTTGAAAAAGAGTTCGATTTGCCATCTTTGTTTGTAAATATCTGCGATTGAATACGCTGCAATGCGGAAATTGTTGGTAATAAACTGATAAGTTTTTCCGCTTTCTCCGTCCCGAAACTCAATCAGACGCAGTTCTCCCGGGTATTTCTTCACCGACTGAAAACCTGTGTACCAAATGATTTCATCCCGCAAAACACTAAGTTTTTTATTTGGTTCATGATGCTGTCCGAGAAATTCGTGGAGCGTATGCCATAACGCGATCAAGGAGTTCTTCAAACAATGCTTTGAATATTTCCGGATTACGGCGGTTCATCGCTTCGGAAAGCGTGGATTTTGCCACGGCTTCTATGCCAAGGTGATAAAGCCGTTTGTGGTTGGCAAGCAGAGCGTTTTCAATTTCCCGCAAAGAATCCTTGCCGGAAATTTGAGCAAAGAGCAAGGTTAGAAATTGTTTCCATGCGGTGAAATGCTTACAGTATCGGTCTCCGCCTGACTTATTTTACGATTTTTTAAAACGATATCGGGGAATGAAGTTGAAAAGTTGAGAATAGATGCTATTGTAATACGCTGTTCGGGACTTTCGTGTTAAATATTAAAGATTTGAGCGTTTTTAATATATAACAAGTCCCGACAATTTCAATTAACTCCGGTAATTTTTACCGGACAGTAGTGAACATATCACATAAGTTGTGATTTGTCAACCAAGCCGGTACGGGTTTGATTTTTCACAACAATTGAGACAATAATAAACAGGGATCTTACAGAAATGATCGTTACTGCAGTTTTATTTACGCTGTTAAGCGGTTGTGCGATGGCTTCGGTTTACATGATCGTCAGCAGAATTGCCAGAGAACAGATATCATTTTTTCAATTTTACACCGTCAGCAATCTGATTGCCGGATCAGCGGCATGGATGATATTTCCTGAATGGAGCATTGTTCCGGATATAAACTGGCTGCCGGTATTGCTGATGACCGGCGGCATAGCACTGGTAAATGTAATGTCGCAAGGGGCATTGGTCTGTGCATTCAAGTGGGGTCATAACGGCTTGACGGTAGCGATCCGTAATTCGGCGTCGATGCTGTCGATGTTTTGGGGGATCTTGTTCCTGCATGAAAAGGTGAGTATCGTCAACTTTGCCGGAGCGGTGCTGATGATTTCGGCATTGGCGTTGATCGCGCTTTCCGGCAAAAAAGGGCCGGATGCCCCTAATTTGAAAAAATGGCTCCCGGCAGCGTTGTGTTCGATGCTGTTTTCCGGAGCGTATCAGATAATTTTGTCCGGTACGGCACTGCTGCCGGAAAACGTCCACAAAGCTGGTGTGCTGGTCCCCTGTCTGATGACGTTCTGCGGTATCGGCAATTTTCTGGCATCTCTGGTGGAAAATAGAATCGCACCGCGACAGCAGAAATTCTGGCATTTCCCCAAAAAAGTCCTGCAAGTCATGGGATTTTGGGTATTTACGGCACTGGTGCAGTATTTTCTGCTGGTCAGGGCGTTGGCTTATATGCAGAAAGCCGGGATGTCCTCATTGGCATGGCCAATGCTGGTCGGTATCAATGTCGGAACTTTTTCGTTGTTCTGCCGCTTAAAATGGAAAGAAAAATATAATCTTTCCACCATTATCGGCATGCTCGGCTGCATATCCGGCTTGATCCTGATAATCTGGGGCCGTAAGTAACGGTGCTTTTCCCTGGCTTGGCGGATACCGGTTATCAGGTATTTTTATATCAAAAACAGAACTTTTTCTGCCATAAAAACCGATAAAACGGCATTTTTTTGTAAAGCTCTGTTACCAATATAGGTTGACAACATATTGCGCACGCAAGTTGTGGAGGGTGTTAGCAGCGTTCAGTTTGCTTGAGGGGCGGGACACTGCGTTTCCCTCCCCTCAAACTCCCCTCCCTAAAGAGCCTTCCCGTGACTGTTGCGGGGCATTGGGTTCTTCCATTAAGTTATTGCGCCTGCGCTCCCGGGGCGAGTGCCTTTGGCACTCTTTCCGGTCGCTCGCGGCTTATTGCTCGTCCTCCGCTCA
>SUWK01000090.1 GCA_015061525.1 Lentisphaerota bacterium
TTGCTTTGCAAGTATGATGCGGCGTATTTTTGTGAGCGGCACTCTCCGTATGTTTCCGTACACATCCGTACTGATCCGTACAAATAAAGCGTTTGAAAAAATCACGGCAGAGTTGTGAGGTGACCACGGGAAGTTCGATCAAGGTGAAACTAATGGATTTTTTAAGAGAGGGAAGGCTTCCGTTCGTTTTCATATTTTTTCTCCTTGTGTTTGGGGTTGTTACTTATGATAGAAAGGCATGAAAACGGTCATTTCAGATTTTTCCCGGTTCTGCCAGAACGCGTAAGGAATGGCAGTAACGGAAATATTTTCCAGTTTGCCCGGAGTATCGGAGTAGAGTGTTTCCGGCTTAGTCAAGCGCAGAGCGGTAAATTTTATGCCCAAACACCCTTCCGGCAGATCCGGAACGGCGACGGTTTCAAAACGGCACTCCTGATTCAATATCAACTCAAACGGGGAAACTTCCGACGTAAAAGGCATCTCCACGCAGTAGACCAGCGGTCCGCGGCAGAGTGCCGCCTGACTGCTCAGAGAGGGGACTGTTGAAAAAAACGGAACCGTCTGCATGTCAAAGTTGAAGTTGAAACTTTCTCCGTCAGTGAACTCTTTTGTCAATTCCCAATAGTTGCCGGTCACAATTCCGGTTTGCGGCATGTCTGAAACTTTTTTGCACCACTGCGGGATCCTGACTTTGAGCGTGAATTTGCCGCCTTTGACGATGTTGACCGTCACGTTGCCGTCATAGGGATAGCCGGAAACGACTTCCACACAGCCCTGCGGCAATTCGATCTTTGCCGCCGCCGGGATGTCTATTGCCAGCATGTCGTCAGAAGTCCGGTAACAGAAATTGCCGATCTGCGGCAGGAAACGGCAGTAACTGGTCGGACAGCAGCTGACCTCGTACCACGGCATACGTTCCAGATCGACATGTCCGCGCGGTTCCATGCCCCGGTGACAGGCGAGCAAATTGGCGTAGAAGAAACGGTCGCCGGTCAGGGATAAACCGCTGATCGCTCCGTTGTAGAGAGTGCGTTCCATGATTTCAGCATACTTGATCTGCCCGGTGATTTTCAGCATCCGCGATGAGAAAAGCACCAGAGCGATCGCAGCGCAGCTTTCAGCGTAACTGCGTTCGGATACCTGATCGCCGGTTCCGCCGACATATTCTCCGAGCTGACGGCTGCCGACACCGCCGGTGATGAACATTTTGTTTTGAGTGATGTCATCAAAAAATCTTTCGCAAAGTGCCAGCATCTCTTTATCTTCAGTCAGCTCTGCGATATCTGCCATTGCGGAACACAGATAGAGGACGCGTACTGCGTGACCGACGGCGGCACTCTGTTCTGCCAGCGGTTGATGTGCCTGACAGGCCAAAAGTTCCCTGCGGGGAATATTTTCATTTTCTGCAAAGTAGTTCGGTTCGCTCCCCCGGCGGGTGATGAAAAGTTTTGCCTGCCGGAGATATTTTTCATTGCCGGTAACTTTGTAAAGTTTTACCAGAGCGATCTCCAATTCCTGATGACCGGGATAACCATGATTGCCGTTTTCTCCGAAAACATCACAGATATAGTCGCAGTAACGGCACATCGCATCCAGAAATACCCTGCTGCCGGTGGCGCGATAGTGAGCGACTGCGGCTTCGGTGAGGTGTCCGGCACAGTAAAGTTCGTGGTTGTAGAAGAGGTTTTTCCAGCGCATATCCTTTTCGGTCACGGAGAAGTGGGTGTTGAGATAACCGTCAGGCTGCTGGGCGGAAACGACCAGTTTCACCAGTTTTTCAAGCTGATCGGCGATTTCCGGAGCTTCGTTGGCGACATACGCCATGCCTTCCATGACTTTTGCCACATCACTGTCCCAGTAGATGTGCGGCAGCGGCAGATCGCTGCCGGGTTTCCACTGCAGTTTGAATGCGTCGATCCTGCCGGTTTCCTCACAGCGTTTCAAGGATGACGGAATAGTTGATTTGATATTTTTTTTCTGCCTCGGGGCGAAAAAATTGTCATTCAGAGAAATCTTACACATGGAGCTTAACCTTTATGTAATATTGAGTTGACAACGTTTAATATATAACAGAAATTGTCTGTTGTACAGATGATATATTTGGTAAAAAAGGTGACAAATCCGGCATTATCCGGGAAATGCCGCGCAAAATCACCGTAAATCAAAGCTCGTATTCTCCGATTTCGCGGTGGATCTGCAGCCCTTTTGCTTCCAGCAGATCAGCTTCCCGGGCACTTATCTGTTTATCCCCCTGAAAATACCGCGGAGTGAGCCAGGTCAATTTGGGGATCGTTACCACATCATCATAGTATATGCCGTCCAGAGCCATGATGGTGACTTTGGGGATATCGTTTTTGAAGCTCACCCAAGCCAGCTGCTGAAACTCACCGAAAGGCACGCCCCGGGCAGGGATCCCGGCGTGTTGCGATTCCGAGCCGGTAAGACCGAGCATGTAATAGTTGCGTCCCTGACGGCGGTAGCGGGTGTACTGATGGATGTCACCGGCAAAAACGGTGTAGTTGCGCAAGTAAAGTTCCTTTTCCAGAATGGCAAAGTTTTCAGAAAGCCAGGTTTTCGGATCGTGCATGAAGATCATCGTCCAGCGGACATCGCGGTGCCGGTGCAGCGTATCCAAAGCCCATTGGAGCTGTTCTTTGCCGATTTCGTGCCAGCCGACCATGGAATTGAGACAGATGAAGAGGACATCTTTGAAAACAAAGGAGTAGTAATCCATTCCGAATTGTTCTATCCACAATCTCTTTGTAAGTTCTGCCACATCTGGAAATTCCGGGATCGGCTCCCCGACGATATCGTGGTTTCCGGGAACCCGGAAAAACGGCGGCTCACACTCTTTGAGGATATCTTCAAAGTATGCCCACTGTTTGCGGAAAAATGTTTCAGACATATCCTCCATGCAGCCGCCGGGAATAAAGTCGCCCACGCTCATCACAAAATCCGGATTCAATTGATTTATCTTTTTAAGAGCATCTTCAAAAACTCCTCTGACCGGTCTGCCGCTGCGGTCTCCGACGACGGCAAAATTGAAGTCATCGCTGTCGGTACCGCCGCCGAAATTCAAATTGGTCCAGGGTTTGCGCTCTGTGGTTAAATTGCAGAAAAAACGCGGATGCTGTTTCATGGGAAATTTTCCTTATAGTTGTTGACTTGCCGGTTACTGAATTTAATATAGCATGACATCGGCAGTGTGCATAGATGATATACTTGGTAAAAAAGATGACAAATCAGTGATACGGTGATAAATACAGTTGAAAATCAACACTTAAAAAGATGTTTTTTCAGTTATTTGACACTTGACTTTGTCTGCCGGTACAGTTATATTTAGTCCGTTGCAATAAAAAAAGGGGGGGATATGACGGATGTAAAATTTCTGATCGCCGGATTGTTTATTTCCAACGGCAAGTGCCGCCACATAACCCGGACGATGAAGTGTCACGAACTGATCTTTGTCAAATCCGGAACTTTGTATATTCGCGAAGAAGAGCGTGAATTTGCCGTCAGTGCCGGACAGTATTTGATCTTGCAGCGGCTCCGTGAACATGGCGGAACGGCTGATTATGATAAGAAACTCTCATTTTTCTGGGGACATTTTGAATGCAGTGACAAAGAGTTCGGCCGTCTGCCGAAATACGGTTGTGCTGCGCGGGGCGACTATCTGATGCAGTATTTTACGCTGTTGATAAATGAACAGAAGCATCCGGATAATCAGGTTACCTGTAATTTGCTGATGAAGATACTTCTCCATGAAACTCTCCGCAAAAGTTTGCCGGAAAAGCTCTCTGCCGGAGTGCCGTTGATCGCGGACGCGGCGCGGCGGATAATCGATCTGAATTTTGCTTCACAGGTGACTTGCGCCGGGATCGCCGCTGAATTGAATTGCAGTGCTGACTATCTGGGGAAAGTGTTCCGTAAAAGTTTCAAAATGACTATTTTGGAGTATCTGAACAGTAAACGGTGCAGTGAGGCGGCGTATCTGCTGGAGAGCGGGGATTCCTCTGTAAAGGAGATAGCATTCTTTTCCGGATACAATGATCTGCCGTATTTCAGGAAGCAATTTTTCCGGATCTATTCTGTTACTCCCGGACAGTACCGGAAAATGCACCGGACAGACAAGGTAAACACGATGAACCTTTAAAATTGCCTCTGTGGAAAATAAAAAATAGCGCAAAACAATTTTTTTGTCATCATTTATACAACTTTTTTCCATCCGGAAATGATAATTTTGGTGTATAATATATAAAGGTGTATCGTTCTATATAAACAAACTGTGGAGAATACATAAATGAGAATGATTTCAAATCCGGTAAAAAGTGGCGGTGAGAAAAATTTACTTCACTGCAGTGAAGTAAAGCGTTCACGCTTTACTTCAAATAAACTCTTCCTTGTAATTGCAGCTGTTGTCGTTTCAGCATTCAGTTTGACGGCGGCAGATGCACCGGTCTTCAAAAACGGTGATTTTACCGAAAAGACCAGCGTAGGATTGCCCAAATTCTGGCGGGTTGTCACCAAAGAAGTGGCAAATGTCCAGCTCTTTGACTCCGGTAACGGGATCGCGGTCAAAATGATGCCGCAGGCAAAAGAGCGGATGTTCCTCATCCAGTATCCCGGCAAGCTGACTCCCGGAACCCGTTACCGGGTCAGTTACGATGTGAAAAGTGCCAAAAATACTCCGCATCGTGTCTACTTTGACTACCGCGATGAATTCGGTAAACTGCGCTGTAATGACGGCTCATGGAACTCCACTCCCGCGGAGTGGACGGAACAGAGTTTTACTTTCCTGTTTCCCACCAAAGCCTCCGGCGGTTATCTGGTGCTCAATCCGGATGACAACGGCGAAGTTGAGTTCCGCAATGTCCGTTTCGAGCTTGCTCCGGACGGCAACGTATTGAAAAATCCGGACTTCACCCTGCGTAATATCAAAAAAGAGCTTAAAGCGTGGAACATGATCGCGGTCAAGGGCACTTCCATGAGCGCGGCGGATAAAGTTCTGCGGGTCAATACCGGTGAAAACGGCAAAGCGGCTCTGGCTGTACAGTGGGATATTCCGCTGGTTCCCGGTCAGAGTTACAGAATTTCCTCTGAAGTGCGGGCAAAAACCCCCGGTGCGTTCCGGATCTATGCCGAGTGGCGCGTACCCGATCCTGCCAAACCCAAGAGCAAAGGCAGACTCGGTTCCACCGGCGGCTGGTGGCGCAAAGTCGGAAGCAACTGGCAACGCGATACTTTTAATATCAACTTCCCTGAAAACGGCAAAACTCCCTACCTTATTCTTTCCGGTAAGGATGCCGGATATGTTGAGTTCCGCAATGTGAAAGTTGAGGCGATCGACAAAAATGCTCCGGCAGCACTGACCGCTCCGGCAGATGTCCCGGCGGCGAAAAAGGTTGAGAAACCGGCTGCTGCTCCGGCTCCGGCCGCTGCTCCGGTTTCTGCTGATGGCAATTTGCTGAAAAACCCGGCATTCACCGTCAATGAAAAAGGCAAAATCGCTGATTGGAACAAAATCAGCGGTACGATGGAAAATGTTGACGGAGCTTTGCGTCTGACTACCCAAAACGGCAAAGCGGCACTTGCCGCCCAGTGGGGGATCAACGTCGAACCGGGAAAAAGTTACAAAATTTCTGCCGAGGTCAGAGCCGCCGCGCCGGGATCTTACCGGATCTACAGCGAGTGGCGCATCCCTGATCCCGCCAACCCCAAGAGCAAGGGCAGACTTTCTTCTTACGGCGGTTGGTGGCGCAGCGTGGATACCAAATGGAAAAAGGATTCCATTGTGGTGAATATTCCGGAAAATTCCCACAGTGCCTACCTTATTCTTTCCGGAAAAACTGCCGAATATGTTGAATTTCGTAATGTCCGTATTGAAGAAACTGTCAGTTCCATTCCGCCGCAGGCGCGTTTGTCATGGGGAAATTGGAAGATCTCCAATACGGCAGCGTTTTCCATTAATAAAGCCGGACAGGCGGTTTTGACCATTACCCCGGATAACGGCAGAAACGGTGTGGTCACTCTGACCGATGTGAAGATCAAACCGGGACAGCGTTATGCCTTCAAATACACCATTCAGGGACTGGGCAAAGCAAATTCCGATACCGGATTTCATCCTTTCCGCATCTTGGCGAAACTGCCGGGGGTGAAAGATGACGGCGGAGCGTGGGATGATACCCAGAATGGTATCCGTACCAAAAATATTGAATTCACCGTGCCGGCCAATGTGACCGGCAATAAAGCGGAAATCAAAATCGAAACCACCACCCGCGGGGCAGTGGCATTCTGGGGATTTGAACTTAAAGAACTTCCCCCGAAAGCTGCGGAGCTTGTCAGGGTGCGGATGCTCTCTCCCTTTTTCCGCGACACCTTTTTTCCCGGCAACCGCGAAAGCACCATTGCCGGAGAACTTTTTGCCGACACAGGCAAAATCAAAATTGCACTTTTTGACAGCAAAAACAAAAAAATCGTTGATACGGCAGTGGTTATGAAAAACGGGAAAGGAAACTTTTCCATCCCCGCTGCTTCTTTGCAAGCCGGAAACTACAAACTGCAGTTTTCTGCCAATGTAAAAGGCAGTGACGTATTGCTTGAAAGGATCATCAGCAAACTTGCCGACCGGGAAAATTATACCGGCTTTGACGGCAAAAATTTTATCGTCAACGGCAAAATTTTCCTGCCGGTAATCTGTTGGACGATCGCCGGAACTTCCAGCGATCAGAGCGATGAGCAGATCCAAAGAGGTTTTTACCATGCGGCAAAGAATGGTATGAACAGCATGATTTTCCGGGCAAATGATTGTGAGGCGGCACTGCGGTATTTGAATATCGCGCAGAAAGTCGGCATGAAACTTTTCCTTGCCACCGGCAATGCACCTTCCGGGGATCCCAATACGGTCGCGCTCTGGGAACATAAAATTTCCGGTATTCTGACTGATGAGGTCATCAGACATCCGGCGTTATTCGGTTACTTTCTGGTGGATGAACCGTATTGGCGCGGTATTCCCAGTTCCGGTTTGATCGCCTCTTACAAGGTGCTGAAATATATTGACCCTTATCACCCGGTATGGATCAACGCCGCTCCGCGCGGTTCGGTCGAGGTTCACGCTGAATACAGCAAAGCTGCCGACATCTACGGTGTGGACGTTTATCCGGTCGGTTCACCCGGACACTCCGGTTTGGAGGATAAAGGTCTTTCCAGTATCGGAAAATATGTCATCCGTATGAATGAGGCCTGTGGCGGCAATAAGCCGATCATAATGGCACTTCAGGGATTTGCATGGGGTGTTTACAGCGGCAGAAAGGCACTTTATCCGACCTTTGATGAGTTGCGTTTCATGACTTACGATGCAATCACCTCCGGCGGTATCGGAGTATCCTACTGGGGAACGCAGGATATTCAGGATGCCAAATTCTATGATAATGTGCTTTATCCGGTCACCCGTGAACTTATGCAGATTTCCGGTATCCTTGCTGCCGATGAGGTTGCCGAGGTAAAAAGTTCGGTTCCGGCAGTGCATGTTTTTGCAAGAAAAGTTGGCGGGAAAATTTATGTGATCGCTGCAAATACCGGCAGCACGGCAGTGAAAGCAACTTTGAGCGGAGTCAACAACGGCAAACTGACGGTGGTCAATGAAAATCGCTCAGTGTCAGCAGCCGATGGAAAACTGACCGATGATTTTGCGCCTTATGCTGTTCATATTTATGCGGAAGGCAAATTGCCGGGAGCTGTTAATTATGCTCCGGCAGCCGATCAGAGTGCTGAAGAAAGGGGCAATCCGGTATTCTCCTTTATGAGAGAAAAACTTTCCCGTGTTCCCTATGATGGCAAAGCCTGCTGGCTGTGGGTGAAAGGGCTTGAACGCGTGGCATTTTCCAAAGCGTTCCTCTGCAAAGAATTCACTGCGGAAAAAGAGGTGAAGTCTGCCCGGTTGATCATCTCTGCCGACGATACTTATGAAGTGTGGCTCAACGGCGAAGAAGCGGATAAGAACTTCCCCAAAAGTTTGTTGTGGAATCTTGCCGATGTCATTGATGTGACAAAATTTGTCAAAAAAGGAAACAATACTTTCACCATCGCCGGAGCTGACGGCGGAGTTGTCCCCTGCGGTGTGATCGCCGACTTGCTGATAACTTTCACCGATGGTACGACCATGCAGGTCGTGACTGACGGCACGTGGAAAGCCAACGGCACGCAAATTGATAACTGGCAGATGCCGGAAGTATTCAACAAATGGGATAATGCCTCCATCGTCGCCCCCTACGGTTCGGGCGCATGGAGCAATAAGATGATGATCAAAGCATCAGGCAACCTTAAATAACCAATAGAAAGGAATTGAAAAATGAAAAAGCGTTTCACCCTGATCGAGCTTCTCGTGGTCATCGCGATCATCGCGATCCTGGCGGCAATTCTGCTGCCCGCCCTCAACAGTGCAAGAGAGCGCGGCCGCAGTGCCAGCTGTATCAACAACCTCAAACAGGTCGGCAGCGGCGTGCAGCAGTATGCCAATGACTGGGATGACTATTTGCCGACGATCTGTTATTTCTCCAGTGCCGCAGAATTGATGGGCAACAAACACTGGTATATGTGTCCGGAGTTTATGAAGCTGATTGGTTACAGCGGAAACAGTTTCAGTAACCCCAATCTGCCGACGATCATTTGTCCTTCCGACCCTGATCCCTATGGTGACAGTGCTACTTCCGAGATCACCTCTTATTGCGGAAATGCTTATTTCGGTTGGGGCTGGAACAAAAAACGTTTCAAAATTGTGCAGTTGGAGAATCATTCCGCGACAATGGCGTTCACTGAGGGCAACAACTTCTATGTGACGGCATCGACTAACAGTGCGCTGGCTCCCTATGGAACCACGATGGAATACCGGCACAATGACAAAGCGAATTTGGTTTACCTTGACGGTCACGCCGGAACCATTACCGAAGATGAAATTCCGTCCAGCAATACCGAATATTTCTGGAACAACAACTGAAAAAGTTGACTTTTCTGCCGCACCCTTTTTGCAAGGGTGCGTTTTTTTTTGCAGCAAAATCTGACTTGTCCGACTATACCGCCCTGTCTTGTCACTCCAACGCGCAGGTTAGATTTTTCACAAAATTCAGGATAACAACAATTTTTTACAGCACCGTATTCATCTCAACACGAGGAATACGGTGCTTTTGGCAAAGCTCTGTTCCCGATATTGGTTGACAACATATTGCGCACACAAGTTGTGGAGGGTGTTAGCAGCGTTCAGTTTGCTTGAGGGGCGGGACACTGCGTTTCCCTCCCCTCAAACTCCCCACCCTCAAGGGTCTTCCCGTGACTCCTCAAAGCCACTGGGTTCTTCCATTAAGTTATTGCGCCTGCGCTCCC
>SUWK01000091.1 GCA_015061525.1 Lentisphaerota bacterium
CTTGAGGGAGGGGAGTTTGAGGGGAGGGAAACGCAGTGTCCCGCCCCTCAAGCAAACTGAACGCTGCGAACACCCTCCACAACTTGTGTGCGCAATATGTTGTCAACCTATATTGGGAACAGAGCTAAAAAGAAAACCCCGGCGGGTGTTACCCCACAGGGGTTTTGCCAAGCCTTTCTCAAAAGCGTCGATCAAGCCGCGACCTTGGAGCGGCGCGACATATCGTTTTTCTTTTGCCTACTTTTCTTTTTTCGTAGATATTTTCCCGATGGTAGTTACTTTCCCGGGTTTTCTTTGGCTGCTTTCTTTTTTGAAAAGAAAGTAGGGCGATTCGTTTTTCTTTTGCCTACTTTTCTTTTTTCGTAGATATTTTCCCGATGGTAGTTACTTTCCCGGGTTTTCTTTGCCTACTTTCTTTTTTGAAAAGAAAGTAGGGTGATTCGTTTTTCTTTTGCCTACTTTTCTTTTTTCGTAAAAAGAAAAGTAGGTTAGATGGGGAGTTTTTTTTGCAGTTTTACCGGAGTTGAGCCGCAACGCTGCCGGATGAAAGAGTATAAGTGGGTGACGTTTTTCATACCGAGTTCTCCGGCGATTTCTTTCATAGAGAGTTTACGGTCATTGAGCAGCAGAAAGACTCTATCCAGTTTGCGCCGCAGGCGGTATTCGCGGGGATCGATATTATATTTATGGATGAAGCAGCGGCGCAGATGTTCGGGGGAGTAACCGATTGCATGGGCGTGAGCGGTCAGGGATTTGCAAAAATGCAGATCGTTATCCAGAGATATTTTGAGTTGTTCAGCCGGATCTTGCCGCGTTTTGTCGGTTGACGGTGAATCCGGAATGGCAAGTTCTGCGAGCAGTCGTCCACAGAGTTGTTCTGCGATGAAAATATTTGCAGGCACGGGAGAGCTTTTCAACTGGATGATCCGTTCAAAAATACTGCGCAAGTGCAGGGTTTCTGCTGTTTCGAGTTTTTTACCGGGCAGCAGAGGTATTCTGGTATCGCAGTAAGCTATGGAAATGGCACTTTCATCTTCATTGAAAGCAAGTGATGGTATATCGCAGATCAGAACGAAATTTTCCCGTTTGCGCGAGTAGGAAAAATCAATGGAGCATCCCGGAGGGGTCAGAGAAAGAAAATCATTGTGTCCGATAAGATACGGCTTCCCCCCGGGGGTATAACTCCGACTGTATTCCTGTCCGGATACTGTCAGCGAAAGAAATGTCCCGTGAGTTGTCTGTCGACTGCGTTGGGCAAAATCGTATTTCCCGGCATGGATCAACTGCAAATCTGTCAAAATAAAGATTCCTTTTCTTGAGTGATATCCGTTTTTTATAATATAATGTCTTTTTCGTATAATGCAAATGGACAAAGTTATATTGCAAAAATATAATCCGGGATTATATTACTTGCAGATGATGATGAAAAACAACCATAAATGGAGGTTTACGCAATGGAAAAATTCTTTGATACAGACAAAAGGATCCGGCTCGGGATCTGGGGATTGGGACGCGGTAAGAACTTTGTGGATTCAGCCAGATTGCTCAATATTGATGTAGTTGCCGGCTGCGATATCCATGAAGAGATCCGTGAACGTTTCAAAAAAGATGTACCGGAGGCATACTGCACTGCAGATGAAAAAGAGTTTCTTGCCTGCGATATGGATGCTGTATTGATCGCAACATTTCTGCCGGATCATGCCAAACATTCTATTATGGCTTTGGAGGCTGGAAAACATGTGCTTTGTGAGGTAACTCCCTTTCAGACACCGGCGGATGCTGTAAAGCTCATTGAAGCGATGGAAAAGAGCGGCAAGATCTACAATCTGCTGGAAAATTATCCGTTCACCCCGGAAAATATGTATATGCAGAAACGCTATCAGGAGGGTTTTTTCGGGGATTTTATGTACGGAGAATTTGAATATCTTCACGAGTGCCGTACTTTGTCTTACGGTTATAATACCCGTCCGAAATCCATTCCGGTCGAACCGGGATATGCGGTGCATAACTGGCGGAGCAGTTTGAATTATCATTACTACTGTACGCACTCACTGGGGCCTGCAATGTATATCACCGATTTGCGTCCGGAATCGGTTTCCGCTCTGAGGGATGAGGTGTCGTTGCCCGGTTATCTTGAAGGGATCCGTTCCGGTACAGCCTGTCCCTCCATGATAAAAATGAGTAACGGCGGTTTGGTGCGCAATCTTATGGGAGGAACGACGAATGATTTCCATGCCGGAATGCGTTTTTGGGGAACTCGTGCCGGAGCGCAGCATATACGTAATGAGTTTCAGCTGCGTATCGGCGGAAGCGGTTACGGTTATCTGCTGGATGTGAAACCGGAACTTGACGAAGTGTGGCAGTTTGCTCTCAAAAGCGGTCACGGCGGCGGCGACTTCTGGGAACTTTATTTCTTTGCCCGGGAGTTTTTATTTGGAGAAAAGGCATTTTGGGATGTTTACCGGGGAGCGGATGTTGCGCTTGCAGGAATAATGGCGGTACGCAGTGAGCAACTTAACGGTCAGGCGGTACGTATTCCTGATTTGCGGGACCCGGTGGAGCGCGAATTGTACCGCAATGATAACGGCATTGCCAAAGTTGACTTTGATCCGTCAGATATCTTCCCCGCCGGGCACGAAACGGAGATCGCCGGTAATTTCACCCGGGTGATGACCGAATTGTATCCTATGGATTTCGGAGGATTGAATTTGGCGACCGCTGTTTTTGACGGGATGAAGATTTATAAAGATATCCGGAATGCCGAAGGTAAACTGGAACTCCGCGACGGGGTGAATCAGTTGATCAAAGAGTTGCCGCAGATTTGTGAAAATTGCAAAATGGCACAGAAGATCATGGAGATGTATCCGGATTCCGTTCCGGGACATACTATCGCCCGGATGCTTGAATCGCAGGATCTGGAACGGTTGCTCAATCCGGAGCGCACTATTGCTGAACTTCAGGCATGGCAGGCAGATCTCTGAAAGAGATGATTTCATTTTTCAGTACCGTTGAACCGTCAGCGGTACTGTTTTTTTTGTTCTGATTCTTGCAAATTTTTTCCGCAAAGGTTATATTAGGTAGTTGAAACAGGTAATGTCCCGAATGTTGTGAAACGGAAGCATGAGGTTATAAACAAACATCTCTATTATGTACTCGACGGCTCCGGCGCAGGAGCAAGGCGCGAGATTACCCGCAAAGTGCCACCGCAGGTTAGATTTTTCACAAAATTCAGGACAACAACTTGAAATAACTGCAGGAGAAAATTTTATGCATAAATCACAACTTGATACACCGTCGTTGATCCTTGATTTGGATTTGTTTGAACAGAATTTGACAGCGATGCGGGATTTTGCCGCCGGATACGGCAAAAAACTGCGCCCGCACGCCAAAACCCATAAATGCCCGGAAATCGCCAGACGGCAGCTTGCCTGTGGAAATTGTGCCGGTATCTGCGCCGCGAAACTTTCGGAGGCAGAAGCTCTCGCTGATGCCGGAATTCAGGATATCCTCATAACTTCTCCGGTAACTGCTCCGTGGAAGATCACCCGTATCGGAGAACTCAATAATCGCATATCCGGTTTGCAATTGACCGTTGACAATCAGCAGCAAATTGAATTGCTTGCCGTACAGGGCAGCAAAGAGAACCCGGTTCATGTCGTGATCGATGTTGATCCGGAAATGGGCAGAACCGGCGTGGCATTTGCTGATGCGCTGGAGTTTGGACGGTTCATCGCAAAATTTCCCTCGCTGAAATTGGATGGGGTTCAGTGCTATGCCGGACATTTGCAGCATATCGTATCCTACGCAGAACGTGCGGAGGAAAGTACCCGGCTGATGAAGCTGGGAGCCGCAGCATTCCGTGCCATTGCCAAAGAGATCCCGGAGTGCCGCATTTTTACCGGCACCGGTACCGGAACTTCACCGGCGGATGTGCTGATCCCGGAAGTGACCGATATTCAGGTAGGTTCTTACTGTATGATGGATGCCGAGTATCTTGCAGTGGAACATGGCGGGAGAAATTTTGCTCCGGCATTGCGGATGTTGACAAGTGTCATCAGTGCCAATCACCCCGGTCATGCCACTATTGATGCCGGAACCAAGGCGATCTACGTCACCCCCGGAGCCCCGGCGCAGGTGATTTCCGGCGGTAAAGTTCGGCCGGATATCGCCTACAGCTGGGATTTCGGTGATGAACACGGACACCTGACTTTTCCGGAAAGCATAACGATGCGTCCCGGAGACCGTATTGAACTGATCGTTTCCCATTGCGATCCGACAGTCAACCTTTTTGATGAATTGTGGATCGTATGCGGGGATGAGGTGATCGACCGCTGGGATATCACTTTGCGGGGATGCTGCCGCTGAGCGTTTTTGCCGGGACAGCTTTATTTGCCGGAACCGGCGGCTGTTTTTTTACCGCCGGTACCGGTTTGGGTAGCGGCATGGTAAATACGCAGAAACGTTCTGCTGTCACCAGATGTGTATAGGCAAATGCCTGCATTGCCTCATCTGCCGGAATGACACGGGTTTGGTTGAAACTTTTTCCGCCGTCAGTTGAATAGTCTGCATGGAAGACCGCCGTTTCCGGCTGGAGTCGTGCCGGGGCAGATTTCTGCTGCAGCGTGAATTCTGCTTCAATACTTTTTTCCGGAATGACCAGTTTTGCATCTCCGGTAAGCGGGCTGTGTATGGTGACTGCTCCCTCGAAACCATCTTTGCGGATCAGGAAAAATTTGATTTCAGTTTTCAAATTTTTATTGAAATTGAGCGTTGAAGTATTGGAAATGACGATGACTTCCGGCTGCGGGTGGCGGATCTGCAGAATGTAGCGGAAATCCGGGGAACCGTTTTTGCAGCGGTCGTAAAGAACCAACTGATAAATGCCGTTTTCCGGTATCGTTACATTCAACAGCGGATCGACCTGACGGCGGTTGAGATCAAAATTGACCGGATGGGAAATGTCATCATTGTGAGCGATAACTTTTCCGTCGGCAGCGAGAAGAGTCAATACGCCGTCCAGAGGAGAATCCAACCGCGCTCCGTAAAGTTCAAAGACCAGCTTTTCACCTTTTTGTGCCGTGAAAAAGAAACTTTGGGTCTGCCGCGATGATTTCAACGTGCCCACGATATCCAAACCGTGCGTAAAGAGATTTCCGGGGATGACATCCGGCAGTTCATCAACTTTTTTTTGAACCGCCGCTGCCCGGTAATCTGAAACATTTTTGTAAGGAATAAACGGAGCAGTTCCCCCGGTAACAGCAACGCGGTAGACAAAATCCACCCTGCCGCGTTTCAAACTGTCAGAAACCTGTAAGGTGTAAACGCCGCTTTTTTGCGGAGTGAAGCGCAGTACCGGATCTGGATGGTGATACTCATCATCGGCAAAGGCGGCCTCTTTACCATCAGCATCGCGCAAAAGCAGTATCCCCTGAAAGTGCCCGGGAACGGTGTCCCCGAGAAACGGGGATAACTCTGAAGCGACCATGGTGAAAGTATACGGGATACCTTTTTCCAGATGTATCCGGTACTCATCTGTTTCACCGGGCATGATTTGCCCGTTCAATGTGACGGGAATGGATTTGATGACCGGAAGCTGCGGTTTTTTGGCAAATGGCGGATAGTACGGCACTTCCTGAATCTGATCGGCATCCTCTATGAAAAAGGTTTTTTCATTGGTGATGTTTCTGCCGCAGGCAAGCCGGATACGGCAGGGTCCGACCGGTGCGAATGGAGCGATTTCCAGTTCCAACAGCAGCCGTTGGTTGAGCGAAGGGGTGGCTTGCAGGGCATTGGGACGGACAAAAAGTGATTCAGCGACGATGGAACGCTCAAGCAATGGCAGTCGGTGTAAATTTTCCAGCCACGGGTGATTTTTCCACTCTTTTGCAATTTTTTCCTGCGGCAGCGGAGGTTGGACCGGATCGTCTTTTTTGCCGTAACCGTAAACATTTTTCAGATATTGGGTCAGCCATTTGCGCTGAACTGTATGAAAATAACCGAAGCGGGGAACTGCTGAAACTGATTTCAAAGTAATTCCCGGAGTTGATGTTATCAATTTAGCTCCTTTGTGGATACCTTGACCGCCGACAATCACACGCACGGTGGAGTTGCGTTGACCGCCGGCGGGGAAGGTGTAACCTAAAAAAGCGTTGGCAGAGAAAAGAGCCAACGGCAGAATGAGTGATGCCGCGATAAGAGAAAGTTGTTTTTTCATTATTTGTTACCTCCAGTTGGGGAATCCGGATAAATCTCCCGCAGTCTGCCTGCTGCGCTTTCTTTTGGCAGCAGCGGGGCATCAACGCCGGTGAATGCCGGAAATTTTGAATCCGGGTCAATACCGCAGCGTTCCAGAATGGAACCCAGCAGATCCTGCGGGGCGACCGGGCGGGAAACGACCGTACCGGCGACGGAGTCAGATTCACCGATGACTTTGCCGCCTTTGAATCCGCCGCCTGCGATCATGGCGGAAAAGCATTTCGCATAGTGGTTTCTGCCGCCGTTCCACGGGGCATCCCAGAGGATTTTCGGGGTTTTCCCGAATTCACCGCTCCACCAGACGATCGTAGTATCCAGAAGTCCTTTTTCCTTGAGATCGAGCAGCAGAGCGGCGACAGCCTGATCCATTTCGGCGGTTTTGTTTTTCATGACTTCAAAATGTTTTTTGTGCGAATCCCAGCCCTGAGCATTGATGGTGATATACGGGACACCGGCCTGAACCAGACGGCGGGCGACCAGACAGGATTGTCCGAAGTCATTTCTGCCGTAAAGGTCGCGGACAGCATCAGGTTCCTGCGAGAGATCAAAAACTTGAGCGGCAGAGCCGGACATTTTCTTTTTGGCAGTTTTTCCGGCAGAATCAAATTCCAGCAGTTCAGGGATGGTATTTTTTGCTGCTTTGCCGAATGTGTCGAATTTCTGCATCATTGAAAAACGCAGATCGATATCGGCTTTGGAAAGATTGCCGGGCGGTGTGATGCCGTCAACGCTGAATTTTGCGGCATTGGGGCTGCCGCCGGTGACCAGCGGTTTATATTTTTCACCGAGGAAACCTTCTTCTGCGAAGCGTCCTTTCGGTTTGGTCAGAATGACATACGGCGGCAAATCGCCTTTGTAGTCTTTCCCTTTATACATGGCGACGATGGCACCGATGGCGGGAAAGACTTTCCCGGAACCGGGTTCTCTGCCGGTCTGCATCAGGTAGCTTGCAGTTTCGTGACCGTTATGACGGTGGGTCATGGAGCGGATGATCGCATATTTATCCGCCTGTCGGGCAAGTTTCGGCAGCATTTCACTGATTTGGATACCCGGAACATTGGTTGGGATGGCTTTCAGAGAGTTATTGTACTCTTTGGGCGCATCCGGTTTCGGGTCAAAGGTTTCAAGTTGTGAAGGTCCGCCCCATATCCAGATTTCAATAACCGATTTTGCGTGCGGTATTTCTTGGGCAGAGAGCAAATTCATTGCCAGAAGACCAAGAATGATGAAAGGCATTTTCTTCATATTATTCACCTCAATGCTGATAGAGAAACTCTTTGGAATTCATAAAAACCCATGCAAGCGATGCTGTAACTTTGTGACGTCCGTATTTTTTGGACAGAGTGTTGAATTCATTGCGTTCAGCGTCTGTGGGTCTGCGGGAATAGAAGAGCATGGTCAATGTCGCCAGAGGGTCTTTTTCCCGGTTGATCCGGTTGCGGAGCAGATTGTTGAGTTTGTTGTGCAGTCCGCCGGAGTTGAAAAGGAACATCCGTTGATCGGCATTGATTACGCTTTTTCGCTCTTCCGGCAAACCGCTGTCCCGGGATGGTCTGCCGAAAAGGATCAGAAATTGATCGGTCACCGAACCGTCGGTCAAAGCTGCGGCACGGGAGTGAAAATATGAGAACGGTTCCGGGATCACACTTGAGTATGTGTATGGCGAACCGGTGATTTGGGCGATGGAATCCGCCAGAACTTCCGCATCCAGCCGTCTTGCCGGATAGACAGCACCTGCGGCAGCAGCAGCGGTATAATTTTTATCTGCCGGGATACTTCCGGAACGGTAAGCTGTGGAAGTGCAGATATCCCGGACAAGTTTCCGCAGATCGTAATTGCTCATCCGGAAAGTTGCTGCGAGATAGGTTACGATCTCCTGTTCAGGGGGAATATTGCCGAAGAGCCATCTCCATGTACGGCGCACCACAGTTTCGGTGAAAAATGAACATTGCGGATCAAGCAGGATTTCGTAAAATGCCTGGCGGTTGTCAAAGAGCGGATTATCAAGGTAAACGATCTCCTCTTTCCACTCTCTGGTGCTTTTGAAGCGGAGTTCCGAAAATATCTGCCGGATATTATCTGCAAATTTCTGATCGGTTTTATTCAGTGGTTTGCCGGCAAAAAAGAGTGTTACTGCATTCGCGATGTTTTCTGTATCTTTTTGAGGGACTGCCCGGAAAAAGTTGACATATCCGTTGCGGAAGTTGCTGCCCTGGGCAAGGAGGATGCTGCGGGCAAATTCGTGGTACGGAGTGTTATTTCTGAGAAAGTCGTAAATGACTTTGGTGTAGGCAAATGTTCCGTTGGGCCAGAGGTTGATTGGGAACTCGGATTTTATCCGCAGCTCATCGCCGAAGCGCATTGCCCAGAACATGGCGAACTCTTCGGATTTTAACAGTTTTTCCACCAGACGGGCTTGTTTGTCCGCTTGTGGGGTGTGCAGATAATCGAGAGTTTCTTTCCCGGTGGGGACCCTGCCGCAAAGGTCGATATAGAGACGTCGCACCATTACAGTGTCACTGGCTTCCCGTGCAGGGGAGATTTTTCTGCTTTCACGGATACCGGTGAGCAGGCAGTCAAAACCGGAACGCGGCTGCGGTGGAGTTTTTTTCAGATAGGTTTCTTTTGCACCCAGTTGGAATTGCAGCAGAGACAGCAGGAAAAAGAACGATAAGATCCGGCAGCTTTTCATAGACGATCTCCTTTGGGGGGTTGTATGAAATCTGCATTTAAAGTAACATCTGCTGAAAAGCTTTTCAAGCGGAATAGTGAAAAATCCATGTCGTTTTTTCATGAATGTTGAATTTCCCGGCGCAGACACTTGGCGCGGAACAGCCGGTGATGCGCCGCTGCCGGTTGGGTATTCTTTAAGAAAAGGCTCTGTTCCCGATATTGGTTGATGCCCTCCGTGGAACGTTCAACGCACGGGTGCGAGCACCGCGAGGGTGCGAGCGCGCAGTCCGCATGCGAATGTACTTTGCGAGCATTTCCATGCGAGCAAAGCCGACGCAACAAATGTTGCGAGGATGAGCGGAGGACGAGCAATAAGCCGCGAGCGACCGGAAAGAGTGCCAA
>SUWK01000092.1 GCA_015061525.1 Lentisphaerota bacterium
CGTCCTCCGCTCATCCTCGCAACTTTTGTTGCGTCGGCTTTGCTCGCATGTAAATGCTCGCAAAGTTCATTCGCATGCGGACTGCGCGCTCGCACCCTCGCGGTGCTCGCACCCGTGCGTTGAACGTCCCACGGAGGGCATCAACCTATATCGGGAACAGAGCCATTGTTTTTTAATTGTTGTTGATTTTCAGAAAAAATTATATGTTACTTGACAAATCGCTTTTTGGGGTGTATAATTTAGCTCAATGGGGTACATTTTGCTGAAAACAGCAGGTGTTCAAATCAAACGAATTGGTTATTGAAACATTAAAAGGGGGGGACATGAAAAGAATCGTTTATGTAATCGTGATGCAGGTACTGCTGTGTTGTTCTGTGCTTGATGCGGCTCCAGTGGTGACAGTTTGTAATGGCAATGGCAGTACCAATGTCAGATTGTCCGTTGAATACAGCAAACCGTATTGGACAGTAGGCCGGGGACGTTCAACGACTGATCGGGTTTTCCGCTATGATGAGGGCACACGCAGGATCATTCCGATCCGTGGCGCATGGGTGTTTGAGTTGAAGAACTCTACGCCGAACCGTTTGGTCAATAAAAGCGGCAAAGTTATCCTGGAGTACCGTAACGGAGATATTTACAAACCCGGAAACAGTTCTCCGGTCGCGGTTTACCGGAACAATGCTTTGTTCAAAGGCAGTAAATGTATTGCCAATTTCCGCAATGGCAATCTGCCGCTCGGCTTGGTGCTTGCCATTGCTGCTCAATATTACATTGCGGAAGATCTCGGGGTTACACCTGAAAGTTTTGCTCCTCCCGCAGTTAAAAAAGAAGAAGTAAAACTTTTTATTCTCTCCTGGCCGTTCAATAAACCAGCGGTAACAAAATACATGCAGAACGGTAAAGTCCTTTACACTTTTCGCAATGGATTCATCTACGAAGGAGAGGCATTGAAAGATGATCAGAACGCAGCCCGCTATGCGGTCAGTTTGGGCAAAATGGCGACCGTGGGCAAAAAGAAACAGAAGCGCCCTTATATCATCTATTTCTTTGATTTGAAAAACAGAACTTTTGTCCCGTTGGCAACAGCGCAAAATATCGTCCGCTATGCTTTGTATTCCGGCAAATCTATCACTGATGGTGCTTTGCTCCATATGGGAAGCGGCGGAAAAATCTATGCCGGTTCTCAAAGCAAAGATGTCATCGCCTGTATCAACAACGACGGATCGCAGGTGTTCAAAGGAGAGAAGGCGGAGGGTACTCCGATCCTGACCATTGAAGGCAACCGTTTCAATTATTGGGTTGATTGGTTCATTTGGAGTAGAGTGTTGGAAAAAGAGCTCAATGATTATCTGACCGCCAATCCTGATGCGAAAAAGGCGTTCCCAGACGGGAAATAAATTATCGCAATTTTGTAGCCGACCGGACTTGAGTCAACTGCTCCAGTCCGGTTGTTATTTTTTATGGGAAAGGATAACAGGCAGAGGTGTTGTTGAAAAAAATATCATCAGTTTATGTTTTTCTTTGAAAAAATAATGCAGACAGACTGGAAAATATTTGTCTATTGAACATTGGCAGACTATATTATACCCGTACCGCATATGTTTGTTTCTTGAGAATGGGGATTTTTTTATGTATAATTGCATTATTTGCCGGTATCACGAGATTGCGACAAAGGGGAATAACCGGAATATGTTTGAAAAGTGTCTGGTGGATAATATCCGTCATGCGCTGCGTCCGGTTTCTGGAGAGTGCAAGGTGCGCCGGATCCGCGGACGGGTGTGGATCGAGCCGGGGAATGGTGGAAATTTTGATGAAACACTTCTCGCGCAGATCGTTGAGCGTTTGCCGGATGTTTTTGGGTTGGAGTCTTTTTCTCCGGCTGTTTTGCTGCCGGTGGATATGGATGTCATCCGTCAGACCGCTGTGGAAATGGCTCCGCAGGCATTTGAGCGGTGCGGTAAAGAGCATCCTGCGTTCCGGGTACGTGCCCGCCGGAGCAACAAGCGTTTTCCTTTGACCTCCAAGGATATCGAGATCGATCTGGTCACTGCCGTCGCGGATAAGCTGGGGGAGGGGGCATTTGTTATTGATTTGAAAAATGCCGATATCACGCTCGGTTGTGAGATACGTGATGAATTTTCCGCGCTTTATTTTGACATCTACCGCTGTGCCGGCGGCTTGCCGGTCGGCAGTAATCCGAGAGTATTGACCCTGCTTTCAGGAGGAATTGATTCTCCTGTTGCCGCGTGGCAGATAATGAAGCGCGGTTCGCCGACAGATTTTATAACTTTTCACAGTTCGCCTTACACGCCGCCTGAAACAGTGGACAAAGTTCGCGGATTGGTTTCCACACTCAATAAATTTCAGCGGAAAGGCAGACTTTTTATCGTCAATCTTGCTGAATTTCAGAAGGCGGTTCGGGATAATTGCTCGGAAAGAATGCGAACCGTTCTGTATCGCCGTGCCATGCTCCGTATCGCCGAAGCTGTCGCGTTGAAAGAAGAGTGCAAAGCTCTGGTTACCGGAGAAGCACTGGGGCAGGTCGCCAGTCAGACCGTTGCCAATATGGATACGATCAACCGTGCTGTTGACATGCTGGTTCTGCGTCCGCTGGTTGGGGCAGACAAATTGGAGGCGATCGCCGTGGCAGAAAGGATCGGAACTATGAAACAATCCAGTGTACAGGTTCCGGACAGTTGTACTGTTTTTGCCCCGTCCAATCCGGCAACCTCCGTCCCGGTTGATCTGGCCCTCAAAGAAGAGGCAAAAATCCCCGATTATGCAGGAATACTTGAAAAAATTATTGCCGATATTGAAATTGACGCTTGACAAAAGCAACTATTGGGGTTAAGTTTTCTTTTATGATAGTTGTATTGGTTATTTGAATCAGAGAAAACAGGAGCAGGAATTGATAAAAGATCAGGAATTTGTACTCAAGCTGCTGCGGGAGTACAGTATGGCAGATGCCGAACAGATCAATGCTGCCAGAGATGCCGCAATAGATGCCGGCAGCAGTGATGTTGTCGGTATTCTGGTGGACAGCGGGATCGTTGACGGCACCGAATTGATCGGTATGCTTGCCCAGCAATATGGCATGGAAGTCGTCAGTCTTGATGATTTTGAGATCCCCGAAGAGGTTATTTCGGCTTTGCGTGGGGATTATGCCCGATATTACCGGGTGGTTCCGGTATCCAATGACGGCTCATGGCTGACCGTTGCCATGGAAGATCCCACTGATGTGGAAAAGCTTGACACTCTCCGCTATCTGCTCGGCAGTGATGTCGATGCTGTGATAGCTCCGGTATCCCAGCTCGAAGAAGCTATCGAAAAGTATTATCCGGAAGAAGCCGAAGATACCGGCAGCCGCCAGAAAGAGGTGGATATCGACGCTGCAGAGATGATCATCGAGAACGATGATGCAATGAATGCCGGTAACGAAGATGATGATACTGCTCCGATTATCCGTTTGGTTACCAAGCTGATCATTGATGCGTACAAGATGCGGGCATCGGATATTCACTTTGAACCGATGGAGAAACGTTACCGGGTACGCTACCGGGTCGACGGTGCGTTGCGCGAGGTCGATGGACCGCCGAAATATCTGCAGGCCAACTTCACCAGCCGTATCAAGATCATGGCGCATTTGGATATTACCGAAAAGCGTATCCCGCAGGACGGACGTATTCAGATTTCTGTCGGTGAAAAAGATATCGACTTGCGTGTTTCATCCATCCCCACTATTTTTGGTGAAAGTATCGTTATGCGTATTCTGGATAAAAGCAGTATCCAGCTGGATATTCCCCGGTTGGGCTTTTACGCGGATGACCTTGAACTGGTTACGAAAATCATCAACTACCCGGACGGGATCTTTCTGGTTACCGGGCCTACCGGTTCGGGTAAGACCACTTCGCTGTACGCATTTTTGAACACCATCAACACTACCGCGAGAAAACTTATCACCGTGGAAGACCCGATCGAGTATCAGCTTCCCGGTATCAATCAGGTGCAGGTCGACCGGCATGTGGATATGACTTTTGCCGCAGCTCTGCGAAGTATGCTCCGTCAGGCACCGAACATCATCATGGTCGGTGAGATCCGAGACCTGGAAACTGCTGAAATTGCGATCAATGCCGCTCTCACCGGTCACTTGGTTTTCAGTACGCTTCATACCAATGATGCTCCCGGTGCGGTAGCCCGTCTGGTAGATATGGGAGTGAAACCGTTTCTGGTTGCAACGGCTTTGCGGGCAGCAATGGCGCAGCGACTTTTGCGCCGTGTCTGCAAAGAGTGCATGGAAGAACACATTCCCACGTCTGCGGAAAAACGTATTCTCGGGTTGACCGATGAATATCTTGCCAACCATAAATTTGTGAAAGGCAAAGGCTGCCGTCATTGCGGATATACCGGTTACAAAGGACGGGTCGGTATCTACGAGATCTTCCTTATCACCGAGGAGATCGCCCGGCTGATCTTCGCCAATGAAACCAGCGGTACGCTGCGTTCATTTGCCCGCCGTAACGGCATGAGGAGTTTGCGTGACGATGCCATCCGTAAGGCGGAAGCCGGCATTTCCACGTTAGAGGAGGTCATCTTCGTGACCATGCGTGATGAGAACTAACATTCAAGAGGCAGGAATATATGTTGGATATTGAAAGTTCGGCACTGATAGATTTGCTCAAAAGTGAGCGTGCCGCAGGAAATCCTACGCTCTCATCCCATTTGAATGAAGTGGCAGAGGAGTGTGAACGTTCCGGTAAGAGTGCGTTGGAGGTTATCGAAAACTTCGGATTGTTTACCAAGCCGGAGATGTTGGAGATAATGGCAGAAAATCTCGGGTCCTATGTTTGGAATCCGAAAGCAAAAAACAGTGATTTGCCGCGGGAAATTATCCGCTTGCTGGATGTAGATACCGCCAGAACGTATGGAGTTATCCCGCTTGAAGATGACGGGGACTGTCTGCATATGGCAATGCGCCGTCCGATGGATTTCCAATCACAGGAGTCGTTGCGGTTCGTGCTTGGCAGAAATATTCTGCCGGTGGTTTGCGATCCGGATCAGTTCGCCAGTGAATTGGATCGTTACTATCCGGAAAAAGAGGATACCGTTGATGACATCGTTGCCGAATTGGGCGACATGGCTGTTGAGAATGAAGACGACATACCTGATGAGGACAAAGCCAATGAGATGCCGATCGTTAAATTTGTGGATGTGATCATCCATCAGGCGATCAAAGATAAGGCTTCAGACATTCACTTTGAACCGTTTGAAAAAAATTTCCGCATCCGTTACCGGGTGGACGGAGCGTTGTATGAGATGCCGGAACCGCCCCGCAGTTTGGCAACCCCGGTTATCAGCCGTATAAAAATCATTTCCGGGTTAAATATTTCAGAACGCCGCCGTCCGCAGGATGGTCGTATCCAGTTGAAGTATAACGGTCGTCCGGTCGACTTGCGTGTATCATGTCTGCCGACAAGTCACGGTGAATCAGTGGTGCTTCGTGTGCTTGACCGTACAGTGGTGAACCTCGAACTGGATTCTCTGGGAATCGGTGAAGATGTGCTTGCCAAGCTTCGTGAGATCATCCATCTGCCCAATGGTATTCTGTTGGTGACAGGTCCTACCGGTTCAGGAAAGACCACGACACTTTATTCCGCATTGAGCGAGATCAACAAGATCGAAGATAAGATCCTTACCGCAGAAGACCCGGTAGAGTATGATATTGAGGGATTGATCCAGTGTCCGATCAATGACGCAGTCGGCATGACGTTCCAAAAAGCATTGCGTGCATTTTTGCGTCAGGACCCTGACCGGATCCTCGTTGGTGAAATCCGAGACTTTGAAACGGCGCAGATCGCTATTGAAGCGTCACTTACCGGACACTTTGTGTTCAGTACGCTGCACACCAACGATGCTGCCAGTACCATTACCCGTCTGATGGATATGGGGGTGGAGCCGTTCCTGATTGCCTCATCTCTTGCGGGGGTGCTTGGACAGCGCCTTATCCGCCGGGTTTGTCCGCAGTGCAAAACTTATTATACGCCGACAGATGAAGATCTTGACCGGCTTAATTTGGAACGTGCGCAGGTGGAGGGCAAAAAGTTCTGTTACGGCAAAGGTTGTGAATTGTGCAGTAACACCGGTTATAAAGGACGGAAGGCTTTGACAGAGTTGATGATTATCAACGATGTTCTGCGTGATATGATCGCGGACAGTACTCCTGCGAATATTCTTGGAGCCAAAGCCAGCGAGTTCGGAATGCGTACTTTGCGTGAGGACGGTTTGTTGGCGATCTTCAATGGAGAAACGACCGTGGACGAAGTGGTGCGTTATACCTGATTATATCAGACATTAAACGGAGGGAAAACTCATGCCACAATATTTATATACGGCAATGAATGGTGCCGGCAAGGAGTGTAAAGGCAAGATCGAGGCTGCAAGTGAAGAGGCAGCAGTTCTTGAGTTACGCGGCAAAAACATTTATGTAACCTCGATCCGGCAGGCAGTGAAGATCGAGAAAAAGACCAAATCAATGGCGGCGGCAAGCGGCGGCGGGTTCAACATGAACTTGGGGCCGGTGGTCATCAAAAAGAAAGAGTTGACCGTGGTTACCCGTCAGTTGGCGATTCTGCTGGGAGCCGGATTGCCGTTGATCCGTTCTTTGCGGACGCTGGAAAAGCAGGCGAAAAATCCGTCGGTACGGATGGTGCTTGCAAAAACATCAGATATTGTCGAAGGCGGTTCAACTTTTGCTGAAGCATTGGCGCAAAGTCCGAAGTCTTTTGACAAACTTTATTTGAACATGGTGCGTGCCGGTGAAGCGTCCGGTGCGATGGAAGTTATTCTTGACCGTCTGGCTGGATTTATGGAAAAAGCCGCCAGAATCAGCGGCAAGGTCAAATCGGCGATGATTTATCCCAGTGTGATTTTGAGTATTTCTATTCTGGCGGTCGTCGGTTTGATGATTTTTATCGTGCCGAACTTTTCAAAGATTTTCAGTGACTTGCTCGGTCCTGATGAACCGCTGCCGGGTATTACTGTGTTTCTGATTGATTGTTCAAATTCAATGGTTCAGACATGGTATTACTGGCTGATCGGCGTGGCGACGATCGTTATCGGTTTCAAGATTGCCGGAAAGATACCTGCCGGTAAATATTGGTTGGACTTCTGTAAATACAATATGCCGTTGTTTGGACCGATCATTGCCAAAACTGCGGTGTCCCGGTTCAGCCGGACATTGGGAACGTTGATGAGTTCCGGTGTCCCGGTTTTGAGTGCGTTGGCGATCGTGAAAGAGACCAGCGGTAACGATGTTGTTGCGGGGGCGGTGCAGAATGTTTACGATGCTGTAAAAGAAGGTGAAGGAATTGCGGCTCCGTTGAGTAAGACCAAAGTGTTTCCTGAAATGGTGATAAGTATGGTAGAAGTCGGTGAGGAAACCGGTAAACTTCCGGAGATGCTTGACAAGATTGCCAATACTTACGAGGAAGAGGTCGACAATGCCGTGAGCGCGTTGACCAGCTTGATCGAACCATTGATGATTGTTGGATTGGCGGGTATCGTTGGTACGATCGTTATCGCGCTGTTTTTGCCCCTGACCAAGATCATTGAAAAGATGTCCGGCTAGAGTTATGGTTCAATTATTGGATATCGGCAATACGTTTACGCGGATTGCCGTCTGGGACGGCGGAGATTTTGTTGATCTCCGCCGTTTGCCCACAAATGAGTTGGAACGTGAATTTTTCGGGGAGGTGCAAAGTAACATCCCCAGAGTTGCTGCATGTGTCTGTCCTTCTGTGAAAAACGCATTATCGGAATATGGGATAGATTTTATTTCAGCTCAGAATCACCATAGTAAAGTTGATTTTTCTCCGGTTGACACATCTACATTGGGAGCGGATCGGGTTGCGAATGCGATCGCTGCGGCAGAGTATTATCCGCTGCCGGCAGCGGTGATTGATTGCGGTACGGCGATTACGCTGGAGGTAGTAGATGGGATGTGCCGGTTTGCCGGTGGAGCGATAGCTCCGGGCAGACGGCTGCTGCGTCAGGCACTTGCCAATGGTACGGCGCAATTGCCGGAAATTCCGTTGACCGGCAATGTTCCTTGTGATATCGGCAGAAATACCGTTGAAGCGATCCGTTTCGGAGTGGACAACGGGGTGGTAGGTGCAGTCCGGGAATGGTTGCGGATATTGCAGAAAAAATATCCCGGTTTGACTGTGATATTGACCGGCGGGGATGCCGGATTTCTTGCTCCGGAATTTCCGGATGCGATTGTCGCGGATGATAAATTTACTTTGCACGGCATCCGGATTGCCGGCGGGGTTTATTAAAAGGTTCTGTTCCCAATATAGGTTGATGCCCTCCGTGGTATGTTCAACGCTCGGGTGCGAGGCGGTTGCCGCCGAGCGCGCAGTCCGCATGCGAATGAACTTTGCGAGCATTTCTATGCGAGCAAAGCCGATGCGACAAATGTCGCGAGGATGAGCGGAGGACGAGCAAAAGCCGGTTACGCCGTGGAAAGACCGCCCAGGCAAGCCGTAAGGCGCAGCCGTTTGACGACCGGCGCAGCCGTTTGACGACCGGCAAAGCCGGTCTGGCGGTCGCCCCGCTCCGCTTTCTTTCGCAAGAAAGAAAGCTTGGCAAAGAAAGTGAACTGTCGCGCCGCTCCGCTGTCGCGGCTTGATCGACGCTTTTGAAAAAAGCTTTGCAAAACCCCTGGGGAAGAAGTTTCACTGGGGTTTTTCTTTCACAAGAAAGAAAGCTTGGCAAAGAAAGCGGATTGTCGCGCCGCTCCGCTGTTGCGGCTTGATCGATTTATTTTTTTTGAAAAGCTCTGTTCCCGATATTGGTTGATGCCCTCTGTGGCATGTTCAACACACGGGTGCGAGGCGGTTGCCGCCGAGCGCGCAGTCCGCATGCGAATGTACTTTGCAAGCATTTCCATGCGAGCAAAGCCGACGCAACAAATGTTGCGAGGATGAGCGGAGGACGAGCAATAAGCCGCGAGCGACCGGAAAGAGTGCCAAAGGCACTCGCCCCGGGAGCGCAGGCGCAATAACTTAATGGAAGAACCCAATGCCCCGCAACAGTCACGGGAAGGCTCTTGAGGGAGGGGAGTTTGATATGCACCCAAAAAGTTGGACACAACTAAAGGAGTGCATATTTTATGGAAAAAGAAACAGCAAATCCCCAAGAGTACAGTGCAAATTTTAAATTGCGAGTTATATTAGATGTGTTA
>SUWK01000093.1 GCA_015061525.1 Lentisphaerota bacterium
GGAAGAACCCAATGACCCGCAACAGTCACGGGAAGGCTCTTGAGGGAGGGGAGTTTGAGGGGAGGGAAACGAAGTGTCCCGCCCCTCTCCGCTTTCTTTCGCAAGAAAGAAAGCTTGGCAAAGAAAGCGAACCGTCGCGCCGCTCCGCTGTCGCGGCTTGATCGACGCTTTTGAAAAAAGCTTTGCAAAACCACTGTGGAAGAAGTTTTACTGGGTTTTTTCTTTCGCGAGAAAGAAAGCTTGGCAAAGAAAGCGGATTGTCGCGCCGCTCCGCTGTCGCGGCTTGATCGATTTATTTTTTGCACAGCAGTATGCGGCAAGCCCGGGTTTTGCAAGGAGCAAGCAAAGGAGCATACTATGTATGTGACTGCGCGAGCGACGCCCGCAAGGCGCGAGATTACCCGCAAGGTGCCACCGCAGGTTAGATTTTTCACAACAATTGAGAAAATACCTTTCTTTTTAACAGCTTATTCCTTCTTTCAAATAAATTGAACGCGGAAGATTGCTCCTTACAGTTGTAAATACAGTGCGTTATCGACCGGTATGGTAAAACGGACTTTGAAAAAAAGCTCCTTTTGGTGTATATTATGAACATCAACAGAAAATAATATATCTTCCGGAAGGACAAAGTAAAATGAAACTTTTCAAATGGTATTCCCGTGTTCCGCTGATCTATCTCAATCTGAGTGCTTTCGTTCTCGGTTGTGCCGGTGGACTTTTTCTCTACTGGCTCGGAGGCAGACTTGGTGGAGAATTTTTGAACAATGCCACCGCTATCCTCGCTCCTTTCGGCAATATTCTGGTAAATATGCTCAAAATGATCGTGATGCCGATCATCGTCTGCACTCTGATCTGCGGAGCTGCCAGCCTGCCGCTGAAGACATTCGGTAAAATGGGGCTGGCGGTGTGCGGCTGGTACTTTTTCACTTCGCTCTTTGCCGCAATTTTCGGCAGTGCCATCGCGATTTTGTTCAATCCGTCGCTTGCGGTTTCCCATGATAAACTGGTCGATGAAAGCCTGCGCAGCCGGGCAGCGGAAATGGCGGTGCAGAGCGGTCAAAGCGGCAATGCATTTCTGGATATCATCTACTCTCTTTTCAGCAACCCTTTTGAAGCTCTGGCGCAGGGCAAATTTCTGCCGGTGATCGTTTTTTCCATCCTCTTCGGTTTGGCGGCACGGGTGATTTTGGATATTGCAAATGAGAAAAAAGATCTTGGTACACAAAAGCAGATACAGAATATCCTCGATCTTTTTGATGCATTTCAGAAGATCATCTTCAAAATCGTCGACTGGGTACTGAAATACTTCCCCATCGGTGTTTTTGCTCTGACGGCGTTCTGTTTTGCCAAGTTCGGAGTGGCTCTTTTCCAATCCTATCTGCAAGTTGCCGGATGCGTGATCTGCGGTATTCTGCTGATGATCACTGTCTGTTATCCGTTGGCGATCGCGATCATCTGCCGGGAAAATCCCTTCCCGATACTCTGGAAACTGCGTGAACCGATCCTGACAGCATTTGTGACCCGTTCCAGTGCCGCAACGCTGCCGGTTTCAATGAAAACTTCAACAGAAAATCTGAAAGTGCGAAAAGAACTTTCCGGTTTTACCCTGAGTCTGGGTTCCACGGTCAATATGGATGGAGTGTGCATCCACCTGCCGGTATTTGCGGTACTTGCCGCTAATCTTTTCGGATTTGAGATGTCCATGAATCAGATCCTGCTGATGGTGCTTGGTGTGGTCTTTGCCTCTATCGGAGCCGGCGGCATTCCCGGCGGCAGTGTATTTCTGCTGTTTCTGGTGCTTTCAGGGTTCAATCTGACCCGGGAGCAGACCTCCATCATCGTAGCTCTTGCGCTCGGGATCAATCCGCTGCTGGATATGTTTGAAACCGCCTGCAATGTTGCCGGTGACAATATTGGTACTTACGTCGTCGGCAGAAAAATGAATATGATCGACGCGGAAGATTGTCAGAAACAGTAAGTTTCTGAAGCAATTTGAAAGGGAGATTCCGAGTTATGAAAACAGGTGATACAGCTCCGGTATTTGTTCTGCCGGATAAAGATGGAAAAATGGTTTCTCTTGCGGACTTTGCCGGCAGGAAAGTGGTTCTCTATTTCTATCCCAAAGACAACACCCCCGGCTGTACGCGGCAGGCGTGTGCCTTTGCGGAACACTTTAAGGAATTCTCCACCCGTGATATCACGGTTATCGGCATCAGCAAAGACAGTGTTGAATCTCACCGCAAGTTTGCGGAAAGATACAACCTGCCGTTTATCCTGCTCTCTGACCCGGAACTGCAGGCGATCAAAAGTTACGGTGTATGGCAGGAGAAAAAACTGTATGGCAAAGTGTCGATGGGAGTCGTCCGCACGACCTTTATCATTGATGAAAACGGCGTTATCGCAGAAGTAATGCCGAAAGTCAAACCGGATACCAACGCCGCAGAGATTCTGGCGAAAATCTGAAAATCCCGGAGAGTTTTTTTATGCCGATGCAAAAATCCCGGCTGCATCGTCTGATGCACATAGCCGCACTTTTGAAAGAGAACCGTTACCCCAACTCTGAAACTCTTGTCAAAGAGTTCCGCCGCATCGCCCTTGAGGAAAATCTGGAGATCTCCTGCGGGAAAAAGACCATTTTGCGGGACATGAAAGTATTGGAAAATGAGTTCAACTGTCCGCTGGCGTTTGACCGCGGCCGCAACGGTTATTACCTCAAACATCACGGTTGGGATTTCATCGCTCCGGCACTGCTGGATGAAAACGAGATCCTTGCGGCGGTCATCGGTGCGCGCATTGCCGAAGAGATTTTTCCGGCTCCGTTGAAAAACAAGATCCGCAACGCAGTGGATTATTTGCTGCAGAGTAATAATCCGGAATTTCTGGACAGTGCCAATATGGCAAGTTTGAACATCCTTTCCGGACTTTATGCCAATCTTGAACCGGAAATTTTCATGACCCTTTTCCGGGGATGGCAGAACAATCTCTGCGTAAAGATCTCTTACGCAGATTGGCAGGGGGAACTTACCGAACGCATCATCGAACCGCACACTCTGGTGTTTTTCAACAACTCATGGTACACTAAAGCATTCTGCCATCTGAAAAATCAACCGCGCACTTTTTCACTGTTGCGTATAAAACAGGCTAAGCTCCTGAAATATGATGACTTCACCCCAAAAAAAGAGATCATTGATTCAATAACCCCGGATGATTTCCTCGGTTTTTCCAAAATACATGATGTAAAACTCCATGCCGTCAAACACTCCCTTGAACGGCTCAAAGCAGCTCCGCTGCACAGCGGACAAGTCATCCATGATGACGGTACTGTAGATATTCCTGCCGTTGCCAGAGAAGTGCTGTTCCCTTTCATCCTTTCGCAGGAAGGCAATGTAAAACTGCTTGCTCCTGACACCTTGAAAAACGAATTGAAAGAAGAACTGCAGCAGATGCTTGCTGATTACTGCCGGTAAATATTTCAGGGACTGCCGCAAAAACTTTGCAGCAGCCCCTGAAAAATTCTTTGATCCGGGATCACTCCACGGATTCAACGCTGATGATGGATACATTTTCCACCGGCACATCCTGATGCATCCCGCGGGAACCGGTTTCCACCTGCGCAATAGCATCGACCACATCCATACCCTCAACTACTTTACCGAAAACACAGTAGCCGTAATATTGGGGAATGGGAGCTTTGAAGTTCAGAAAATCATTGTCGACAAGATTGATGAAAAACTGGCAGGTTGCCGAATCGACTGCCATCGTACGCGCCATGGCGATCGTGCCGCGTTTGTTGGGCAGTTGGTTGGCAGCTTCGTTTTTGATGGGAGCATGAGTCGGTTTCTGCTTGAAATCCGTATCAAAACCGCCGCCCTGGATCATAAATCCGGGGATGACACGGTGAAAAATGGTTCCATTATAAAAACCCTCTTCCACATAGGAAAGAAAGTTTTTTACCGTTTCCGGTGCGGCAGCGGCATCAAGTTCAAGTTTGATATCGCCCTTACTGGTCTTGATGATGATCATAATTAAATTCTCCTTAATGTATATACAACAGCGTACTGCTGTTGATATCAAAAAATGCGCCGGGCAGGTACCCGGCGCATTGCTTTACCATACAGAGGCAGGGAAATCACATCTTCCAATCTGCTTCGTTGTACTCTTTTACGATCTGGTAACGGTTGTTGAAAGCCTCGTCAAGTTTGTCTTCATCCGGCTCAAACTCCTGATCGATATTGCTTTTGGTGGAGACGGCAAAGAGTATTTTGCCATTTTTGAAACCGGCGGAGATCTTCTTCATATTGAACATGCCGTTTTTGGCGGAATCGGTGATGACAAAGCGCGGACCTTTTTTGCTGTTGAAAGCTTTGTCCAGTTCCTGAGTGATATTGGAAACTTCAGAATCCAGCAAAATCACATCGTTATCAGTAAGAGCGGCAATTTCGGTTTTGAATGTTTTGGCATCGATACTCATCATCATGCCTTCGTCACCGTTGGCAGAGGGCAGAACGACTTCACTGCCGGAAGCATTTTTCAGAGCTTCCAGACAGGCCTTATGGCTGTCGCTGGTAGTATCATTGGTAAGCCAGTAGATCTTTTTACCTTTGACACCATCCTGCTTACCGATAGTATCCATCAACGCTTTGTTGAAAATCTGCTGACGGGCCGCAGCCGCCTGAGCTTCATATTTTCCTTTGTTCCAGTAGAACCAGAAATATGTTCCCAAACCGCCCAGCATCACCAGCGCACAAAGAATCGCCACCGGCTGGATGGAAGGATTGGTTTTCTGGATTTTTGCGCAGACGAGCACGCCGATAAATCCTGCTGCCATGAGAATAAGTCCCAGAATAGTCATACATTTTCTCCTTTGATTTTGTTGTATACCTGCGCATGTGTTGCGCTGTTTGCTTATACACTACACTTAAAAAGGTGAAATGTCAAGCTGATTGATAAAATTTTCCTCAAGATAGTTTAAAAATTTGCATTGTTCACCGGTATGAGGTATATTATTCACAGATACAACGTGTGTACTGCTATTTAATAATTGAGGTGAAAAAATGTTGTTTAATCCGGGGTGGGTAGATTTACAGGTCAATGGTCATAATGGTGTGGATTACAGCGAAGACGGTCTTACAGCGGATAAATTTCTCAAATCCGCCGAGGAACTCCTTGCGACCGGTACAGAAATCTTTCTGCCGACCATCGTCACCGGCGCATTGGAAAAAAACAGCCGTCATGCCGCGCTGATTATGGATACCGTGGAAAAACACGGTCTTGAAAAACATATTCCGGGTATCCACTTTGAAGGTCCTTTCATCTGCCCGACTCCGGGAGCTGTCGGAGCGCACAATCCGGATTTCGTCTGCGCACCTACTGTGGAAAATATGGATATCATGCTTGATTCCGCCCGCGGAAAAATCAAAATCGTCACTCTCGGCGCAGATTCGGAAAACGCCGCTGAAGCAGTCGCTTATCTCAAAAAAAATCACGTGGCAGTCAGTGTCGGACATCACATGGCAAACTATGAACAAGTCCGCCGGGCCGCCGATGCCGGAGCAAAACTGCTCACCCACCTCGGCAACGGCTGCCCCAATCTGCTTGACCGTCATCACAACCCCGTCTTTGCCGGACTTGCCGAAGAACGCCTGACCGCAATGATCATCACCGACGGTCACCATCTGCCCGGCGAACTGGTCAGGATCATCATCCGTACCAAAGGCGTGGATAAGATCATCGTCACCAGTGATGCTTCCAGTCTGACCGGTTTCCCGCCGGGAGAATACGGCACTCTGGGCAACCGTGCAGTGCTTTATCCCAACGGCAAACTCTACAACCCGGACAAACAGTGTCTGGTCGGTTCAGCATACACCATTTCACAGTGCATGAATTTCCTCGCTTCACTGGATTTTCTCACGCAGGATGAGTTGACCCGGGTCGGCAGACTCAATGCGCTTGAATTGCTCAAATCCACCGGAGTGTGAGGAGTATCTGTCATGGATCGCGACATATTTTTCACTCTCCCTGACGGTCGGCAGGCGGAGATTTTCCGCCTGCGTCTTGCCGATGGTTTCGGGGTGGACATCACCAATTTCGGCGGTTGCGTGACCGCACTTTACACTCCCGATGCCGACGGCAGGATCACCGATGTGGCTCTGGGATGGAAAAAACCGGAAGATTACCTGAACAACAGTTGTTATTTCGGCGCGCTGGTCGGCAGAACCGCCAACCGGATCACCGCCGGGAAATTCACTCTCGACGGCAGGATCTACCAACTCTGCCTGAATGACAGCAACATCTGTTCTCTGCACGGCGGTTTCGGTTACTCACACCGCTTGTGGGATGTCGTTTGCGTATCTGCGAATGAAGTGGCACTGGCTCTGTTCAGTCCCGACGGAGATGCAGGATATCCCGGAAACCTCAAAGTATCGGTCACTTACCGGATCACCGCCGGACACATGCTGGAAATAGAGTACTTTGCCGAAAGCGACCGGAGAACTCCGGTAAATCTGACCAATCACACCTATTTCAATTTGAATGGTGAAAATTACGGCTCAACAGCCGATCACACGATCTTTATGAATGCTGACCGTGCCACTGAAACTGACACTCATCTGCAGCCGACCGGCAAAGTCTTTGATGTGACCGGTACCCGTTATGATTTGCGGCAGGGCAAACGTTTCAGTGAGATTCTGCAGGAGTATGCCAATGGTTTTGACGACAACTTTGTTTTTGGAGAAGAGGAAAATATTCTCAGGGAAAATGTTGCCATCGTCACTGCGGAAAAATCCGGTATCCAAATGTCAATGCATACCACCCGTCCCGGGGTGCAGTTTTATATGGGCGGATTCCTGAATTGCTCCGGTAAAAGTCCATACCCCAGACACAGCGGTTTCTGTCTGGAAAGTCAGGCGTGGCCGGATGCGGTCAATCATCCGGAATTTCCCGGTATCATCATTGAACCGGGAACTCCGCACCACAGTTTGACCCGGTACAGTTTTTCCATTGTCAAGTAAAACTGCATTTTTAGTCTCTCCGTTTCCCGAAACGATTATCGGTTATTTTCGTTTTTTCCGGCGGCACTTACCCCGCTGTCAAGCGGTATAAGTGCCCCGGTCATACTGTCACAGGCAAGCACAAATCTGACCAGTTCAGCCAGATCATCCGGTGAAACCTGCCGGGCGAGCGGAACACTTTTCAAAATCTTCTCCATCCGGGATTCCGGAGCCCACGGCGGCGGTATCATCGGCCCGGGAGCGACCGCATTGATCCGGAAATTGCGTTTCGCCCATGCCGGAGCAAGTTTCTGTGTCAATTCATTCAAATCCCGTTTGCTTTGATAATATGCTCCGCTGCCGGGCAAAAGGGCAAAGCAGTCGGTGATATTCACTGCTGCACCACCGGGGATATTTTGGGAGAAAAAGTATTCCAGCAGCAGTTTGGGAGCAAGAAAATTTATCTTATGATACAATTCTGCTGCCGCCAGATCTTCCGGGGAATCCGGACGGTGAAAGATAGCGGCACTGTTTACCAGCAATTCAAATGTTCCGGCTTGACGGCAAAGATTTTTCACCTCATCCTCATTTGCCAGATCCGCCTGGATGATCCGGTGTCCGCCACCTGGGAGTACAGACAGCAGTTTTTTCGCCTCGGCGGCAGATTTCCCGTAATGGACGATCACCCGGCAGCCGGTTTCCGCCAGTTTCATGGCGACCACCGCGCCGATCCTTACCGCTCCGCCGGTGATTAAAACGGTTTTTCCTTGCAGATTCATTTGAAATTTCTCCTTTTGCATATTATATTCCGTTATTGCACATATTTCAAGGAGGTTGTGATGAAAAAATATAAATTGACCCTGATCGAGATCATCGGTGTTGTTGCGTTGATCGTTATTCTTGCATTGATTGGTATCGCAGCGTACAGTTATGCAGCGGATTCTTCCAAAGAAAAAGCCTCAAAAGCTACTGTTCTCCGGTTGGAAAGTGCGCTCAATATGCTTAAAGACAAGGGCGTGACTCCCTTGAAAACCGGCAGTGATTATGTGGAGATCATCTTTGATGCCGATAATAAAATCGTCAAATTCGGAACGGTTGAAGTCGGAGAAAAAAGCGGTAAAGAGGATGCTTTCAAAATGTTCGCCCGCGCGATGGATGCCGACAGTATCGATTCTCTGCTGGATAAAGATAAATGCCTTACAGACGGCTGGGGGCAGAAGATCCTTATCCGTTATCCCGGCAAATTCAACCGCGGCGGCTTTGACATCATCAGTGCCGGCAGTGACGGTGTATTCGGTGAAGATTCTGCCGCTGCCCCGCCGACTGATATTGCCAAATACAAAGATACCGACGGTGAACAGATCTGCGACGATGTCGCCAATTTTCTGTAAGTACCATATTGTCTGACTGCGTTGTACCGTCACGTCAGCGAAAAATAAGAACCCGGGAAAAACTTCTTTCACCGGGTTTTTTACAGGTTTTTCAAAAGCGTTTTTTTGCTTTGCATTATGGTCAATCCCGCGCCTTGCGGGTGTCGCTCGCGCAGTCACATACATAGTATGCTCCTTTGCTTGCTCCTTGCAAAACCCGGGCTTGCCGCATACTGCTGTGCAAAAAATAAATTGATCAAGCCGCGACAGCGGAGCGGCGCGACAATCCGCTTTCTTTGCCAAGCTTTCTTTCTCGCGAAAGAAAAACCCCAGTGAAACTTCTTCCACAGGGGTTTTGCAAAGCTTCTTTTCAAAAGCGTTTTTTGCTTTGCATTATGGTCAATTCCGCGCCTTGCGGGCGTCGCTCGCGCAGTCACATACATAGTATGCTCCTTTGCTTGCTCCTTGCAAAACCCGGGCTTGCCGCATACTGCTGTGCAAAAAATAAACCGATCAAGCCGCGACAGCGGAGCGGCGCGACAGTTCGCTTTCTTTGCCAAGCTTTCTTTCTTGCGAAAGAAAGCGGAGAGGGGCGGGACACTTCGTTTCCCTCCCCTCAAACTCCCCTCCCTCAAGAGCCTTCCCGTGACTGTTGCGGGTCATTGGGTTCTTCCCTCGGAGGTATGCGCCGCTTACTCTGTGGGGCGACCGCCAGACCGGCTTTGCCGGTCGTCAAACGGCTGCGCCTTACGGCTTGCCTGGGCGGTCTTTCCACGGCGTAACCGGCTTTTGCTCGTCCTCCGCTCATCC
>SUWK01000094.1 GCA_015061525.1 Lentisphaerota bacterium
CGTTATTTAACACATCTAATATAACTCGCAATTTAAAATTTGCACTGTACTCTTGGGGATTTGCTGTTTCTTTTTCCATAAAATATGCACTCCTTTAGTTGTGTCCAACTTTTTGGGTGCATATCAACTCCCCTCCCTCAAGGGCCTTCCCGTGACTGTTGCGGGGCATTGGGTTCTTCCATTAAGTTATTGCGCCTGCGCTCCCGGGGCGAGTGCCTTTGGCACTCTTTCCGGTCGCTCGCGGCTTATTGCTCGTCCTCCGCTCATCCTCGCAACATTTGTTGCGTCGGCTTTGCTCGCATGGCTTTGCTCGCAAAGTACATTCGCATGCGGACTGCGCGCTCGGCGGCAACCGCCTCGCACCCGAGCGTTGAACGTTCCACGGAGGGCATCAACCAATATCGGGAACAGAGCCAAAAGAAAAACCCAATGGGGGTTACTCCGCTGAGTTTTCTTTGCCTACTTTCTTTTTTGAAAAGAAAGTAGGGAGAATCGTTTTTCTTTTGCTTACTTTTCTTTTTCCGTAAAAAGAAAAGTAAGTTACCAGAAGCGGGTGGGGATGCCGAGGGCGCGGGAAATGCGGTCACGGATCGGGTGATCGGGGTGACGTGGAGAAAGACGGTTTTTGACGAATCCGAGGGCAATATCTTCAGAAGGCATGTAGAATCCTTCTGAGCCGACGGCACCGCCGTGACCGACAAAGAGACGGCGGTTTTCAACGGGGCCGGGGAGGACGACACCGAGGGCGAACTTTGTCCATAAATGCTCCTGAACGGGATCGTTGGCATCCCGGAAGAGTTTACCGGAGACGAAGTCAAAAGTTTCGTTGCTGACCAGTTTTCCCCGCAGTTGACTGTAAAATTCGGCAATTCCCTGCGCGCTGCCGATACCATTGAAAGAGGGGATACAGCAGCGGCGGATCTTGTCGCAATTCATATGAACAGCTTCCCATGCCGGTTTTACCGGGATGAGAGAGTCATCGATCGGGATGATTCTGTTATCGGCACTGGAGTCAATACCGAAGTAGATTTTACCGTTGAGTTTCAGGGGGGTGATCACTTCATCGAGCATGAGTTGATGCAGTGGCACACCGGCGATAAGTTCAAGGGTATGCCCGAGCAGCCATCCGAAAGTCAGTGGGTGGTAGTGGCATTTTTCGCCGGGGAGGTTGCGCGGAGTCATGGCGGCAAGCTGACGGCAGACTTCGTCCCAGTCGGAAATATCCGGTTTTCCCGGAGGCAGAAGATAGAGGCCGCCGCGGTGACTTAAAAGGTGTTCGATGGTGATACCGGCCTTATCGGGTGTGTTGAATTCTTTCCAGAATTTTGCGACGGGGGTATCAAAAGTTATCAGACCGCGTTCAACGAACTTCCAGGCGATGGCGGCGAGGAATGGTTTTCCGGAGGAGAAAAATGGGAAAAGGTGGCTGGTGGTGCAGCGTTCGGCAGAATCCGCACTGATGGTACCTGCGGCGATATTGATCACGATATTGCCGTGATCGATGATGCAGAGCTGACATGCGCATTCATTTTTGGAGGCGACTTCTTCATCCAGAATCTGTTGCAGTTCGGCTTGCAGAGAATCCCAATTTTTATTCATTATCCAAACCTTTGTATTCGTTGATTTTTTGCGTGAGAGTTACAAAGTCAGCGACGGTCAGTTTATCCGGGCGCAGATCGGCGGCGAAACCGCATTCATCCAGAATTTTAGCGGCAGCCTCTTTACCGGTGATTTTGCCGATGAGTTTACCGATTTGTTTGCGCCGCTGGTTGAAAAGTTCCCTGACGATGAAAGTGAAAGATTTTTCCAGACCGTCGGGGAGAAGTTTTTCCTGCCGGAGTTTGAAGGACACGAGAGCAGAGTCGACTTCCGGCGGGGGGCAGAATACTTGCGGTGGCACGATTTTTTCAACCGCGACATCGTAGAGCAGCTGGGTACGCACGCTCAATGCACCGTATGCTTTGGTTCCGGGGACGGCGGCGAGGCGTTCGCCCATTTCTTTTTGCAGCATGAAAAACATTGATTGCGGCGGATTGGGAGAATCAAGAAGTTTGGCGATGAATACGGAACTTATTGCGTACGGTAAATTTGCGACGGAACGGTAGCTGGTTTTGGGTGGAAAGAGTTCACTGTAATCAACTTTGCAGGCATCGGCTTCGATCAATTTGAAATTTGGAGCTGAACCGAATTTTTTGCGTTGGAAATCAGCCAGGCGATGATCGTATTCGATGGCGGTGACGTTGAAATTTGCGGAAATGAGTTTTTCGGTCAGTGCGCCGAACCCGGGGCCGACTTCCAGAACGCGTTCACCTGCACTGGCACCGCAGTTTCGGACGATCCAGTCAAGGAGGTTGCTGTCGAGGAGAAAGTTCTGTCCGAGTCCCCGTCCGGGGCGCATACCGAGAGCTTCCAACTGGTCGATCAATTCTTTTTTATTCATATTCAGTGTTTCCCGCATCCGCATGAACCGCTGCAGCAATGACCTGCACTCGGGCATTGATTCTGCATGGCGCATGATGTTTTATTTGCAGAGATCGCGCCGATGAGGCTGGGGAGTTTTTCCAGTTCGGCAGAACCGCACTCCGGACACTCGGCTGCGGAATCAAAACGTGCCAGGAGCAATTCAAAATCGGCATTGCATTGCGGGCAATGATAACGGAATATCGGCATGTGGAAAATCCTTCCGGTTTGATTTTTTTATAAAGCGATACTATATTAATACATCATGAATATAATATAGCACGAAAATCTGGAGTTGTAAAATGGCGGGAAGAAAAAAATTTTTTGACCGTTTCAGTGCCCGATTTGAATCATTGGATGCCACGAGCCGCCAGGCGGGGCTGGCACTGCTGATGAAAGAGAGGGGTTTTTTTGAGACTGTTTTTAACAGTATAGAAGATGGTATAGTGGTGGTTGACCATGAGCTGCATTTGCGGTATTTCAACCGTTCCGCCAAAGAGCTGCTGGCACTGCCGGAAAATACGTCGACTTTGCGGATGAGTCAGCTGCTGCCGGATATCGACTGGAAACAGATCATTCCGGATGATGGGGGGCAGTGGTGCCAGACCTCCAGACAGGAGTTGGAGGTGCTTTACCCGGAACCGCGTTTTCTGCAGTTTTACCTTACCCCGCTTACCGGAGGGGAGGGGGGGGCAGTGGTCATATTGCGTGATGTGACAGAGAGCCGCCGCCGCGCGGTGAGTGATTTGGAGCGTGAAACCGTCAAGGCGGTTTCTCATCTTGCAGCCGGGGTGGCGCATGAGATCGGGAACCCGTTGAATTGTCTGTCGATGAATCTGCAGATATTGGAACGCGGATATGATGATCCATCCGAGGCGGTGATGCCGGAAGATGCGGTGCGGATGATCCGCCGGTGTCAGAGTGAAGTTGACCGTCTGGACAGTATAATCAGATCGTTTTTAACGGCGATTCGTCCCGGCAAGGCGCAGTTTGCGCCGGTGGATCTGCGCGAAACGGTATTTGAGGTGCTGACGTTCATGCGTCCGGAGATCGAAGCACGCCATGTGTCAGTCAAGTGCCAGTGGGAAAGTGTCATGCCGCAGATACCTGGCGATGCAGAACAGTTGAAACAGGCATTTTACAATATTATCCGCAATGCGGTTCAGGCGATGAGTAATGGCGGGATATTGGAGATATACGGATATTCAGCCGGAGATTTCCGGGTGCTGGAGTTTTCGGATTCCGGGCGCGGGATGTCGCCGGAAGATTTGCGGGAAATGTTTGTGCCGTTTAAGACGACCAAGGCAGGCGGTAACGGTATCGGCACTATGATCATTGAGCGGGTCTGCCGGGAACACGGAGCGGAATTCGGAGTGGTTTCCAGTGAGGGCAGGGGGACGGTTTTTCAGTTGAAGTTCCCCAATGGCAGCCGCCGTGTGCGTATGCTGCCCGGAAATTAAGGGTTTTTATTGTAAAAGGGTTTGTTTTTGTCACTTTGTGTGTTATATTATCAAAGGTAACCAAACAACCGTCAACCAAACATAAAGGAAAAAATCATGGCTATTGAACTTAAAAAAGATGCCGCATACGCTCTGCTGGTTCCGACCAGTATGGGAGTCCGTCTGACCCCTGCCAACGGTCAGCCGTTTCACTGCAGTGATACGTTTCAGATGCAGGTGACCAGTGCCGAGACCAACGTTGCAAGTATTGCTTCTTTCCTCGGACTCAAGGTCAAAGTTCTGACTGCGTTTGTCAAGGACAGTCCGATCGCGCGTATGATCAAGGATAACCTTGCCGGCCGTCACATGGATTATGAAGGTCCGGAAATTGAGCAGGGCGGTCCCTGGGGCTACCGTCACCAGTTCAACCTTGCCGACAGCGGTTACGGCAGCCGTGGTCCGCGTGTGCAGAATGACCGTGCCGGTGAAGTCGGCCGTCTGCTCAATGTGAAATACTTTGATCTTGAGCGTATTTTCGGTCAGGAAGGTGTGCAGATCGTTCATCTTTCCGGATTGATTGCGGCGATGAGTCCGGATACCAGCCGTTTCTGTCTGGAAATTGCGCGTACTGCGAAAAAGTATGGTTCCAAAATCAGCTTTGACCTCAACTACCGTGCCTCTTTCTGGAAAGGCCGTGAAGAGGAGCTTTCAGCGGTGTTTGCTGAGATCGCTTCACTTTCTGACATTCTTATCGGTAACGAGGAAGACTTCCAGCTCTGCTTGAAGATCCAGGGCCCGGAAGCCGGCGGCAAAGGAATCGCAGAGAAGATCGATAACTTCAAAGAGATGGTCGAGCGTGTGAAAGCAGCTTATCCCAATGCGGTCGCATTTGCCACGACTTTGCGTCAGGTCATCAATACGAATGCCCACCTCTGGGGCGCGATCACCAACGTTGATGGCGTCTGGCAGGTGGTTGAACCCCGTGAGATCCACGTGCTTGACCGTATCGGCGGCGGCGACGGATTTGTCGGTGGTTTCCTCTACAGCATTCTGCGCGGCTGGGAGCCGGAAAAATGGACGCAGTTCGGTTGGGCGACCGGTGCACTTGCCACGACTCATCTGACTGACTATGCCCAGCCTGCCGATGAGGAACAGGTTTGGAGCATTTGGAACGGCAACGCCCGCGTCAAACGCTGAACCGCTGTTCTGCCTGATAAAATTTGCTGCTGCAAGGCTTGAAGTTTTGCAGTAGCATTTTTTTTGATACAGATTGATGATTCCGCAAATTTGAGACAACTGCAATGATAGTTAATGTCCCAAATACTGAGACGATACCCCATAATGAGGCAATAGTTTTTCCTTGAAGAAAAACCAATTTTCCTGCAGAAACTTTTAAAAATCTCAAAAAAATCTTCCGGAAATACAAAAAGAACTTGCAAAACTCTGTTTCTGGCGATATTGTATATGTTAAATATCAAATATTGCAGAAAAATCAATCAAAAGCCCTTTGGGTGTGGGAATTACCCGTCCGGGCAGAAAGGACTGAAAAATGGCTACCGTTTACAATGGAGTTGTACTTAACGATCAAGATACAATGATCGTGTCGTCAGGAATAACTGCGTATGATACCGTTATTACCGCGGGAGCTAATCCTTATCATACCAGACAAACAGTGGAAGAAGGCGGAAGTGCAGTGCGTACTGAAGTCAAAAAAGGCGGACTTTATGTCTCCGGTGGCGGATATGTCAATAGTGCCGTGATCAATGGCAGCAGTGCATGCATGTATGTGTCTGCAAACGGTTCTGCCAATGGCACTGTGGTGAAAAACAACGGCGAACTTTATGTGTCTGCCGGTGCAAAAGTTACCAATGTCAATGTTGACAGCACCGGACACATGGAAATAAATGTTACCAAAGATACCATACTTACCGGAACATCTCACGGAAAAAGCGTACTGGTCAGCAATGGAGTTACTTCAAATATAACCCTGCACGATGCCACCACAATGGTGGTTGCTTCAAATTGGGTGTCATATGATACAATTATTTCTGCGGGAGCTAATCCTTATCATACCAGACAAACAGTGGAAGAAGGCGGAAGTGCAGTGCGTACTGAAGTCAAAAAAGGCGGACTTTATGTCTCCGGTGGCGGATATGTCAATAGTGCCGTGATCAATGGCAGCAGTGCATGCATGTATGTGTCTGCAAACGGTTCTGCCAATGGCACTGTGGTGAAAAACAACGGCGAACTTTATGTGTCTGCCGGTGCAAAAGTTACCAATGTCAATGTTGACAGCACCGGACACATGGAAATAAATGTTACCAAAGATACCATACTTACCGGAACATCTCACGGAAAAAGCGTACTGGTCAGCAATGGAGTTACTTCAAATATAACCCTGCACGATGCCACCACAATGGTGGTTGCTTCAAATTGGGTGTCATATGATACAATTATTTCTGCGGGAGCTAATCCTTATCATACCAGACAAACAGTGGAAGAAGGCGGAAGTGCAGTGCGTACCGAAGTAAAAAAGGGCAGACTTTATGTAGAGTCTGGTGCATATACCAACAGTGCCGTGATCAATGGCAGCAGTGCATGCATGTATGTGTCTGCAAACGGTTCTGCCAATGGCACTGTGGTGAAAAACAACGGCGAACTTTATTTGTCTGCCGGTGCAAAAGTTACCAATGTCAATGTCGACAGCACCGGATACATGGCGATGGATGTTACCAAAGATACCGTACTTACCGGAACTTCCCACGGCAAAAGTGTACTGGTCAGCAATGGAGTTACTTCAAATATAACCCTGCACGATGCCACCACAATGGTGGTTGCTTCAAATTGGGTGTCATATGATACAATTATTTCTGCGGGAGCTAATCCTTATCAGACCAGACAAACAGTGGAAGAAGGCGGAAGTGCAGTGCGTACCGAAGTCAAAAAAGGCGGACTTTATATTTCAGGAGGCGGATATGCCAACAGCGCGATGGTAAACGGCGGAAGTGCTTCGATGTATATCAGTGCCGCCGGATATGCCGGAAATACCACCGTTAAAAATGGCGGTGTCGTATATGTTCACAGCGGTGGTACTGTCGGCGGTTCTCTCAGTATCGAAAACGGCGGCAGCGTGAATGTCTCCTCCGGCGGTATTGTTGACTTCGCTCTGCAGGGACGCACTGCCGGTGCGGATTATCTGATCAATGATATTTCAGCGATCTCCGGTTCACCCAACTACACAGTCACCGTTTCTGCCAATCAGGCAGAGGGTACTTACCGTCTGGCACAGGGAGCAGAGGATTTTACCGGCACTGTCACCGTCAGAAATACCAACGGAACCAGTTACGGTACTGTTACTGCCAATGGAGACACTCTGCGTTACAATGGCATTTACAGCTACCGTCTGACCGAGAATGACGGCAATCTGCAGTTGACCGTGACCAACGATTCGATCGACCTGAATATCAGCAATTATCAGGTCAGCAAAACGACACTTTCTTCTGCTGAACCGCTGACGTTGAGCTTCACTGTCAACAATAACGGTGCCAAAACTGCCGCTGCCAGTGTTCTGAAGATCTACGACGGCGACCGGTTCCTGCGTGAAGTTTCTGTCGGTTCCATCGCCGCCGGTTCCAGCCGCAACTGTACCGTTACCATCGCCGCCGGTAAACTTTCTGCCGGAACCCGGCAGATCCATGTGGTGGCAGATGCCAATAATACCATCAATGAAACCAATGAGACCAACAACCGCGCCTACCGTACAGTGAAAGTGCAGCAGCCGGATTTGCGTGTTCCCTCATTTGAAGTGAGCAAAAACAGCATCAATACCAAAGAGTCCACCAAACTGACTTTCAAAGTTTTCAATGATGGTGCCGGGCTGGCTCCGGAATCCATGATCAAGGTCTACGACGGTGACAAACTTCTGCGCGAAATCGCATTGGGTGAAATCGCTGCCGGCGGCTACCGCAACTGTACCATCACCATTCCCGCCGGAAAACTTACCCCCGGCAGTCACAAAATCTATGTGGTGGTCGATGCCAATAATACACTTCCGGAATCCAATGAGAACAACAACCGTGCCTATCGTACGATCAACGTGGTGAAAAGAGCCGATTTGCGTGTTCCCTCATTTGAAGTGAGCAAAAACAACATCAATACCAAAGAGTCCACCAAACTGACCTTCCAAGTCTTCAACGATGGTGACAAACTTGCCCCGGAATCCATGATCAAGGTCTATGACGGCGACAAACTTATCCGTGAAATCGCCCTCGGCGAGATAGATGCCGGCGGCTACCGCAACTGCACCATCACAATTCCTGCCGGGAAACTCTCTGTCGGCAGTCACAAGATCTATGTGGTGCTTGATGCCAACAATACCATCTCTGAAGCTAATGAGGGTAATAACCGAGCCTACCGCACGATCAATGTTGCGAAAAAAGCGGACTTGCGGGTTCCTTCATTTGAGATGACCAGCAACAGCATCACCAGCGGAGAATCCACGAAACTGACCTTCCAGGTCTTCAACGACGGTGACAAACTTGCTCCGGAATCCATGATAAAGGTCTACGACGGCGACAAACTCCTGCGCGAGATCGCGCTGGGCGAAATCGCCGCCGGCGGTTACCGCAACTGTACCATTACACTGACTTCCGGCAAACTTTCAGTCGGAACTCATAAGATTTACGTGGTGGTCGATGCCAATGGCACTGTTGCAGAATCCAACGAGGACAACAACCGCGCTTATCGTACACTCTTTGTCAAATCCGGCAGCAAGTCATCTGAAATTGCCGCCAAAGATGACAACAGCTGGGATGTTTGTGGAACCGGCAGTGTGGATGCGCTCTGCGGAGGAAACTACGCCGACCTCGGTGAATGGAGTCTGGAAAATTCTGCCGCACTCACCCGCAGTGCCGCCGATATCCTGACGACCGATAAAGAGGAAAGCCGACTGCTCAACTCCGGCAAACTTGCCGGATAATGACGGTTTTTGTAAAAAGGAAAGTGAGCGGGGAAGAAAACTTTTTGTAAAAAGATTTTCTTCCCCGCACCCCTTCTTTCAAAAACTTTTAACGGAATTGTTTTTATCGTACCGATAAAAACAATTCCTGCTCTTTAAAAAAGAAGGCTCTGTTCCCGATATTGGTTGATGCCCTCCGTGGAACGTTCAACGCACGGGTGCGAGCACCGCGAGGGTGCGAGCGCGCAGTCCGCATGCGAATGAACTTTGCGAGCATTTACATGCGAGCAA
>SUWK01000095.1 GCA_015061525.1 Lentisphaerota bacterium
CGTGTGAAGCGCAGCGTTGCTGCATGAAGCGTTTGCCTGCGGCAAACATGAAGCACTTGCTTTGCAAGTATGATGCGGCGTATTTTTGTGAGCGGCACTCTCCGTATGTTTCCGTACACATCCGTACATATCCGTACAAATAAAGCGTTTGAAAAAATCACGGCAGAGTTGTGAGGTGACAACCAGCAGCTCGATCAGGGTGAATTTGCGGAACATGTTTTTCATTTTTCAGTCCTTCCTTTTTAGGGTTGTTGAAAATTTGCAACTTCTGCATCACTATTATAGTAAACGATTACTATAACTATAGCACGAATTGCTGTAAAAGTCAAGAAACGGTTGTAAAAAAGCCGGAAAAATTCTTTGAATTTGCAAATTGCAGCAAGCTGTGCTATATTTATAAAATCACTATATTTGCAAAGGGGTACATGAATGGCTGTAACGATAAAAGATGTCGCCAAAGCGGCAGGGGTTTCCACCGCATCCATTTCGCGGGCATTTCAGGATCCGCCGTCGCCGTACCTCTCGGAAGAACGGAGAAAGTTCATCCGCAAGCTCTGCGATGAGATGCATTATTTCCCCAATATCCACTCCCGCAGAATGAGTCAGAAGTTTGCCAATACTATTGTTTTGATCAGCCGTATGATGCAGGAGAATCACTCCGGCGGCGGATTTTTTCAATGCGACTTGAACTGGGGCATGACTGCGCAGGGGATCATGTCCGCACTTTGTGCTGCCGGGAAAAGTCTGCAGATAATCAACTGTGACGAGCGTTTTATCAAAGAGGAAAAGTATCTGGAAGTGATCCGCTCGCACACTGCCGACGGGATACTGATCTGGGGAGCTTTACGCGAGGATGAGTATATCAGTAAAATGCAGCAGGAGAATATCCCTTTTGTTCAGCTGGAAACTTTTATTGACGGTCTGGAAAACAACTGCGTGCTGGCGGATGAATACACCGGATTTCAGAAAATCGTCGAGCGGGTCATCTCTGCCGGACACCGGAATATTGCGGTTATTGCTCCGTCGCTGAAAGCTTCTACCGGAGTTACCCGTTTTTCCGCAGTGATGGAGACTCTTGAAAAACACCGGATCACTCCGGTATGGGTGTCGGAAAACGGTTCATTTGATGGTGATTACGGTATCAGCTGCGCCGGGAGTATCTTGAAAGAAGCTCCGCAGACGACCTGTGTTATCGCACCCAATGATGCGGTGGCATGGAACTGTATCAACGTTTTCCGGGAAAAAAACTTGCGTGTGCCGCAGGATATTTCTGTGACCGGGGCGGACGGCTTGCAGATCCCCGGAGAACTGCAGCTTGAGTCGTTTTATCTGCCTTCGTGGGAGATCGGCAATACTGCCGCCAGTGAATTATGTTCTCTGCTTTACGGGACAAAGACGACGGAAATTTTCCGGGTCATCCCGACAATTCCGATACACGGCAATTCCATTGCCGAAGTGACAAAATAAGGTCGAAATATCGTGAAAACTTCAACCAATGATCCGCTGCCGTTCACCGCGCCGGATGCGATCGCCAGCGGCGGCAAAGAGTCCGGCGATGTCTTTATCGTTTCCATAACCGGCAACAGTATTACCCGGCACGCCACCAATGAGGAACTTTTTGCCAGACTCGGCTGGAACAGAGAGTGCGGCATGGCGGCAAGCTGTGAGGAAAAGGATTACGTTCATCTGCTTTTGGATATGCTGCGCGCCGCACTGCCGGAGCGGGATATCCGCCTGTCACTCAATATCATTGATCCGCAGAGCGATCTGATAATTTTTCAGGGGGGGGAACATGCCGCTTTGCCGGAAATGATCGACGAATTCCGCATCACTCTGGATAAACAGCTTGCAGATTACCGTGAAATCACTCCGGCGGTGGTGGTTATCGGTATCTGGAATCCGCTGTGCCGTAATGAGTTTTTGCACTGTACTGCTCCGAAATACGCTTTTTATGCGCGGCAGATCGAACTGATCCAGCGGGATTTGTGCCGCAAGCACCATATTCAATTTGCCGCCGTTTCACCGTGGGAAAATGATCCGGCAAACACCGGCAGCGGAGCCGTTGCCGCCGTGCGCTGGCATCCCAATGACCGGGGAATGCAGTGCTATGCAGAAGCGGCATTTACCGCTGTCAAAGCTCTGCCGCAGTGGAAAATCTGGCAGCAAACAGAAAAGAAGAACAGCTTATGAGTATCCGTCGGTCAAATGGTGTGAAAACGGAATGTCCGCTCATTCCGATGGGCGCGATAACCGGCAAGCCGGACAGAGCTTTTCTGACCGGAACTTTGGAAAAGTGGTACTCTGCCGGAGTTACTCAGTTTATGATCTATCCGCGCAGCGGGTGCGAATTGGAGTATCTTTCTTTGGAGTATATGGATGTGTGCCGCTGGATATGCGTTGAGGCGGAACGTATCGGCTTTACTTCCATCTGGCTTTATGATGAATTCAACTGGCCAAGCGGCAGATGTAATGGCAAAGTCATGCAGGAAGATCCGGATTTCGCGGTGAAAATGCTCAATGTTTCCCGCAATGAGCAGGGCAAATTGGAGTATGCAGTTGTTTCCGGCAGCCGGATGAGCGATGTTTTCAATCCGGAAGCGGCAAAGAGCTTTATCCGCAATACCCATGAGGTTTATGAAAAGTATCTGGGGGATTTTTTCGGCAGATTGATAAAAGGATTTTTCATGGATGAGCCGAACATCTCCTTTTTTGAGCCGGATGTTCCGGAAAATTCATCATTGACGCTGCCTTATTATAATGGTCTGCCGGAGGATTACTGCCGGTTGACCGGAAGATCGCTGTACGAAGATATAAGCTGCGCGATTGATTCCGGAAGTACTTTTTATGAAAAGGTTTGCAATAAACTTTATGCGGCAGGATTCCGGGAGAATTTTATCGGCGTGATCTCGGAATGGTGCCGGAAACGCGGTCTGAAGCTGACCGGACACCTGATGGATGAGAGTTCCTCTGCCGGGGCATTGCGGCGAAACGGACATCTGCTGGAAGTTTTGAGCGCGTTTTCACTGCCGGGGGTGGATGATATATTTACTCCGCAGAACGCCGCTCAGGTGGAGTGGCTGACGTTGAGTTCCGCGATGTATGCGGCCGGAAAAAACTCATCCGGGGCGTTGGCTGAACTTTTTGCGCTCGGGCCCTGCGATATGGGATTTGAGCGGATCATCCGCCAGATATGGTTGTGTGCCGCTTTCGGCATAGATCATTATGTGACGGCAGTTTCCCCGCTTACAGCGCAGGGAAATGCGTTGAAGATCAATTATTTCAACCCGTTCTGCCCGATGCAGCCGCACTTTGAGTATTTTGCTGAACTTGGGCAACATGCTGCACGGGCGGCGCACTTTGCCGGAAAAAAACGGATCACCCGGATCGCGGTACGTTACGGTTATGAACCGCGGTACCTTGCCGATCTTCTGCGGTATCTGGCAGAAAATCAATACTCATGGGAACTGGTGATGCCCGATGAAAAAAGCGATCTGCCGGTGGTGCTGGATATGAGACATGACGGCATTTACGATGAGAAAAGCGGGTATTTCTTCGCGGATTTTGCCTGCCTTGATTATTACTTCCTGCGGGATTTCAAGCGGGAAACTGCAGTGTTGGAAAAAGACGGCACGCTTGCCGGGAGTCTGTTTCTGCGCGAATACGCTGACGGGACGGTGCTTATCATCAATTTGAGTGGTTTTGACCGGGAGCTGGTGCTGCAGACTCCGCAGGGAAAAACGGATATCCGGCTTTACCGGAGAGGTGTTTATATTTCAGAAGATATTCCGTCTGAAGTACTGCCGGAGCGGGGAAAAGTGAGTGCGGAAAATGAGGTGATCTTGCTGGATTCACCTTTCGTTGTGCGCAGTGATTTTGAAGACGGGGTAAGTTCCTTTACTTTGACCGGCGACATGGATGATCTGGTGCTGGCAGTCCGCAAACATCCGGATGCAGTGCAAATCGCCATTGATGGCGAGCCGGTCACGTTTTCCGGGGCGGAACCGGAACTGCCGCCGGGTTTCCGGGAATTGTATTCATGCAGTACAGTTTTGAAACTTACAGCTGGAAAACATGAGCTGCATCTGCTCAATTCAGCAGGTGAATATCCTTATTTACCTGCGGCATTTCTGCTGGGCAGATTTTCAGCGACAGCGGACAAGGTGTTATCGCCGGTTGAGGGAAATGTGAAAAATTTTTACGGTTACTCGGGAAAGATCACCCGTGAAATGACGGCGGTCATCCCGGAAATGTGCCGCCGGATATGTGCGCCTGACCAGAAGAGCGGCGGGGAACTTTTTATTGACGGTCAGAGTCTCGGCTGCTGCCTGATACCGCCGTTTGAGTGGGATATTCCGGAAATATTCCGGGGAAAAACGGTAACACTGCGTTGTGAATACCGTGTTTCCTGCGGACAGCTTTTCGGTGAAAAAATATTCCGCGCTCCCGGAGCAAATCCGCTGCTGCGGCAATTTGCCCCGGATAACCGGAATCCATTTGTTTTGCCGGAACTTTTCTGGTGCTGAATCAGGAGAAGTTTATTTCACTGCTTCGGCGTCGAGGCCGCTGACAGAGATATCGCTCTTGGCGTTTATCCGCAAAACCGGGCGGATAAATGATATCGGTTCTTTGCCTTTGGGCTGATCGACGGTCAGGTCAGGCAGGAGCGCATCTTTATTGACCGTAATTACTTTCCAGACGGTTCCCAACCAGACACGGCGGCTGCTGTAGAGGTACAGACCGATGGAAATTTTGCCTTCACCGGAAATTTTACCGGAAAAACGGAATTTATCCCCTGCTTTCGCCTGGTGATAAGTTCCGAGCAGTTCGGTCATCTGTCCGGTTCCCGTGACGATATTAAGCACTCCGTTATCCATTGAACACTTCAGCGCATTGGCATGATTGTAGTGCCAGTTTGCCGGTTTCGGGGCATCGGCTTTATTGGCACTAGTTAAAACGCCATTGAGACGGACTTGCAGATTTTCCACGATGACTTTGCCGGAGTATACCGAAATCAGCGGCAGGATCTGTGAAATATTTTCCCTGTTTACGGTCAATACCGTTTTGACAGTTTCACTTTCTTCGGCATCCACGCGGATCATTTTTCCGGCGATCGAACCGCGCCACGTCCGGCGGTCATTGTACAAATGTGCCCCAAGTTGTATATTGCCGCTGCCGTAAACGTCTGCGGATATTTCAATTTCCTGATTGGCGGCAATAGCCTGATAACCGCTGCGCGGATAGAGCTGGATACGTGTTTTTGATTGCGGGGCGACAGTGTAAATACCTTCTTTTTCAACGACTTCTTCCGGATTTTTCTGTCCGGAAATATTCATTTTTCCGGCGGCAAAAAGTGATATCCCCAATATGGCGGTCAGAAGTAATGCACAAATTTTCATTCTCAATTTCCTTTATTCAGATTTTTTTCCAATATGTCACCGATCCGGTTGCGGATCTCATACATTTTTACCGGATCCGGGTCGCATTTGCCCATAACCGGAGTTATTTTTGCAACTTCACTTTTGATCTGAGCTGCGATTTCCTGCGGCAAAGTTTCAGCAAGTATCATCATGTTGAAGTCCTCTACCCCGTCGCGGAAATATTCCAGACGGGCGGAGTAGACCGGTTTGTCGTATGCCGGATAAAGGATCCAGACATCACCGTTTTTCTCAAACGTTCCGTACTGCCAGTTGTAATCCATGCTCCACTGCAGATACCCGGTGAATCCATGGGCAAAACAGAGCCATGCGGTCATCCTGGGGATGGCGGCGGAAACCTGATGTGAAAAGGTGATGCCGTTGAGATAGATCCAGAACTCTTTCCCGTCAGCAATGGCTTTTTCCACTACGGCACGGCTCTCTTTGCCGAGCCATTGACCGAATGGACCGGTGGTGATGATATCATTGTACTTCAGCACCATCGGATCTGGGGCGGAAACGGTCATCAACTTGATGCCGGGAGCGTATTTTCGTACCATGCCAACGGTTTTTTGCATAGCATCGTAGTGTCCGCCGGTCATTTCATCCCACATATAAATGAAAGTGCGGTCGAGGATATTTTTTGCTTTGACCTGCCGGTGCAGACTGCTCAAATAGGCGGAGAATTTATCCTCAAATTCTTTGGTATTCAAGTCGAGATTGAGGAATTGCACTTTCATTCCGGGTTTCCAGTTCCAGGCACCGAGAAAGAGGTACGGCGCTTGAAACATCGGCTGATGATAGACTTTCAGAGCTTTTTCCGCCATGGCAAGGTCATCTTTGAACCGGAGCTCTCTGCCGTCAAATATTTCGCGCAGCTGTTTCTGTCCTCCGGGGTAAATGGAGCCGTTGATACCGTATTGAGCAAGCTGTTTGAGTACCTCATCGCGGTGTTCCGGCAGTGAGTTCCACAAAAGTCCGTGTGCTGTAAAACGGGAAACTGCCGGCAGTTCAAAGCCCCAGACCCGCAGAGCAACCGGGATATCGCAGCTTTTTTTACCGACGGTCAGAGTGATTTTGCCATGGTAAACGCCTTTTGCTGTTCCTTGCGGGGCAAAAAAAGTCAGATGGATGATGGTGTTCTGCTTTGCTTTAAGTTTTACCGGCAGGGCATCGGCAGCCGGACGCAGCTTGTCCGGGAAGCGGGTTTCACCGTAAAATTGTGCCAGAGGAGCATTGGTTTTCTGCACGCCGAGGATATTGGCGGTAAATCCGACAGCGGGGATGACGGAACCATTGGAGGAAACAAGATCGCTGAAAACGATTTTTTCCAGTTTGTTTTCCGCAGGAGAGTTGAGGACTACCTGGATGGATTCACGTTCATTTGCTGCAGCGGTCAGATAAAGTGAATTTGCTTTGCACTTGGGGGATTCCATTGCCGGATAGACCCGTTTAAGCGGGATCTCGCTCCAGATTTTTACATCGCCGACACCCGGGAGCTGTGCTGCCAGAGCCGATGGATAGCGGTATTCACTGTCTAACAGCCCTGGAGTGTATTGGGCAGGGAGAAAGTTGAGTTTTCCGGCAAGGATTTTGACTTGTTCTTTTTGTGAACTTGAAAAAGACCCGCCGTCAAGGATTTTGAATGCGAATTTGAATCCAAGTTTTTCACCGGCATTGTAAAAGGGAAAGTCCGGCATATAAAGGTGGTGGAAATTTACTGAACGCGCCCATGAACCGGGAGAGTAGGTCGGCATGATACCGAATCTGTGCCCGTATTTCAGGGGGGTATTGACGTCGATCAGCATCAGCAGGGTTTTACCGCGTGCGGGGATGTGAAAAAGCATCGAGCGGGTCTTCGCCAGTTCTTCCGGAGGAATTTTTGCGGAAGTGGTGAAGTTTTCAAGCGTTCCGTCATCGAAAGATACAGTGGTGATCTCTTTGGTCAGCCGGGTGAGTGGAAAACGCATTTTGCCGTGATCACGACTCTCTTTTACAGTGAGGATGTATTCGTAAGTGACAGCACCGGTATTTTCCGGAAACTCTGTGATCCGTTCGATTTCAAAGTCGGCATTGGAGGATGTGGTGCGGATGGAACGGTGGTTGATGATGTATTTGCCGGGAAGAAAATTTTTCTCCGACTGATCCTGGTAGATGTGTTCTGTATTGCCGCTGCGGCCATGATACCAGAGGATACTTTCGATCACCGCTCCGAAATTTGCTCCATTGGCATCTCTGGCACTCAAGTTGAAAGAGTAATTATTCTTTTTCAACAGATAAGTGGAAATCTCGCCGTTATTTGCCAGAATATTGCCGTTGCGGTCACTTATTTTGACTTCTGCGGCGCAGATGAGTGTACAGAGAACTGCAGAGAAACAGAAAAGTTTTTTCATAATAAATACAATCCACAATCTTATCAGAGAATCATTACGCGGGTTTTGCAGCTTTCTGCCGGGATGCCGAAATCAGCGGCAGGTGAAAGATACGCTTGTTCTTTGACAGAATCTTTGGATGATCCGACATGACCATCGGCGAAAAGTTCGTTGACTGCAGAGTTGTGACGTTTGGCGATGATCCATGGATTCCCGCCGAAAAAGAGAGTTTCAACAGAGTTGGAGGTGTTGTAATAGATGAATATGTTCAAGGTCTGACCGGATGTGCCGTTATGTTTGCCGCCGCCGTCAATGAGCATCAGCGTGGAAGAAGCTTTTTTCAATTTGCCGACTTTTGCCCATGAGAGATTGCCGTTCATCGCATATGCTGAAACATGATAATCGGTGGTTCCTTTGAGCGTTTTCCCGGTGTAGTGTCCGGTGGATGGCTGCGGTTCAGACGGACAGATCCAGACGCCGCCATGGTTGTTGTAGGTATCCGGGGCGTTGTTCACATCACGGTATTCCATTCCCATAAAAGGTTTGAGAGATGTGACAAAACGGATGCTGTTGCTTCCGGTATCGACTCCGCCGGCAGAGGGAATATAGTCATCATTGGCATCTTCGTAAGAGATGAAAGCGTTGCTGATCTGCTTGAGATTGGATATACAGCTGGCACTGCGCCCGCGCTCACGCGCACTGTTGAGCGCCGGAAGCAGTATCGCCGCCAGAATCGCAATAATGGCGATGACGACCAGCAATTCTATCAAAGTGAATGCGCTCTTGGGAAGAGGGGAAAAACTTCTTTTCACGGGAAAAGAGGTTTTTCCCCTCTCCCCAAACCCCACTCCCTTTTTCAAGAAAAGCGGACTTCTTTGTTGAGTTTCAACTGCACTTTTTTGTGTAACAAAATGCCATGATGAGATAGCAGAGCTTACCAATAGCTCGATCAGTGTGAACGCTGATCGAATGAAGCACGGCTCCGCCGTGTGAAGCGCAGCGTTGCTGCATGAAGCGTTTGCCTGCGGCAAACATGAAGCACTTGCTTTGCAAGTATGATGCGGCGTATTTTTGTGAGCGG
>SUWK01000008.1 GCA_015061525.1 Lentisphaerota bacterium
CGGCTTATTGCTCGTCCTCCGCTCATCCTCGCGACATTTGTCGCATCGGCTTTGCTCGCATGGAAATGCTCGCAAAGTACATTCGCATGCGGACTGCGCGCTCGGCGGCAACCGCCTCGCACCCGTGTGTTGAACATGCCACAGAGGGCATCAACCAATATCGGGAACAGAGCTTTTCGTAAAAAGAAAACCCCGGCGGGTGTTACTCCACAGGGGTTTTGCAAAGCTTTTTTCAAAAGCGTCGATCAAGCACGCCCAACGAGGCGTGCGCGACAGTTCGCTTTCTTTGCCAAGCTTTCTTTCTCGCGAAAGAAAGCGGAGTGGGGCGAGTGCCTTTGGCACTCTTTCCGGTCGCTCGCGGCTTATTGCTCGTCCTCCGCTCATCCTCGCAACATTTGTTGCGTCGGCTTTGCTCGCATGGAAATGCTCGCAAAGTACATTCGCATGCGGACTGCGCGCTCGGCGGCAACCGCCTCGCACCCGTGTGTTGAACATGCCACAGAGGGCATCAACCAATATCGGGAACAGAGCCTTTTGCAATATGCTGCTCCAATATGGATAATGTGGAAAAATCCGGGGGGATCTGCGCTTGCAAAAGGTGTGAAACTGTGGTATTTTAAGAGAAAAGCATTTTATATTCAACTATACGCAAAGGTGAAATCATGCAGTTGTTCAGCAAGGCGGTTCCGGTTTGGAGCTGTGCAGAGAAAGAGGTTGCCGACCAGTACCGGCTTTTCCGTAAAGAATTTGTTATGCCGGAAACGTTTGACGGGAGAGTTTACCTGAATATTTCCGCCGACAGTACCTATACTGTATTTATCAATGCTGCGCGGGTTAAGATCCAGCAGATTGCCGATTTTCCCGGCGATTTGACCGTAAGTCAAGTTGATATATCCTCAATGCTTAAAGCCGGTAAAAATGTGATTGCCGCCGAGGTTCACTATAACGGCGAAAGATTTCTCACCTACCGTCCCGGTACAGCATTCATCTGTGCGGAGATCACCGATGGCAGAAATGCGTTTGTTTCCACTGATGAAAGCTGGAAGTGCTGTGTTTCTCCGGATATGCAGTCGGGTTTGAATTGCAAACTTACCAGTCAGCTGGGATTTGTTTTCTGCAAAGATGCCCGCAAAAGTGTTGCATTCGCGGATAGCGGTTTTGATGACAGCGCGTGGCAAAATGCCGTCAGATGCAAGGGCAGTGAAACGTGGAAATTTTCCTTGCGTTCCGTGCCGCAGCTTAAAGAATTCACCCGTCCGGATGCGTTTGTCCGGCAGATGGGGTATCTCAAGCGTGCCGCCGAAGAGGAAACTTTTGCGGTAACGAATTTCCGGGATTTTCTTGCGCCGCGCCGTCCGAAAGAGTTTTTCAGCGTCTTTGATCCGGCACAGTTGAGCGATGATATGCTCCGCAATGGACTTTATCTGCCCGGAACGCGGAAATTTGATTTTGAACTTGCCCCGCTTGCCGACGGCTGCAACGGTTATTATCTGATTTTGGATATGTTAAAGGAAACGGTCGGCTTTATCGACGTGGAGATCTGTCTGCCCGATGGTGCAGTTGTCGATATCAGTCACGGCGAACATCTGGAAGACGGCAGGGTAAGTTCCCTGATCGGCAACCGCAACTTTACCGACCGCTTTATCGCCAAAGCCGGATGGAACCATATTTTCTGCAACCACCGCCGTATCGGCTGCCGTTACGTGGAACTGCATATCACCAACTGCGGTCACGAAACGGTTCAGATCCGCTACGCCGGAGTTACCCCGCTGGAGCTGCCGCTGCCGTCTCAAGCAGGGTTTGTCAGTGAAGACCGTCTGCTTATGCATATAAACAAAGTTTCCATCGACACACTGAAACTTTGCATGCATGAACATTACGAAGATTGTCCGTGGCGCGAACAGGGGCTTTATGCTTACGATTCACGCAACCAGATCATGTACGGTTACTATGTGTGGGGCAATTACAGCTTTGTCCGTGCCTGTCTGGACTTGCTGGGCAAAAGTTATGACGGCAAACGCTATCTGGAACTGACCTCACCGGGGTACACCACTTTGACCATTCCGGTATTTACGATGGTATGGATCACGGAACTTTACGAATATTACCTTTACAGCGGATCTGATGAGCTTTCACATAAATGGATAAATCAGGTCGATGCGATCATTGATGCCGCGCTTGCTGAAAAAGTGGAAAATATGCCGGAATTGTACCATTCAGGAGTCGGCAGCAAGATTTGGAACTTCTCGGAGTGGAACGGCGAAATAAGTTCCCTGAAAGAACACCCGCAGGCCCCGTACAATGTTTACTTCTGCGAAGCGATGCGTTCGGCGGCAAAACTGCACGATTCTCTCGGTAATACGGAGCGCGCCGCGTTTCTGCATGAGCGTGCCGGGGCTCTGGGCAAAGCGGTGGAAAAGGCGTTTTTCAGCGAAAAAATGCAGTGCTACTCCGCTGTCGCGGGCAAGGACGATCAGGGATATGAACATATTCAGGCGATCATGCTTGCCAATGAGCTGGTTCCGGCGGAGCGTCAGATGCTGCTTCACGGCAAATTCCATGCCGGATCTCTGCGCGGTATCGACTTGAGTGCGCTGCTGTATCTGGTGCGCAGCATGATGAAAGGCAATGCGTGGTCACGCAAGTTCCTTGTGGAATATTTGCGGCGGATATTGGAACCGGTGGTGCTTTCCGGGGCGACGTCATTGTGGGAGACACGGCAGGGGGCGACCGATTTCGGATATGCCGGCAGTCTGTGCCACGGCTGGAGCAGTGTGATGCCCGGATTCTGCGGCATGTGTATTCTCGGGGTCACACCGCTTGAACCGGGATTCAAAACCTTTGAGGTCAAACCGTATGCTGCCGGTCTTACCCATGCTTCCGGCAGTGTTCCGACTCCGGCAGGTATGATCTATGTTTCATGGAAAAAATGCGATGACGGTCTGCATGTGCTTGTCCGCCATCCGGCTGGCTTGAAGTGTGTTACATCTGATTATGCCGAGTGTCCGGCAGAGGAATTCAAGGTGTCAGCTTATAATGAAAAGGAGTTTGCCGAACCGCTCTGGATCTCGCACCGCGGTGAATCAATGGATGCTCCGGAAAACACCATCCCGGCTTTTGCGCTTTCTCTGGAAAGAAATACTGACGGTATGGAGTGCGATGTTCACTTTACAGCCGACGGCAAAGTGGTCTGCAGCCATGACGGCAATACCCGGCGGGTCGGCGGAACCGATGCGGTCATCGCGGAAAAGAGTTTTGATGAACTGCTGAAAATCGACGTGAGCAATGGCAAAGCCGGTTTCACCGGCACCAGAATACCGCTTTTTGCCGATACGTTGAAATATCTCGGTAAAAACCGGCAGTATTTTGTGGAGATCAAAGTTACCGATCCGGCGATGGTGCAGGCGGTTATTGAGCAGCTTGATGCCGCCGGGATCGCTCCGGAACAGGTCACCGTGATAAGTTTCTTTGATGAAGTCATTAAAAACTTCAAAGCTGTTGCTCCGGAGCGTAAAGCTCTGCTGCTGGTCGGCGGCAATCCGGTGTGCAGTGCGGCAGAGGTCATCGACCGCCTGATGGCGTGCCATGCCGACGGCGTGGATATCGCGGCTGCGGATAATATCGATCAGGAATATGTGAATATATTCCATCGTGCCGGATATGATTTTGCGGTCTGGACGATAGATGACCCGGAAAAAGCTGCGCGTTTTGCCGCAATGGGCGTGGATGCCATTACCAGCAACTGCGCTGCCAAGCTCAAAAAAGAGCTTGCCGGCAAGTAATTAAAGCCAGTCGGGTAAAAATTTTTTCTGTGCCGCTCCGGATAATTTTCGGAGCGGCATTTTCATTTGTTTTCTTTGCGGTATTGGCGGGGAGAAACTCCCATGTGCTTGTGAAAAAGGCGGGAAAAGTAGTTGGTGTCGATAAAACCGCATTTTGCGGCAACGTCAGCTATCGGCAATGAGGTGTTTTTCAAAGCATAGCAAGCCTTATCCAATTGGTTCTGCAGCTGATACTGCCGGGGAGACAATCCGGTGGCGTCTTTGAAAAGTTTGAGCAGATTACTGCGCGACATGTGAGCTATGCGGGTGAGTTTGCTTATGGAACACTCTGCCGCAGCGTGAGTATTCAAATATTTCTGCACTTGCCGGATGATCCCGGCAGCTGGGGATTCCGACAGGAGTTTCCCCGGATAAAAGCGGATGATTTTGCACATGATCAACGTCATCAGTGCCAGACGGCTGCTTTGGGAACCGGGCAGAGCAGGATCCTCCTCAGCCATGAATTGCTTCAGTAATGCAGCGATTTGCGTCATATTTTTTGCCCCGATGTCAAAATGGATGACCGGAGTATTATTCAGCGGAGAGAAAAGCTGCTGGAAGCCGTCGGTGTGCGATAAACCAAGCTGATCAAAAGGCAGCTGTTCCGGATGATAAAGGACGTTGAAAAGCTGCAGAACTTCATCGTCTGCAACTTCATAACCGTGAGCAGTATCCCGCGGGATGATCAATACCGACCCCTTACGGAGCGGAAAACTTTCGCCATTGAGCAAATGAGTACCGCTGCCACCATACACGCAGACCAATTCAATATAGTCATGGGTATGCAGCACCAGCGAATCTCTCTGATTTTTTTCCCGGCGGACAGTCAGCGGGAAATCGCCTCTGCTCGCGATATAAAAAGTAAGTTTTCTTTTCTGCATGTCTTTACTATAATTCACACTCATATCTTTTGCAAATCAAATAATAATTTTTTTGTGCTGAAAATTTGGACTTTTGTTAAGGTTTTAAGAAAAGTCCTACAGTATATTTACTCTATACAAGCACAAATGATATGTCGTATGTCAAGTGCAGAATAACCCAAAAGAAAGGTGTGATGTTATGAAAAAACTCTCTGATCAGAGAGTAAAGCTGTACAGCTTTACTCTTATTGAACTGCTCGTGGTCATCGCCATCATCGCGATCCTGGCGGCGATACTGCTGCCGGCATTGAACAGTGCCCGTGAACGCGGCCGTACCGCCAGCTGTATCAACAACCATAAACAGCTCGGTACCGGTATGATGATGTATGTGAATGACTGGGGATATTATGCCAGACGCGGTGCAGGCGGCGGTGACGGCTGGTTCTGGACTCATCTGATCGGTCCCTATGTCGGTGCAGCTCCGACTATAACCAATGGAGTTCCGGGATTTTCCAAAACTGTGGAAATTCCGATTTTCCTCTGTCCCTCTGATGCTGCTCCCAAATGGACTATCGAAAGTCAGAAAAACCTTGCCGGTGCCGGAGGCTGCAGCTACGTTCTCAATGCCAATCTGGTTCAGACCGGAGGAACGATCAACGGTGTTATGTATGGTATGGCGGAAAGCAAGGTGAAAAATGCTTCGCAAAAATTTATGATCCTTGACGGTCCGGGGGACGCGGTAGTGGGAACTGCTGATGGACATGAACGTATTGCTTACCGTCACCCCGGCGCCGGCGTTATTCCGTCAGCCAGTCAGACCAGCAATGCAGGTGTCGGTATCAACGTGACTTTCGCCGATGGTCATGCCGCCACCGAAAACCGTATCGTAACCAACAAGCTTGATACGACCATCACCGATAAGCACTGGAGTGCTTCCAAATAAAAAACGCATCATAATGAACGCTGTCTGTTACATATAAGGAATGAAACGAAAAATGCTGCAAGTTTCCAAAATAAACCTCGTGCCGGACTGGTATTACAAAGATTCCGATTGTCTGGCTCTGCCGGGGGTGGAAGTTTATCTCAACGGTGTTAAAGCTGAAGTTCACAGCAGCCGCGAGTCGGCAGTACCATTCAACCGGATATGGCCGGGCAGACAGCGTTCACTTGATCAGACCGAGTTGGCAGGTTTTGTCAACTTTGCCTCCGACGAAAGCGTAGAGGTGAAGGTGGTCATCAATAATGAGTGGGAGTTTGACAAAGCGGTCATCCGGCCGCTTTCCAAAAATGTCAAAACGCAAGTCAATGGCAGAGAAGTTACACTCACACTCACCGAACCGGGGCAGTACGCTCTGGAACTTGGTACTTATCACCAGCTGATCTACCTTTTCTTTGACCCGGTAACTCCGGAAATCAAAGCTGAAGATGTCGATTACTACTTCGGTCCCGGTGTCCATTTCCCCGGGGTCATAAATCTGAAGTCCGGCGATAAAGTTTATATCGACCGGCAGGCGGTCGTGTTCGGAAATATTTTCGGTCGCGGCGTCCGGGATATCCATATTTTCGGCGGCGGTATCTTGAATGGAGCTGCTGAAAACCGGATATTCGGCGGATTTATTGAAGTTTTCTGCAAATCCACCATAAAATTCTACAACTCCGATCATATTCGTATCGAAGATATAATCGTGCAGGATTCCAGCCAGTGGACGACCAGTTTTTTCAGCTGCAGCGATATTGTTATAAACCGGCTCAAAGTGGTCGGTCAGTGGCGGTACAATACTGACGGTGTGGATTTCTGCAACTCCAATCACATAAAAATCACCGATTCTTTTGTCCGGGCATTTGATGACGGACTGGTTTTCAAGGGCTACGATTCCATGCCGTTTTACACCGTGCCGGAGATCCGCCGGGAAATGTCTGTTACCGACATCGAAGTGCGCAACTGTACCGTCTGGTGCGGCTGGGGCAGAACGCTCGAAATCGGCGTGGAAACCTGTGCGCCGGAATATAAAAATCTCCTTTTTGAAAATTGTGATCTTATCCATAACTCTGCTTCATGTCTGGATATTCAAAATGGTAATTACGCCACCATCCACGATGTGACGTTCCGCAATATCCGTATTGAGTACCAGACGGAAACTCTGCCGGAAATATATCAGAGAAGTGAAGATGCAGTCTATGACAATCAGGGCGTTATGGGCGTGCCGCGGATCATCACTATCGCCAATGCGCGTTACGGCGGACAAACCGGAAAATTCGGCGATACATTCGATATTCTGTTTGAGGATATAAAAGTTCTTGCCGAAGAGGGCGTTCCGGAAAAATTGCCGGTCTGTTTCGGCAATTTCAGCGATGATGTCAAAGTGGCAGACATCACCATCCGCAATCTGACCGTCAACGGCAGAAAGATCACTTCCGCTGATGAAGTCGATCTGAAAGTTATCGGCAAAGTCGATAATGTCAAGTGGGAATAAATTGAAGTTTTCACAATAATATACGGGAGATGAAAATGAAAAAATTCTTGTCAGCGGCAGCGGTTTTAACTGCAGCAGTGTCACTTTACAGTGCGGTGATCGTGGAAAACGGTCAGGCAAAAGTTCAGATCGTGGTTCCTTCCGGAGCCAACAATGTGGAAAGTTACGCGGCGCAGGAGCTTGCTGAACACCTTAAACTTATTTCCGGTAAAGATGTTCCGGTGGTGAGCATCCCCTCCGGCAAAGTTCCGCAGATCCGTCTGGGACGGGCGGCGAAGCTGGATATTTCCAAACTGCCGGGCAACAGCGCACTGGTCAAAATCGGTGAAGCTGATATCGACATTGCCGGTATCGACGGAGAAGGTTCTGCGCTGAAAAGTTCAGTTCCTGCCGGTACGCTTTTCGGTGTTTATGAATTTCTGGAGCGTGAACTCGGTGTCCGCTGGCTGTGGCCCGGCAAACTGGGAACGATCGCCCCGGCAAAAAACAATATCAAACTTGATCCGAATTCTTATCTGGTCGATCCGCCGATGGACTCCGCCGGATGGCGTTTTTACGGTTCCGGCGGGAAAGGCTGGGCTTCAGAAGCAAACCGCCGGAAATTCAACCATGATACCCATGTCTGGCTGCGCCGTCACCGGTTCAACAGTCTGGTTCATGTCGGTTACGGTCACGCGTACATCAACTATATGAAACTTTATTACAAGGACAATCCGGAACTTTTCAATCTGCTGCCCAACGGCAAACGTATCTCCGACCCTACCTACTTCAACGGCAGAGCTGATCTGGTCAGCATGTGTGTCAGCAATCCCGATCTGGTCAAACGTACGGTCGCCGACTGGGTGGAACGCGGTACAAATACCATGCTCAATGTCAATGAAAACGATACCGCCGGCAAATGCGTCTGCGCCAACTGTCTGGCTCTGGACAACAATCCGGATAAGGATCGCGTGGCACGGGCAAAAAAACGCTTTGATGCCAAAGATAGATATTGGTACTCTGAACTTGGTTCATTGAGCGACCGTTACGCGGCATTTTACCTCGCCGTGCAGAAAGAAGCCGACAAGATCAAACCCGGAAACCGCATGGTCGGCTGTATCTACGGCAACTACTATGAGGCTCCGACCAAACTGAAACTCAACGACCGTATCATCATGCGTTTCTGCCCGCCGCTCATGTACCCGTGGACAGATGCCAAGATCGCCATGTTCAAACGGCTCTGGAAAGGCTGGGCGGATGCCGGTGTCAGTTTGATGCTCCGCCCGAACTTCACCCATGACGGGCACAACTTCCCGCTGATGTATCACCGTCAATTTGCTGAATGTTTTGACTTTGCCCGGGATAACGGTTTGAAATATTCCGACTTTGACTCCCTTACCAGTGTGTTCGGGGTCAACGGTATCACCCACTATGTGATCGCCGCCAAAAACTACAGCGGCAGAGATAAGAGTGTCAGTGAATTGGAAAATGAGTACCTTTCCGCTTTCGGCAAAGCCGCACCGGCGATGAGAGAGTGGCTGGAACTGATGACCGCCGCCACCGCAAAAGGTTACAGCAGCGATGACAACAGCGTGGAAGGCAGCAGTTATTACACCTCATTCTATGAGGTTGCCGATCTGGTCTTTACTCCGGAAGTGATGAAAAAGGGCAGAGAACTGCTTGAAGCTGCGGAAAAAGCTGCTGCCGGTGATGCTGCAGCTCTTGAAAGAGTAAAATTTGTCCGCGCCGGTTATGAAGATGCCGCCATCGTGCTGGAAGTGCAGAAAGGTGTCGTCCTTTATCAGAAAACCGGTGATACATCACTTGCAGCAAAGGCGATGAACGATCTGGCAAAATTCCGTAAAGAAAATGAACATCTCGGTTACTGCGACCTCGGTCTGTGCTACAGCCGCGAAGCGCGCAAATGGCCCATGCACCTTGCCCAGCTCGGCGGCAACAGCAAAGAATTGACCAATTGGACGGTCGCTTTTGATCCGGATAATAAAGGCGTCAGTGAGAAGTGGTTCAGCAATATTCCTGCCGGAACTCTGGCAGTCAAAACCGACAACCATCTGGAACGCAGCGAGGCTTATGCCAAATTCACCGAAAACCGTGCCAAAGAGCGGATCCCGGCATGGTATATCAATAAATTCAATATCGCCAAAGTCAATAATAAACAGGCGTTGAAACTGACTTTCGGCGCGGTCGACGGCAATGCTGATATCTACCTCAACGGCAAACTCATCCACAGCCGCAAATATCCCCATAACGGTAACGGCGACTCCTGGAAAGAGCCGTTTGACGTGGATGTGACCGGCAAGATCCGTGCCGGGGAAAACGTCCTTGCCGTCCGGATCACCAAAGATAACCGTTTCGGCGGTATGAGCGGTATCTGGCGGTCGGTTTTCCTCTCCGCCGGCAAAGTCAATGTCGCCAATATCCCGGTCAAAGGCTGGGTACTCAATGCGCCGATGGGAAAATTCACCGGTAAAAATTCTGCCTATCCGCTTATTCTCTCCTGCAAAAGTGCCGGAAAAGCGGTCAATGCCTATCAGGGTGTCTGGGGCAGATTCTACCGCAATGAAAAGGTAACCAAAGGTCTGACCTATGAGGTGGTCGTCCACTTCAAACAGAAAGGTAAAAGCCGTTTTGAAATGTGGGTTCGTACCGACAAGAGCGGTCTGGGCAAAAACAATATCAACGTTGCCGGGCCCAATGAAGATAATGCCGAGCGTACACTTACGGCACGTTTCACTGCCGGAGGCAGCAATGCCGGAATCTATTTGAATTTGCTCAAAGGTATCGGTGAAGTGGAAATTTATTCCATCAAAATGTATCCGGCAACTGAACTTTGAGAAAAGTTCCGGTGAACATTTGCATTTTGTTTTGCAGTGTGCTATCTTATAAGTATCTTGCGGCACAATGAAATGAAAGGAAGATGTACCATGAAAAAAGCAATTTTTACCTTCGCCGTCCTGTGTGGAATGCTGTCGCTCTGTGGTGAGGAGATCCCCGCAAACGTATGGACAAAAAGCACCATGCAGGGTAAATTCACCTTTGACCAGCAAGCGGCGTATCCGATCAAACTCGCCTGTTCCGAGGCTTCTGCCGGAGCCAGGATCGCCAAAGTCGGGGTCTGGGGCAGATATATGTATCATGCCAAAGTCGAAACCGGAAAAACCTATGAACTTAAAGTCACCTATTCATTGACCGGCAATGCCAAAACCCGTCTTTATCTCTGGCTGCGCGGCGGTTATATCACCAATATTTCCTGCCCCAAAAAAGGCGAGGATCTGGTCACGTCCAGAAAATTCACCGTCAACAAAGATCAGCTTTCCATCTACCTCAACTTGATGGATGATACCGGTGAATTGACGGTCAAATCTGTTGAACTGAATAAAGTTGACTGAAAAGGGAATTTTTACAGATGAAAAAGTTTCTGCTTTGTGCAGCATTGTTTGCTGCGATGGGTTCGCTTTTTGCCGTGGAACTGCCCGCTGCCGGATGGAAGATCCATACCATTCAGGGCAAGTTCAAATATCAGAAGGATAAATACCCGCTGCTCATAAGCTGTCAACAGCCGACCGAGCGCGACGGCAAAGAGGGCGTCTGGGGACGGCTCTACCGCAAAGAGATGCTGGAAGTCGGCAAAAAGTACGAGATCAAAGTCACGTACAAAATGACCAACGCACAAAAACCGGTTATCGCCGTATGGGTACGCGGCGGTGCGGCATTCAATATGTTCGGCAGAGATGTCAACGTTTCCAAAACGTTGAGCCGTCAGTTCACTGTTGCCAAAGCGGAAACGATGATCTACATCAACTTGCAGGAAGGTACCGCCGATCTGGAAGTTGCTTCCGTGGAAATTTCTCCGGTGGAGTGAAAAAACAGTAAAAAACTTGCAGTCAGCACTGTTCCTGATTCCGGGACGGTGCTGATTTTTTTTCCGGTCAGCTGAAACTTCACTTGCAAGGGATTTTCCGTCAGGTGATGCTGCGCATGGATATCCGGTGATCTGAAACATTGTTTTTTTTGTATCCCTGCTTGTAAATCATTTTTTATATGATATATTACAACATCTCTTGATAAAAATAACCAACGGGGGTGGGAAATGAAAAAAACGATTATCATTATTCTGATTCTGTGTGTCGCCGCTTTGGGGTACTACGGCGTGAAGACTTACCGGCACAATGCCCGGTACAATCAGCCCGGTTTCGCTTACGGTAACGGCAGACTTGAGGCAACAGAGGTTTCTGTTGCTACCAAACTTGCCGGAAAACTTGATGCCGTTTACTGCGATGAGGGGGATATGGTCAAAAAAGATGACGTCCTCGCCATGATGCAGCTCAATGTCCTCAATGCCGAACTTGCCCGGGAGAAAGCTGAATTGAAACGTTCAGAGGCAGAACTCATGCAGAAAGAGAGCAAGCTCAAATTTGCGTTGAGCGAAAAAGAACGTTATGCCGGGCTGATCGCCAAAAATGCCACCACCAAAGAGCTGGCGGAAAAGGCTGAAAGCAATTACCTTACTGCCGATGCCGATGTCGCCGCCGCCCGTGCCGCCGTTGAGATCGCCAAAGCCAAAGTCGCTCTGATCCAGGAGGATATAAACGATTCCAGACTCGTTTCCCCCATCCGCGGCAGAGTTCAGTACCGGGTCGCTGAACCCGGAGAGGTTTTGAGCAGCGGAGACAGTGTGTTGAATCTGGTGGATCTGACCGATGTTTACATGACCTTTTTCCTGCCTGCCGGAGTTGCCGGAAAAGTTAAGATCGGTGCCAATGCCCGCATTGTGCTGGATGCCGCCAAAGATACTCCGATCCCCGCAAAGATCACCTTCGTTTCCAGTGTCGCCCAGTTCACTCCGAAAACGGTGGAAACTCCGGAAGAGCGGCAGAAGCTCATGTTCCGGATCAAAGCCAAAGTTGACCCGGAACTGCTTGACCAGTATATTGATTACGTTAAAACCGGTCTGCCGGGTGAAGCATGGGTGCAGTTGGATGAAAATGCCAAATGGCCTGAATTTTTGCAGCTCAAAAGTGAAAGAAAGTAAAGCGACATTATGAAAAGTGCCACCGATACAGGCGTTTCGCCCGTGGTGAAACTGGAGAATGTCAATTTTCATTACGGCAAACGCGCTGCGCTTACCGGTTTTTCTCTGGAGATCGCGCCGCGCAAACTCGTTGGATTGATCGGTCCTGATGGCGTGGGTAAATCCACGATGCTGTCGCTGATTACCGGTGCCAGAGCCGGACAGACCGGGAAGATAACCGTTCTCGGCGGTGATATGAGCAGCAAAGCCCACCGGGATGCGGTCTGCCCCAGGATTGCATATATGCCGCAGGGGTTGGGGAAAAACCTTTACTTCACATTGACTGTGGAGGAGAATCTGCAGTTTTTCGGCAAACTTTTCGGACATGATGCCGCCGAAAGACGCCGCCGAATAGATCACCTGACTCGCAGTACCGGGCTGTATAACTTTCTTGACCGTCCCGCCGGGAAACTTTCCGGAGGGATGAAACAGAAACTGGGGTTGTGCTGTTCGCTCATCCATGACCCGGATCTGCTCATCCTTGATGAACCAACCACCGGAGTCGATCCGCTGGCGCGGCGGCAGTTCTGGGACCTGGTGGACAGTGTCCGCGAAAGCCAGCCCCATATGACTGTGGTTGTCGCAACCGCTTATATGGATGAAGCTCAACGGTTTGAGTGGCTCATCGCTATGGATGACGGCAGAATTCTGGATACCGGCACCCCGGCGGAACTGCTTGAGCGGACCGGCTGCCGCAATCTGGATGATGCCTTTATTCAGCTGCTTCCGGAGGAAAAACGTGCCGGTCACAAAACTCTGACCGTGCCGCCGTTGAGTTCAGAGGGAGAAGAGATCATCGCCATTGAAGCGGAAAATCTGACCAGGAAATTCGGCTCATTTACTGCCGTTGACCATGTAAGTTTCAAAATCCGGCAGGGGGAAATTTTCGGATTTCTCGGTTCCAACGGCTGCGGCAAGACCACGACCATGCGTATGCTGACCGGCTTGATGACTCCGACAGAGGGCAGGGCGGAACTTTTCGGGAAACCGATCGAGGCGGAAAGCATGGAAACTCGGCTCCGGCTCGGTTATATGACCCAGCTTTTTTCACTTTACAATGAGTTGACGATCCGGCAGAACCTCATGCTGTATGCCAGATTGTACCGGATCGGAGAAGCGGAGGTGGCAAGCCGGGTGGATGAGATGCTTGAACGCTTCCAGCTTAATGACTATGAAAATGTCACTCCGCAATCCCTGCCGCTGGGTATCAAACAGCGTTTGTCACTGGCGGCGGCGGTCATCCACCGTCCGCAGATATTGATACTGGATGAGCCGACTTCCGGAGTTGACCCGGTGGCGCGGGATCTTTTCTGGGAGCTGATTATTGAGTTGTCCCGCCGGGACAAAGTTACGATCTTTATAACCACTCACTTTATGAATGAAGCTGAAAGATGCGACCGGATATCGCTGATGCACGCCGGAAGGTCGCTGGCATGTGATACTCCGGCAAATCTGGCAGCTGCCCGCAAAGCACCCTCTCTGGAAGCGGCATTCATCGACTGTCTGGAAGAGGCGGACCAGTCATCCGGAGAGAAGGTCGCCATTGCTGAAATCAGTGAAGGATCCGGCAGCAGCGGAAAACGCAAAAACTTGTGGCGGCGTTTTCTGGAGAGCAACAACCCGAAATTCAGTATTCAGCGGGTAAGCTGCTGTTGCTGGCGGGAGTTTCTGGAACTGCTGCGCGACCCCATCCGTGCCACGCTGGCGATTTTCGGTGCATTATTGCTGATGCTGGTGATGAGTTTCGGTATAAGTATGGATGTGGAAGATCTGAAGTTTGCCGTACTTGACCGTGACGGCAGTATATTGAGCAATAATTACGCTTTGAATATTGCCGGTTCGCGGTACTTTATTGAACAGCCGCCGATCCGGAACAGTGAAGAACTTGAAGAGCGTTTACGCAACGGGGAATTGAGTCTGGCGATCGAAATACCGCCGGATTTCGGGAAGGATGTGGAAGCCGGCAGAGAGCCGGAAGTCGCATTCTGGATAGATGGTGCCATGCCGTCGCGGGCGGAAACGGTCAACGGTTACGTGACGAGTCTGCACAAACAGTGGCTGGACGAGCGCAACCGGGAGTCCGGAATGACGCAGGGCAGTAAAATCAACGCCGGTGTGGAGACCCGTTACCGGTACAATCCGGATGTATTGAGTCTGCCGGCGATGGTTCCGGCAGTCATTCCGCTGCTGCTGTTGATGATTCCGGCGGTATTGGCGGCATTGGCGGTGGTGCGTGAAAAGGAGATGGGTTCGATCATCAACTTGTACGTCACTCCGCTTTCCCGGCTGGAATTCATGCTCGGCAAACAGCTGCCGTATGTGCTGTTTGCCATGATAAGTTCGCTGATGCTGGTGACGATGGCGGTGACGATCTTCGATGTTCCGGTCAAAGGGAGTGTGCCGGTACTGGTCATATCGCTGATACTTTACAGTATGTGTGCCACCGGATTGGGATTGCTGGCATCGGCGGCGACCCGCAGTCAAATCGCAGTGATTTTTATGACGCTGCTGGCGACGATGATCCCGGCGGTGCAGTTCTGCGGTATGATCGACCCGGTGAGTTCCCAGGAGGGCGTGGGCAGGGTGATCGGTACACTGTATCCGACCAGTTATATGCTGCTTGTCAGCCGCGGAGTATTCAACAAGGCACTTGGTTTTGCCGATTTGCCGTTGGAATTGACCGTTTTGCTTGTCATGGTTCCGGTGGTGCTTCTCGCCGGAGTGATGTGCTTGAGAAAACAGGAGAAGTGACAAATTATGAAACAGACATTGAAAAATATCTTCTGTCTGGGGGTGAAGGAACTGCGCGGATTGTGCCGGGATTACATGCTACTGGCTCTGATCGTGTACGCTTTCACGATGGGTATCTACATTACAGGTACATCTGCCGGTGATACGATCGCCAATGCGGCGATCGCAGTGGTGGATGAAGACCGTTCGCAGTTGTCCCAACGGATCTTCGATGCTTTTTATCCGCCGATGTTTCACCGTGCCGAAGAAATTTCCATGTCGGAGATCGACCCCGCGATGGATGAGGGAAAGTACACCTTTGTCGTGGTGATACCCGGCGGTTATCAGCAGGATACTCTTGCCGGACGCGATCCGGTCATCCAGCTCAATGTGGATGCCACGCGCATGGGGCAGGCATTTACCGGGGCGGGATATATCCAGCAGATCGTCAGTAAAGAGGTCAATTCTTTTCTCAACAACGGTCAGGAAATCAAAACCCCGGTCAAAACCGTGGTTCGCAACCGTTACAATGCCAATCTGACCCAGAGCTGGTTCAAGGCGGTCATGCAGCTGGTCAACAACATCACCATGCTGGCGATCATCCTGACCGGTGCGGCACTTATCAAGGAGCGGGAAAACGGTACTCTGGAACATCTGCTGGTCATGCCGGTGACGCCGTTTGAGATCATGTTTTCCAAAATATGGTCGATGCTGCTGGTGGTGCTGGCGGCGTCGTTGGTGTCGCTGACGGTGGTCATCATGCAAGTGCTTGCAGTTCCGGTAAACGGTTCACTGCTGCTGTTCACCTGCGGCGTGGCACTGCATTTGTTTGCGGTGACGTCGCTGGGGATTTTCCTTGCGTGTATTGCTCAAAATATGCCGCAGCTGGGGATGCTGATGATTCTGGTACTGCTGCCGATGCAGATGCTTTCAGGCGGTTCCACTCCGCAGGAAAGTATGCCGGAATGGGTGCAGACGGTGATGATGATCGCGCCGACAACACATTTTGTGGATTTCGGTCAGGCGATTCTTTTCCGGGGAGCCGGATTGGATGTGGTCTGGAAACCGTTTCTCATGCTTTTCGGAATCGGAGCGGTACTGTTTATTTTTTCGCTCGGCAGATTCCGCAAAAGTGTGGCACAGTAAAAAGAGGCTGACCGGCAGAAAGACCGCACGGAGTGCGTGCCGGGGGGGCAGTACGGAAACTTTTGAATTTGCCTCTGTAAAAAGAGATTCCGCCGGATGGGGTGTATCCGGCGGAATTTTTACTTTTCTGAAGCGCAAACTTACTTTGCGCGGGGCAGGGCATCCGGGGAGAATGACACTACCGGGTTGAGGTCACCGCCCAAACTGACGGAGGAGTCTTCTTTCATCTCGGTGACTTCAATGCTCCATATCTCGGATTTGGCGAAGAAGGTACGCGTATGCTGGAAGTTCCGTGCCAGCGTGACCCGTTTCAATTCACCCATGACCTGATTTTTGCTCTCGTTGCGGATGACAGCGGAAATGTATTCGCTGTTCTGACCTTTGAACTGCAGAGCCACCACTTTGGCTCCGGCGGGAACTTCAAAGTAGAGTTTCGCTTTGGAGAATGCAAACAAGCTGAGGTTTTCCGCGACCATGCCGTTGCCCGGACGCCCGGAGCTGAATTTGGGAAATCCGGTGACATTGACAAAGGTGTAGAAACCGGTTTCCGGTGCTGTAAAGGTGCAATCCTGTTTGACTCCGGAGGGAATGGAAAATTCTTTTATCACTTTTCCGGAGGGGGCAAGCAGTTTCACCGGCAGGGCGTACTTATTATTGCCCAGAACTTTGTTGTTGATCGTGACTGTGACACTTTCACCTTTATCGGCATACTGGATGAAGCGCAGTTTTCCTCTGAACCACAATCTTTCGGACGCTGCCGGACACTTTTCTGCAGCGGGTGCAGTCAGTTTGGCGATATTCAGTTCTGCCTGGGCAAAGGGGGCATTGGCGGCGTCGATTTTGTTTTCGGCGCACCATTTTTTCAGGTCAAAGGCTTTGCCGTTGATCTTGAGCGTTCCATTGATCTCCGGAGAACCGTTGGTGGAGTTGAAACTGATCGCTTTGCGGCTGCCGGAGTTGAGCAGTTTTACATTGTCAAAAGTTATATTGGCAAAGGGGGAGTTTGCTTCAGTGCGGAAGTTGAAAGGTTCAAAAATGGTGTTTCTGCCGTCAAATGTGCAATTTTTCGCAGTGATGGAAAAACCGTCTTTGTGCTGGTTGAAAATGGATAACATCCATTTCCCCTTACCCGAAGCAACGCAGTTTTCCAACAGAATACTGCCTTTTACCTGGGAGTGACCGGCGGAACAATCTATGGCGATGGCAGAGAAGTTGTTGCCGGTGAATTGGCAATCTTTGACCGTTACGGAAACCGGTTTGGATGCTGCGGTAAGCGGAGTAAGGTGAAAGAGGATACCGTCACCGGCGTTACCGGTAAACGTACAGTTTTCCACCCGGCAGTTGATGAGGTATTCTTTGGGGTTGTTGGGTTCAAAGTCGATGCCCGCCATCGGTGCAGTGCCGTTAGTGGTGTCGAAACGGCAGTCTTTGATCAGCAGATTTTCTGCGGAAATGATGGAACATCCCTGACGGTGGTGGTCTTCTGCGATGATGTTGGTGATAGTGACGTTTTTGGAATCGTTGATGTAGATACCATCGCCGCCGCTGGAACGGATGGTCAAATCAGTGATGGTGATATTTTCCGCGTGGGAGAAACTCAAAAGATGCCGCCATTCGGATTTTTCATACTTTTTGATATCCAGATAGTCAGCTTTCTGCATGGCGAGGATATTGTCACCCTCGCCTTTGATGGTGATGTTTTTGACATATCTGCCTTCAAAAAGGCAGTCGAAACGGGATTTGTATTCGCCTTTTTTTGCGATGACCTGCGTACCTTTGGCAAAAATCAACGTCAAATCGGAACGCATTTTTATCGGACGCAGAATCCACGGTTTGCCGACGTTGTCCACTATGACGGTCGCAGCACCGGAGTCGATGGCTTTCTGCAGCGTTTCAGTGGCATCATCGGTATTGAAGCCGAACTTGGAGGCGTTGACTGTTTCTCCGGCGGCAAAGGCGGCAAAAAACAGCGCGCATACGCCGGAAATGAGGAGCATTTTGATTTTGTCCATGTTGTTTTTCCTTTTTTTTATTGACACAAGTCAGTGAATTATTCAATGACCAATAATATACCATGTTCCGGTGAAACCGGGATCGCTTCATCTTTTTCAAAGAAAGCTTCCGCCTGAAATCCTGCAATTTCCGGTGCATGGAAACGGAAATCACCTGCCGGGAGCAGTTCCTGCGGAATATGCAGAAGTACTTTTTCCTCCTGTTTGCTCCATGAGGCAACTGCGATCACGGTGGCTTTGCCGCCGTAATATACGGAGCAGTGGACATCCGGATGGGAGGTTCGCAATTTTCCGGGAAACTCCTCTTCCAGAATAAGCCGGGCATCCGGGATACCGCAAGTGTCGGCAAAATTCCAGAATTTCCGTGGATCACCGAACCAGCCGTAGCGGTCAGTCATGCCGAAAAGCATCCCCCGTGCGGGGTTGGCACGCTGGAGCATCTGCCCCATGTGACCGGTGGCTCTGCCGGAGATCTCAATAAGATAGTAATCGTAGTCTGCGGCATTGTATTCGTAACATTCCCCCAGCCAGAGTCGGGTGTAATAGGGCATATTTGCCATATCACGCAATGGTACGGAGGTATTGCCGTAGAAGGTTTGCGACTGTAATGCAAACTGGTTCCATGCGTGGAAATCTATGATCGGCATGGTGTTGTGAGCATATTTTTCAAAAATGCGGTAGATGCGCTGGAAACCATTTCGGGAGATGAAAATATCATCCAGATAAAGAACGTCGAACGGACACTTTTCCAGCATACAGCGCAGTCCTTCGCAGTAGAAGTTTTCAAAGCGGGTGTTGACGCTCAACTGCAGTGCCAGATCCACGATCCCTTCTGCCGGCCCGTTCCGGATCACTTCCGCCCAGCCGGTAAGATAGTTGCCGCAAACATGCCGGATTATCCAGGGATGCACTCCGGAGCGGTAGTTGGTTGCGGGCAGAGATTCTCTGCCGCTGCCGGGGAAAAAGATTTCTCCATTAAGCGACCAGAACGGCCAGAACTCCGGACACATTACCGCCAGCTGACGGCAAGTGTAGTACAAACCGACTTTGAAACCCTCTTTGTGGGCGCGGGCTACGAAGTTCTGCAGTTTTTCAAACGAAAGCTGCGAAAATGGATAATTCTGGATCGGATTGAGCAGCAGCGCGTGGTGGATATTGATGATGTTCACCCCGTCCTGACGCAGTTTGTCAAAATCCACATTATCTATCGGATCGGGGTCTCCTGCAGTGTGGCCGTGCATGTAAAACTGCCAGATGCGTTCATTCCAGTGACGTTTGGCATCGATCGGGCGGAACGGCGTGAACTGCATTTCAAAGCCGTATTCGAGCTCCTGATCCGCAGTGATTTGGCGCGCTCCGCTGTAAATGACGGCAGTACCGCCGGCAATGCTGATGCCGCCGCTGCCGTTGTTGTACCAGGCATCGGGCAGATGCAGTTTGTTGAAGTTATAGTGGCAGTTGCCCATCGGCATGTGACTGCGGCTGTCGCGCAGACGGATACCCATACCGCCGTCAGTGCTGCCGCACCAGTAACCATCCTGCCAGCGGTTGCGGTTCCAGACCCACTCAATTTGTTCCGGAGTTTTGCCGCCGTGGAGATTTAATCCCATGAAATACTCTTTTTCGGCATGGGATATTTTCAGCATGGAGTTATTGATGGCAATGGTTTTTTCCGGTTTCAAAAAGAGCTGGAACGAGAGGAAACCGTCAAACTCCAGACTTCCGGCAAGGCGTGCCGGAATATTCCCGACTCTGCCGGAAACTTCCCATCTTATACACAGATCGCTTTCTTCGGTAAATTTCAGACTGTTTCCAGTAAATGCTTCATCATCTGCCGTGAACGTTACCGGAGCAGTAAAGAGCGGAATTTCGCTGCCGTCGGTTCTGGTATTGCCGTCAGTATAAGTTGAATATGCCTGCAGCGGCAGACCGTTGGCATCCAGTTCCAGCGCGTGTCCCAGCCAGAAAAGTTTGCTGCCCTGCCGTTTGAGCGGGATGAATGGGGCAAAGACGGTTTTATCCTGGCCGACGGTGGAGTTGAGCCATGCCAGACGGGCAAGGCGGTGATCGTCATCTTCACCGCGATTGGCGATTTTTTCCCCGCTGACGTTCAAGGTAAACGGTATCGCGACTTTGTCAGCAAGTGAGTCCGAGGTGAGGAAAAGTTTACCGGAAAAATTACCATCTGCCGTTTCCGGGATGGTGAAGCCGCACCACAAAGGACAAATGCTGCTGCTTTCCACATTTACCGTTTTGGTGAAGTTTTTTCCGTAACAATCCACACCGCCGAGGTTGAAACAGGTGAAGTCCGCAAATGGCAGTTCGGCATCAAGGCGGATATTTTTCAGCATCAGTTCATTTGTCCATATCATCAGCTGAAAGGTCAGAAACTCCCCGGGGTTGCCGGTAAGTTCAACTCTGCCCAAAGTGCCGGTTTTGCCGTCAAGAACAGTTTTCGGAACTTTGAAAAAATTGGTGACCGGGTATTCGCGGGGAATTCCGAAAATATAGAATTTCGCCGGGTTGTTTTTTTTGTAACTCTGTATGGTTGAGTAATCTGCAAAATCGCACATTTCCGGGGAATGCCCGAAAAATTTTAAAAACTCTGCATCGCACTCCGCAGATTGATTAGTTCCGTCAATCCGAGTAGAATTATTTTTTTTCATTTTTTATGGATAGGGTATTTATTGTATGAACTCTTTTACATGGATTCTATCTTTTTCCGCAAGCTTGCTGTGGAGCAGAATGAGTGCCGCGGATAGAACCGGAAGTGTCCGGTCTCCCGCAGATAATTGCCCAGCGCGTAATTGAAGCATCCTCTGGAATTGATGAATTGTCCCCAGAAACCGAAGTGCCAGCGGACATCCCGGTTCTCTTCACTCAGATTTTTCTGCCACTCATCCGGGAAGATGGCGAGCCATTTGCTGTAAGAATTGAGCCAGGTATCGGTATACAGTTCAACAGCTCCCATATTTTCCGCCCTGTCGAGCAGCTTGAGGAAACACTCTTTGATATATTCCGGATAATCAAAGAATGAATCCGGCTGTTTGTCATTGGAGATGTGAAAAGTCAGCCGTTTTGTTCCCGGAGTGAGGACAAAATTGTGCCTGAGGAAACCGCACTGGTTCCACGCGGTCGCGGAACGGTCACGGTAATCTCTGACACAGCGGGCATCAAGCCGGGGCTTGATGAATTCAAAGCCGTTTTCTTCAAATTCCGCAGCTGTCCGGCTTTGCTGCCAGATCGCTTCCAGGGCATCTCTGAACTCTGCCCAGTAGGGAGTATCAAAGTAGTACCCGGTCGGATTCAACGCTTCCGGATTGAGATCGGTTTTGCGGAAAATATCCACTATGTTTTCCAGAGCATCAGCAAAAGTGAGTTTCGGAGTTTCTTTCAGAACTTTATGCAGAAAGAAGAGCTTGAGCCTGACTATCTGGTAGAGGTACTCCCGGTGTTCTTCAAGAGTTTTCGGCTGATTTTTCATTATTTCTTCCGTAACTTAATAACTGAATGCACTGTTGGGGGAGCGGTCGGCAGACTGCGGATTGTGCCGCCAGGGACTGTTGTCCTTATCTGCGGGGGGCAGGACGCTGGCGTAGAGGTTTTCCAGCCAGGCCTCACCGGCACCGGAGGCGGTTGTGGTTTCCACATGACCGTCAGCCCGGGCGAGTGTTGCCGAACTGCTGTGACGCGCCCAGATATCGGCAAAGTTTTTCTCATATACATAGTAACCGGTGGTGCGTCCATTGCTTTTCAAAGCACAATCCACGATCGTAATCTGACTGGAGGGAGATTTGACGAGCGACTGTTTCAAACCGTTGAAGTAAAGGTGGTTGAAGCCGTAACTGATATACTGCCAGTATGCATTGTAGCTGGTGAGATTTTTGCCGATGAGCGCGTGCATATTCGGATTGGTGTCGCTTGGACACATCTGAACCGGGATCGGGGTGTAATTCTGCTGGGCAAAGTACAAGTTCCAGCTCACGCTCCAGCCGCTCATCGGGGTGGTCAGTTTCAGTGGGTAGTAATCATCATTGTCGTCGACGTACTGTACCATGCCCAACCCGAACTGTTTAAGGTTGTTGACACAGCTGGCAGTGCGTCCGCGTTCACGGGCACTGTTGAGTGCGGGCAGCAGGATTGCCGCCAGAATCGCGATGATGGCGATCACGACCAGCAGTTCGATCAGAGTGAAGTGTTGTTTGCGTGAGGATGTGTTCATAATTTACTCTCCTTTTGTTGGGTTGGTGTGTTACCGGGAAAATAACTTTTTTCATTTATATCAAGTTTTTCAGCCAGAGCTGCTTTGATAACGTATGGCGGGGTGAGTTCCTTCAGACCGGTGATGAGCAGTTTGTGCCAGTCATACTCATTGCGGTGTTCATGGGTATAGTCAAGTTTTCTGCCGTTTGCCAGCAATGAAACGCTGTTGATTTCCGAACGGATACCGAAAAGTTTTATTTCGCTTGTCCGGCTGGTGACCCACAGGTAAACAGCGTTTTCTTTGGCAGTAAGTTCGCCCCAGTGAAAGTCAAAAGGCTGGATCAGCTGCTGACAGTCTTTTGCTCCGTACAGAGCTTCACTGTTATCTTTCAGAAACCTGCCGAAATGCTTGAGCCGGGTCACTGCCGGAGCCGGGAAAGTTCCGAGTTCCGTGGGACCGACATTGAGCAGATAGTTGGCATTGCGGCTGCACATCCGAGCCAGATTACGGATCAGGGTCAGAGGTTTGCGGTAGTGATCATCTTTACGGTGATAGCCCCAGCTCTCATTCATCGTCCCCAGACCTTCGGTCGGTCTGGTGAAAGCATAGCGGGGAATGGCGTTGTCACCGAGTGAATCGTAATCGCCCTTGCCGTTGCCGACTCTGCCGCTGACCAGACACTCCGGCTGGAGGCTGTGGACAAAATCGGTCAGCTCTTTGCTCTCGCTTTCGGTAATGGTGTTCGGAGTGTCAAACCAGATGATGGCGATCTCTCCGTAGTTGGTGAGGATCTCGCGCAGCTGGTGTTTGACTTTGCCATTGAGATAGCGGGCAAAGGAGTCGTGGTTTTCCCGCGGCGGGAAATCCCAGTTGTTGCCGGACGCGTCGGCTTCGTGCCAATCCTGATCCTGCGAGTAGTAACAGCCGAGTTTGATACCGTATTTTCTGCATGCTGCGGCAAGTTCCGCCAGCACATCCCGACCGAAAGGCGTGGCGTCGACCACGTTGTAGGAGTCGTAGGTGCTGTGAAACATGGCAAAACCGTCATGGTGTTTGGCGGTGAATACCAGATATTTCATTCCCGCATCACGGATCTGTTTCACCCATTTGTCAGCGTTGAAATCTGCCGGGTTGAATTTTCCGGCAAGTTTTTCATACTCTTTAATGGGGATCCGGAATTTATTCATCACCCATTCTGATACCCACGGTACATCCATATTGTCCCATTCGCCGCCGGGGACAGCGTATAATCCCCAGTGGATGAACATACCGAAACGGGCGTTTTCAAACCAATTCATTTTTTTACACCTCAAGGGATAAGGAAAAATTCCATGTCATCAAAAAGAGCAGTTTTCCCGTGATAACTGCGGACACCTGCATGGATTTCGATCTTTTCCGCTTCATCGGGTATAAAGATCGCGAACAGTGCCATTTTCCAGCCGTCGGCAAGCGGTTCGGTAAAGGCAACTGACGGACGTTCAGTCTGTTCCAGAACTTTCTGACCTTTATTGGTGTAAAAGTGCATACTCAGACCGGGGGTGATGCCGTTTTCGTGTTTGACTTTTGCGCGGACAAGATACAATTCACCGGCTTTGACCGGGATGCGGTTGGAGTACATCGAGCCGAAAGTGACTCCGGAAAATTTGGCATGTTTTTCCGGCGTGACAGTTACCGTGCCTTTTTTTCCGGAAAGCCAGACATTCAAACCGACTTTGCCGTTCTCAAAGTCCGCTTTCCAGACCGTTTTCGCTTTGCCCGCAGCAAACTGCTTTTTCGCGTAGCTGAGCGGATCGCGTGCTGCGTCGATAGCATCGAAAAGTCCGGGGAGGATCTCCGGCCAGAGTCTGGCTTTGCCGCCGCCGGCACGTTTATGGGCGTTTTCATAGTACGGCAGCATGGTAAAGGGCCACCATTTGGCGGGAGTTTCATAGTAGAGCCAGACGTATTCAGCAGAGGCGTTGAGCGCGTGATGGAGGTTGCGCCGGAAGAGCGGCATGCGTTCCATAAGCGGGGATTTGACCTGCCAGAACCCTTTGGTATTATAATACGCATCCAGATAAAAGGGGATGGCAATACCGGATTGGAGCAGGATCTTCTGCCAGAGTTCCGGGGCGGCAAGTTTCGGGGTGAGGGTGTAGTGGTCATTGACGATCTTGTAGTAATCGGTACGCAGACTGGAAGTATAACCGACCAGCTCAGTTCCGTCGTAGAGTTTTGCCTGCGGGGGCAGTTTTTCAAACATGCCGTCAAAGAATGCCGGACTTAAACCGTACATCTGGTTTTTGAGATCTTCTTTAAGATCAGCTGAAGCAAGGGAGGGAAAGTTGATGGCATAAGTACCCAGTACTGCGATGATCCTGATATCGGGGAAATGTCTGGTCATTGCCTGGATCATCTGCCGGCCGCGCTGACGGGCCTTGGCATAACTTTCTTCAAAAGTTTTGCCGCTGGCCGGATCGTATTGGAAAATCGGATGATATTTGTCGCCGCCGTAGTGTTCGATGTCCATAAAGATACCTTTCAAGCCGCACTCTTTGGCAACTTGAGCGAGAATGCCGACGTTATTGAAGACGGTTTCCCATGCTGCATCATCAAAAAGACCGAAATTGCATTTGGTGGTCGCCATGTAAACGAAGTTGTCCGTCCACTTTTTGAATTTCACCTGCTTGAGTGCCGCGACATCTTCATCGAAGAAACTCCGTTCCCATTTCAAACCGCTGAAAATGCTGTGGCGGTAGATGGTATGCTCTTTGCCGTTGATAGTTTTACGGATGTCAAAGTGCAGACAAATTCCGTCGATGGGGCAGTATTGCTCCATGGTCTCCTGATGCTGCAGCAGTTGTTTCGGAGTAAGGGAACTGAAACCGGTTGCAACGATCTTTTTTCTTTCGGCAGCAGCTGTGATTAATGATACACAGCACAGTGCCAGCGGCAGTGCTTTCTGTAAAAAATTCATATAACTCCCCGTTTTTGACTGGATTTTTCCATACCGGCATTTCAATTCCGGTAATCACAAGTTAATTATAGCCGTTGAAAAGGGAAAAAACAATCCATTTTAACAATTTTTTTGTTCTTAAATATAAAAAAAGTTGTCCAAAATTAACATTTGCGTTTGGAAATCCAATTTTGCTGCACTATATTATTCCGTTCAATAATTTATCAACACGGAGCAGTATATGAAAATAGAAATCGGGGCGGCCCATTATACCCAGCTTGACTCCAACTGGAATACCGATGCTTTTATGCCGTGGTCGCGGATTATCCCCTGGTCGCGGATCTATTTTCCGGTCAAAGGCGGCGGAGTGGTGAAAACTCCGGAAAAGGAGTATATCCTTACTCCTGGTAAAGTGGTATTGATCCCGGCATTTGCGGCGATTCATATCAGTTGTCCGGATTATCTGGAGAAGTACTGGTGCCACTTCAATATCTATTTCAATAACGCGCAGGATGACTTTTTCACTTTTTTTCACGATCCGCTTGAATACACTCTCAAAGATGATGAATTTGATTATTATTCGCTGATTTTCAAACGGTTGGTCGCTGCGTACAATGTTAATAACAAAACCAGCCGTACCGGTTGGGAACAGCTCATGGCACAGTCAGCATTGTCATTGCTGCTGGAACCATTCCTTTTCAAAGTCACCGGTGACTGCCAGCGTCAGGAGTTCCCGTTGATAGTAAAAATCATCTCCATCATGCAGCGGGAAAAATATGCGCGTTTATCTATGGAGGATCTGGGAAAAATGGCCGGTCTGCATCCCAACTATCTTTCAAGGATATTCCGGGAAAAAATGGGACGCAGTCCGATGGAATATATGAAAACGATGCGGATGTACCGGGCGTGTCAGCTTCTGGTGAACAGTTCCAAGTCGATCAGTGAGATCGCAGAGGAGGGCGGTTACGAAAATGTTGCCTCCTTTTCCAAAGCGTTCCGTCTGTGTTACGGTATCAGTCCGCGCACCTATCGGCTGGCACTGAAAAATAAACGTCAATAACCGGCAAACTTCGGAGAACAGCCGTTTTTTTAATGACCTTCAGCGGGTTCTGCGCCCTGACGGAAACCGGAGGGGGAACAGCCGAATTTTTTCCGGAAAACTTTGGCAAAATAGTTGGCATTGGCAAAGCCGCACTCTTCGGCGATCTCTTTGAAACTGCGTGAAGTCGTCCTTATCAGTGTCAACGCCTGCTGCAGCCGGATGGCGGTCAGATACTCAATGGGGGTCATGCCGGTGGCGGCACTGATGTTGCGGTTCAAGGTGGTCGGGTGGATATTGAGCGTGGCGGCAAGCTGTGCCGGATGCAGTTCCGGATCGGCGAGGTTTTCTTCCACCAGAAGTTTGAAACGTGCCGAGAGCGTGGTTTCCTGCGGTTCTCCGGCAAAAGCGAGGCAGAGTATTTTGTACCCGTCCGCACTGGCAAGATACTCCCCGTAGGGCGCGTAATTGTGCAGATTGATATCCAGCGACTGAAATATTTCCAGCGGGCATGGTCCGGCGTGAAAAGGTGTGCGCGTGATATTGAAACATTGGATCAGATGTTCCAGATTATCGCCGTCAAAAGTGAGCCAGCAGTACTCCAATGGAGTGCTTTGTATGGATATATCGTGGATGTCGCCCGGCAAATAGAAACAGACGTTTTCCGGCTCAAGGGTATATTTTTTACCGTGATGCCGCAGCACGGCGCTTCCCCTGATGCCCCAGAACATCTGGAGAAAATTTTTCTGCGCTTTTTTATCGTGCCAGACCGGTTCCGGAATGCGGTAATGACCGAATGACCGGACATGAACCAGTGCCGGAACTGACGGTTTGGGCGGATAGCGGAATGTAGGATTTATTACCATAAAAAACCTGACAGGTTGAATAGTTGTTGAATGTCTCTGTTTTATTAATATAAGTTTCCGAAAAACAGTTGTCAACCATGAAAAATATAGAAATGCATTTTTTTTACCCATATTGCTTGTTTTTTACTCTTGGCAAAATCAAGATCATGTGGTATAATTTATGCAGAAACGAAAATTGTGGCATAATTACGGATAAAAGAACAGCGATGAATAGTTTTCAGGTGAGAGGGTTCAATCCCTGTGAAAGTTTGCTCCGGCACACACCGGAACAATTGACTGCTTTTATCCGGCGCATGAAAGAGCTTGATTTCAACTCGATCATCATCCACAGCGATTACGGCTGGATGCGTTACCGCGAATTGATCGAACGCGAATGCCGTAATGCCGGAGTGGAGATAACTCTGATGGTCTTCGGTCCCCGGACGTTTTTCAGTTTGACTGACTGGCAGAGCCGGTGGTTCGCCAAAGATGAAAACGGCAAACCTTTTTCCGCTGTGCCGGAGTGCGAAACCCATCCGTGTGCGGCAGAACCTGAAGCAATTGAGGCATTTCAGGAAGGCGCGGAAAAGTACATCGCTTCTCTGCCGTGTTCCATCAAACGTCTGCACATGCGGGCCGGGGACGGGTTGATGTTCTGCCGTTGTGAGAAGTGCCGGAACATTCCGGAACACGAACAGTATCAGCCCTTTGTCGCGGCATTTGTCCGGGCGGCGAAAAAGGTGCGCCCGGATCTGAAACTTGAAACCGATCTTTATATCAAGCGTTACGCTGTCCCCCGCGATCCGGAACCGTACCGGGAGCTTGACCGGCTGATGTTTGACACCTTTTACCGGCATCCGTTTTTCCCGATCGGTTCAAAGAATGACCAGTGCAACCGTTTCGTCATGCAGTACGCTGCTCCTGAAGGCTGGGCGGATGCGGATACCCCCAATGAATTTTACCTCAAACGGCTCAATGAGTGGAACGATCTTTTCCCCGGAAAACTCTACATCCATGAAAATGTGATGTGTCAGGGCTACTGGGGAGTTCCCCAATACAATACCGGAGTTTATCTGGCTGATTTGGATTTGTACCGCAAACTCCGTCTGGCGGGGGTCTGTTATGAGGCTTATGAACCGGGCTACCCGGCGTTTGAAAAGATTTTTACCCAACTGGCGCAGGGCAAACGCTCCGGGGCGGTTCCGGAGCTGGAAAAAATTCTTCCGCAGAGCGGTCTTAAAGTTTTCTGCCATGACGCATCGTTCCCGTTTGAAAAATATCTTGATCCGTTTTATGCAAAACTGGCGCGCTGGTTTGCCAAAATGCTGGAAACCGGTTTGAACGCCGCCGAGTTCCGTGAGCTGGTCACGTTTGAGTGGGATAATGAACTGCTGCTTGATCCGGTACTGGTCGGTTACGCCGCTGCCCGCGGCGGGATGCTGAAAGGCAACTTGCGCTTTGACGACCTTTCCGGTGCGGCGCAGGATCTGATTTCCCGGCGGAAACTCTGGGATTTTATGGAGGATATCCCGCCGGATCAGGATCCCCGGCAGGTGTGTAAAGATTTGATATTTGAGTTCGTTCAAAAAGTTCGTGATAATTGAACATCAACCCCTAAAAAAAGGAAAAGTGTCTTATGAAAAAATCATCACTCCAACATGTTGGAGTAAAGCACACGTGCTTTACTCTCATCGAACTGCTCGTGGTCATTGCAATTATCGCCATTCTGGCGGCAATACTGCTCCCGGCTCTGAACTCCGCACGTGAACGCGGCCGCGCCGCCAGCTGTGTGAGCAATCTCAAGCAGTGCGGTATGGCGCACAACAGTTATGCCCAGGATTATGATGATTACAGTTTGGCATACAGTATCGATCCGCTTGCCGGTAAGCAGTCATATTGGACATATTATCTGGCTCCCTATCTGGGCGGTACGGTCGATCACTCGGCAAGAACTATTGATTGCGATACTCTTTTGTGTCCGTCATCGGCAGAGTTGAACAAGATCGGTTACGGTGTTCTGATCACCCGCCCGACTGATGATCATCAGCTGCATGGTGCAAGCAATGTCAACGGTTTTTCGCGTACTATGGCGCAGAGATGCACCAAATACGTCAGGATCGCCAATCCCTCGCAAGCGGTTTCCATGATCGATGCCTCAACTAAATTCAACAGTGTTTCCACAGAAAATCTGAACCTTGCTTACTGCTTTGCCTGTTTCGGTAAAACTCTTTACGGTAATAATGACTCTGACCCCGGTTCAAATATCGACCCGCGCCACAACGATGCGGCAATGACGCTTTACACCGACGGTCATGTCGGTTCACTTACCAGAACGCTTCTGGAAACCACCACTTCAGCAACGAATGACTTTTTTGGACATTACGGCTTTGCTAAATAATAATTGCATAATTTTCAAGGAGATAACAACGTGAAAAAAAATTTGCTTTTGCTGGCACTTGCCGGTGTTTCAGCGGTACTCGGTGCAACGGAGGTCTACCGCGCACAAGGCAAGGGTGACTGGGACGGCAGACCGCCGGTTTCTGCGGACGGAGTATTTCAGGGCAAAGCCAATGCCCGTTATATCGCCATGAAATCATTCAAGGTGGTTCCCGGCAAAGAGTATACTGTTTCCGGTGAGTTCCGTCTGCTCAATGAGAGCAGACCCGGGGCGTTCTTTTTCGGTACGATGCCGATGAATGCTGATGGTAAACGTATCGAAACCCAGTATCACCGCAAAGATCCCGGGGTGGTGCTCGCTGAACTTGCCGCGCCTGCCGCCGCCGGAGCAAAAGAGATCATCATCAAAAAAGCTCCCAAGTGGGAAAATTCCAAAAATTGTCCGGTCGCGCTCAATGCCGCTGAGGATGACAGCGATATTCCCAATTTCAACACGGCGATTTGCAAAGCGGTCAAAGTTTCCGGAAACAACCTTGTCCTGACGCTTGCCGCTCCTTTGAAAACGGCGTTTCCCGCCGGAACCAAAGTGCGCCGTCACCGTTTCGGAGCTTCATTTATCTACACTTCCACCGGCGGGAAAAAACTGACCGATCAGTGGCAGACTTTTTCCGGCAGGTACAGTTTTGATAAAGGCATCTGCCGCTGGGCACCGGGAACGGCACAGGCAAGCGTGGTCATACTGCCTGCCGGAAAGACCGGAACTCTGGAATTCCGCAATATTACTGTCACTGAAAGTGATGCGGCAAAAGCTCCGGCTCCGGCAAAGGTTCTTCCGGCAGTCAAAGTTCCGCAGAAAAGTTCCGCGGTCGCCGTCGGCAAACTCTGGCAGCCGTCAAGTGCCGCCGACTGGAGCGGCAAAGTGGAGTTCGCAAACGGCGTTTTCAAGTGTGACTCCTATCAGCGCACCCTTTCCAATGCGACGTTCAAGATCCAGCCGGGTAAAAAATACACTCTTTCCGGAGAATTCCGTGCCGTCGGAGTTAAGACCAGACAGCCGTTTTTCTTCGGTTTCATGCCGTTGGATGTCAACGGAAAACGTATTGAAACTCATTATTACCGCAAGCTGAACGGCTTTGAAATGACTTTCCTTGCCGCTCCTGCCGCTGCCGGAGCAAAGGAGATCATTCTGAAAAAAGCCGCCACATGGCAGGCATTGAAACCCGGTCAAACCTATCTTGTCGCGCTCAATGCTGCCGATGATGACAGCGATATTCCCAATTCAAATATTGTCATGGGAACAATTCTCAACAGCGGTGATAAAAGCATCGTCAAATTGAACCGCCCTCTTGCCAAAGCTCTTGAGGCAAACAGCAAAGTGCGGCTGCATACTTACGGTGCATCCTTTATTTATGCTGCTAACGGCAATCTGACTGATAATTGGCAGAAATTTTCCGGAACCGTCCAGTTTGATACCGGTGCTGTCCGCTGGGCCCCCGGAACCGTCCAGGCTAAAATCGTCATCCTGCCCGCCGGACGCGGCGGTACGATGGAGTTCCGCAATATTTCCATTACTGAAGAAAATGGTGACCTTGCCATCCTCCGTGATGGTGAGGTCAATATGGCGCGTCAGTCGGCGGTAATCGAGGTCAGCGACTCCGGGGAAAAGGCTCAGTTCCGCCCCGGAGCGATGTACGACGGCAAACTGCAGACTGCATGGATAACCGGTGCCGCACAGAACGATCATGATATCACCGTCCACTGGTTCAAGAAAAATGTTACAGTTTCCGGGGTGTGGATGGATATGACTCCGGTGGACTACAACTATAAAAAAGACTACTCATATTTAAGTTTGCTCGCCGGTGTGGTGCCGGAAACGTACAAAGGAAAGACCACTTTGCCCAAAGAGATAAAAATAGAGTACAAACAGTACGGCAAATGGCATGAGCTTGGTGTTTTTCCGGTCAAGGGCAATCATTTTTTTTGCCGTTTTTCCAAAATATTGCATGATGTTCAGCGTCTGAAACTCTCTTTCAACACAGCTCCCGGTGAACGGGCGGCAATCAAAGAATTCCAGATCGCAGGCATCGCCGGAAACGGGGTGGAAACCTTGCGCAATGTGCCGAGTATCAGCGCACACGGGGCGTTTTTTATCTGGTATCCGGAAGCTCCGAAAGGTTCTCCGCAGGATAAAGCCATCACCGGTTATTTCCGCACGCCCTTTACTCTTTCCGGTAAAAAGCCGGTTGCGGCAGTCCTTTCCTCCGCCGCCTACAATCAGGCGGAATTTTACCTCAACGGCACCAAACTTTACCGCACGCCGCTTACCGTTTCCGAATCCAAACCGAAAGTTTCACGGTTCAATGTGCCGCTTTCTTTGCTGAAAGAGAAAAACGTTTTCGCTTCCATCGCCGATAAAACCGATATGGCAGGAGGTATGTACGGTGTGATCTATCAGTTGGCAATCCGTTATGCTGACGGTACGATCCAGCGGGTGAACAGCTCCGGAGCAACAACGAAAAGTTCTCTTGTCAAAGCTGATAACTGGAATACGCAGTTTGACGGATTTGAAAACTGGAAACCGGCACACAACCGTTTCGGTTCAGGCGGCTATCCCGGTGACTTCTGGTCAACTGACTTCAGCGAACCGTTTTTTGCCGATGAGGTCGAATTGATCTCCTGCAAACTTACTCCCGCCATTCCCAAAAGCGGTGAACGCTATACGCTGGAAATGGAGTTCAACATTCCCAAACCGCTGAAACACAACTACCGGGTGACTGCCCGTTACGGCGGATTCAGTCTGGAAGCTTACGCGGATTACAATCTGGGATACAATATCACTGACCTTGCCCAGTCATTATTTATCGGTGATACCGGCAAAAAACGCTGTGTTATTTCCGGCAGCTGGGTAGAAGAAATTACGGAATCTCTGCCGGTGCGTATTGCGGTATCAAACGGCAAAGAACAGGCTTTTGTCAAAACCAAAATCGGCAAAATGCTGTCCGCACCTATTGAAGGGCAGGTCGCGCTGGATCTCGGGGCTCCGGCTCCTGAACTCAAGCCCGGTTTTCCCAAAGCTGAACTGGTCAACGGCAGATGTATGATCGACGGTAAATACCGGGCATTGATATTTATCGGAGCCAACAAGATGACCGGCGGCAGAGTCGCTGACCAGTTGGATAATGAAGCTTTGGACATGGTGCGTATTCACAAAGTTTCCGTGGTTGCGCCCCCCAGTGAACGCAAAGCGGTGCTCGATACGGCAGTCGGTATTTTTGAGATGTGTGCCGGTTATACATTGCGGAAAAATCCGGATGCCAAGATCATGGTCGTACTGGAACTTGATCCAATCTCAGAATGGCTCTATGCCAATCCGGATGAGCAGATCGAACTTGGCGACGGCAGCCGTATTATGGGATTTTACAATAACCGCGGTTACGGGAATTTGCAGGTCAAAGCGAGTATGGCAAGCGAAGCGTACCGCAAAATGATCTATGACAGTGTCCATGAATTTATCACCCGGCTGAAAAATCATCCTTACGCCAACAGCGTGGCGGCGGTTTCTTTCGCCGCCGGACTTGCGTCGGAAAACAATTGGGGTGTCGACCGTTACAACTTTGCCAAAGGCAAACGTTCCCGCGATACGTCGCTTGCCGGTGACTTCGGTGTCGCCGCGCGTCATACGCTGATCAAATTTCTTGCCAAACGTTACCAAAATGATGCCCAGTGGGCAAAGGCGTGGAAACTTGAACCCAATTCAAAGATGAGCGATCTGAACTCCTTTGAGATTTGGCCGCATGACAGGATCCAGAATATTCTTCTGTGGCGCGACCGCCCGAAGGATAAATTCATTTTCCGTGACAGTCAGGTCGAGGGCAAAGCTTTTGAAGATCTGGCGGAGTTCTGCTCCATCACCCGCGCGGAAACGATGGATCTGGCAGCCAAAGCGGTGAAAGAGGCATCGGATTTCCATTTGATCACCGGTACTTATGCCGGATATGTCTTCCCGCAGCTGATCAACAACCCGACCGGCAGTTCGATCTACTCCGGTCATGCGGCATCGAAAATCTTGCGTGAAAGCAAATATTTTGACTTCTTCAGTTCACCGCAGTGGTGTCATACGCTGGATCTGCCGAATTTCTACAGCGTGCTGAATGATTCTCTGGCTCTTTTCGGCAAGACCTATGTGGTTGAGGGCGATATCCGTACTCACTCAGCGGAATTCGGTTCGCTTTACAGCCGCAAAGAGATGGTTTCCCAGATGCGCAAGATCACCGGCATGATGCTCGCCAAGAACTTCGGAGCCTGGTTCCTCGGCTGGAGTTACAGTTTTGCCGGTCCCAGAGGCGTGCGTTTCTTCTCCGATCCGGCTTTGATCAGAGAACTCAAATCTCTGCGTATTGCCAGTGAATTGCCCCCCGTCAAAGAACCGGCCGCCGGAAACCGCATCGCCCTGCTGGTCAGTGAACACAGTGCATGGCACATGGACTTGATGTCGCCTGCCAATACGGTTCATGCGATGATGCTTTACAAAAATCTGCACAAATTCCTCCGCACCGGTGCCGGATGCGACATCATGGCTCTGGAGGATCTGCCGCAATTGGTCAAAACCGGCAGACTCAAGGACTACAAATTTGTAGCGTTTTTCAATGCGTTCCACCTTGATAAAGGATTGCGTTCACTTATCAATAAAGAGATGAAACGCGACAACCGGACGCTGTTGTTCTTCTATGCTCCGGGGTATCACGATGATGAATTTAACGCCGGTAAAGGCAGCTCGGTTTCCACGGCGGCGATCGCGGATCTTTTGGGAGTAAAAGAGGTTTCCATGCTGAAAGAGGCGCATTTGATCGGTAATTTGTGGAACAATGGAGCGGTTTCCGACTGCAGCATTTGGTGGGATGTCCACCAGAAAGCAGCTTTTCAGGATGCTATCGGTCCGGTCTTCTGGCTGCCCGGAAATGCCAAAGTGGAAAAACTTGCCTCGCTGCGTATGGATGGCGTCACCCACACCGACAAGATCGGTGCGGCAAAGATCAAAGGCAAAGATCATACCGTGGTTTATGTGGCAGTGCCGGATATTCCCGGTGCGGTGCTTAATCAGCTGGTGAAAGAATCCGGTACGGTCATCGCCGCCGACGGAGATGTGACGGTCAACTGCGGCAACGGATTTTTGACGGTGACCAACACCGGAAACGATCGTGAAGTCACGTTGAGATCGGCATACAAAGCCGATTGGATCGAGCTGCCGGATAACAGCAAAACTGCAAGCCGTACCGATACGGTCAAGCTGCCGTTTGAGAAATTCCAGACCAGATCGTTCCGGTTGATCCCGGTCAAATAAAATCCAGTTGAAAATACGCTTCGCGCCCTCCGCTTGAATATAGTATTAACCGTGCTATATTAAACGGAGGGTTTTTTGCAAAGTGCAAGTATAGAGGAATGAATTTATATGCCGTCAGCAGTGGTCAGAAGTATGTTCCCACCGCCGGAAAACGCCGATGCCAATGGGGTGGTGGCGATTTCCAGGCAGATCACTTGTGCCATGCTTGCCGATGCTTATACTCACGGTATTTTTCCGTGGCCGTTTGCCGAAAACGAGGTGGTTCCGTGGATGTGTCCTCCGGCACGCGGGATAATTGAGGTTGACAAGTTCCATATTCCTGAAAGTTTGGTAAGGGAGATGAAAAAGTTCCCCTTTATATTGAAAGTGGATCATGACTTCAATGCGGTTATAAATGCCTGCGCCCGGGTCAGCCGTCCGGAGCAGGAGGGCACGTGGATAACTTCGCAGGTCATTGCCGCTTACAATGAGTTTCACCGGGCGGGGTTTGCTCACAGCTTTGAAACGTATACTCCTGACGGTGTGCTTGCCGGAGGATTGTATGGCGTATCGGTAGGTAAAATATTCTGCGGTGAAAGCATGTTTTACCATATTTCAGGAGCATCGAAATTTGCCTTTGTCAAAATGGCAGAAATGCTTGACACTATGGGGGTGAAGATCATTGATACCCAGATGGTGACCGGTGCGACGGCAGCTTTCGGAGCGCATGAGATCCCGGCTGAGGAGTATCTGAAATTGCTTGGAAGATACGGCGGGGGACCGCTGGATTTTTCGGTATTGCGGGGGTGAACGCATGTTTAATTTTCAGGAAAAGGCCGTCAGATGTTTTGAAACGTGGAGCGGCACGACGGTATCCATTCACGGTTATTGCAAAGAGTATGAGTTGATGTTTGATATCAGCCGTTCCAAACACCAGCATCCGTTGTGTATGCAGATCAAAAGGACGCAATGCGGTGCAGTTTCCTGTCCGACGGTGGATATGGCACAGCTTGCCAGTGAGATCCACCGTTTCCGGAGCGGCGGAATAAAGCGGTGTCCGTCAGGTCTGCTGGAGTTTTTTATGCCGGTATGGGATGGTATCCGTCTGCAGGCGATACTTTTTGCCGGGGTACGGCGCGCTCCGGAAAATTGGATACCGGCGGTTCCGATGCTGGATCTGGGGCAGGGCAGTGACGGATGTACGCTTGAGGCGCAGGTGTTGAAAGATGGTGAAGAGGAAATGATCCTTGAAGGTCTTGCCCAGCTTGCGGCACGATTGAAGCAGTTTGTTGATCCGCTGCGTGATAATGTATTGGGCGACAAACAGGATATGCCGCGGGATATGCTGATACGGTATCTGATATGCCGCCATTACAGCAAGCCGGGGCAGAGTCTGGATATCATCAGCAAGGCGTTGAGTTTGAGCAAAAGCCGGACGCTGCACGTCATCAAGGAGGAGACCGGTCAGAATCTTCTGGAACTGCTCAACTCAGTCCGGCTCAATAATGCGTGTTTCCTTTTGAGTTCATCACTGAAACCGATTCATGTGATTTCCGAGGAGTGCGGTTTCGGCAATATTTCCAACTTTTTCCGTTTATTCCGTAAAACGTATGGAGTTACACCTTTGAATTTCCGCAAGATAAATTGCAAAATTCAGCCAAAATAGCTGAAAATGCAACTTTTTCAGCCATATCCCTACTACTATTTTTTATTGATTTGCGTAATATTATATTGTAAGTGTAAATATGCAGATTTCTGAAAAATGCAACAGAGGAGATCCTGATCGGAAATGAATATTCAATGGAATCAGAAAAGTATTCCCCTTGCTGCCGATTGTGATATCGCGGTCATCGGAGCCGGGCCCGGCGGTATCGGTGCTGCGGTACTGGCGGGGAAAAAAGGCAGAAAGGTGGCGGTCTTTGAACAATCCGGCCGTCCCGGTGGAACAGCGGCAGTGTGTGAAGTTTCCCCCTTCATGCTCTCCGGGGATACGAAACGTTTTTTCGATGCACCGGTATTTGCCGATTGGCTCAAAAGGATCATCGCCTATCTGCCTGAAGATTTGCGCTCCAGACAGAGCAGTGCCAAGTGCAGCGATTCATCAGGCCGGTTGATCACTCCGGCGATCGCTGCGCTCGCCGCAGAAGATATGCTGCTTGATGCCGGTGCCGAACTTTATTATCACTACCGTCTGGTGGATGTCATCATGGCGGATGACGGAAACAAAATCGAGTATATCATCCTTCATTCAAAGAGCGGTTTTTCTGCGGCGAAAGCCAAAGTTTTCATCGACTCATCCGGCGACGGCGATCTTGCCGCGCTTGCCGGTTGTCCCTTTGAATTCGGTGATGATCAGGGCGGCTGTCAGCCGATGACCACCTGTTTTGATATGGGTGATGTGGACGTTATGGGCGGCGATGTACGCAGTGCGGAGTTTCAGGAAGTTTCCCAGAAACTTTATACGCAGGCGGTGCAGGACGGCAAACTTTCCTCGCCCCGGGAAAATCTGCTCTGTTTCAACGCTCACGACCGGCACGGGGTGCATTTCAACACCACGCGGATCATCGGCATGGATGCCACAAACGGTAAAATGCGTTCGGATGCCGAGATCGAGGGAAGAAAACAAATAAGAGAGTATATCGGATTTCTCCGGGAGTATATGCCCGGATTTGAAAAATCCTCTTTGCGGACATTCGGTGATGTCGGGGTACGCGAAAGCCGCCGTATCCGCGGCAGAAGTTATCTTACCCGTGATGATGTGAATAACTGCCGCTGTTATCCGGACGGCATTGCCCGTTGCAATTATGGTATAGATATCCACAATCCCCGGGGCAAAGGAACGGAAGTAACTTATTTCAAACCGGAAGACTTTTACGAAATTCCTTTCGGATCACTGGTTCCGCAAAAGGTGGATAATCTGCTCATTGGCAGCCGCTGTATTTCCGGTGATGTTGCAGCGCACAGCAGTTTCCGGGTGATGCCGACGGTTTGTTCCATCGGGCAGGCGGCGGGTGTGGCAGCCGCTGTCGCAGTGGAAAAAGGTTTGAAAATTCCGGAAATCGACGGAAAAATCGTCAGGCGGGAGTTGAATGATTTCGGGGCACAATTGGATTGAACAACAATAAAACAAAGGAGTGATAGTTATGAAACAAAATGGTTGCCAAGTTGTCGAAGTAAAGCACATGAGCTTTACCATTATTGAACTGCTCGTAGGCACTGTTATCTCATCATGGCATTTTTTTACACACAAATCCACATGTGAGACAAAACAAAGAAGTCCGCTTTTCTTGAAAAGGGGAGTGGGGTTTGGGGAGAGGGGAAAAACCTCTTTTCCCGCCCGCTCGGCGGGTTGCGAAAAAACTCGCCCTTCCGTCTTCGTTTCACTACGCCGTGACGAGTCGCTTCGCTGGGGCTCGGATTTATCATCACAAAGAATTCCGCTTTTTTTGAAAGAGAAAGGGGGCGCGGGGGAAAGGGAAAACTTTTTTTCCCGTGAAAAAAAGTTTTCCTTGTCCCCCGCACACTCATTTACCTTGATCGAATTGCTGGTGGTTATTGCCATCATCGCCATTCTGGCGGCGATCCTGCTGCCGGCGTTGAACAGTGCCAGAGAGCGCGGCAGATCAGCAAGCTGTATCAACAATCTCAAGCAGCTTGGTTTGAACTCCATGTCGTATGTTACAGACAATGATGATTTTTTCCACGCTCCTATCGGTACGATGTTCAACAAACTTGACCGCCTTTACTTCGGCGGTCCGGCGGCAGCAGCGGATGATTATTTGTTTTCCCCCATGTTCAGCTGTCCGAGCAATCCGGCACCGGAGGTTGAGGTGGCGAATTTCGGCAAGGCGCTTTATTACAAGCGCATAAGCTATCTTTTGAATAAGAACCTTTCCGGTCAGGCAGATGCTCCATTAAAATACACCCGGGTCTCCAAGCCTTCGTTCCTCGTCTATATTCTTGACCGCAGTATTGAGATGTGTACCCGCGCTTCCGGAACTGATACCAGCAACACTTACAGCTACAGTCAGACAGTGTGCGCTCCGGGAGTCCACAATAAGAATGTCAATATCCTCTTTCTTGACGGACATGTGGAAACTCATGCCGACAGCGATACCGAATTTATCGGTACCGGCGGAGTACCGCTGCGCCGCCGCTGGGATCCCAACTACAATCAGTAAGTTACCGAGGGATCAGAGATGAAAAACATCGATAAATTAACCGTTTCATACTCCGGACTTACTCCGGAACTGCGCAGTGCGCTTACCGTGCTGTCTGCGGAATATCCGGTGATTTTGTCGGAAAACGGCGGCAATCTGGAGTTCCGCAAGATTGCTGATCCGGAAGTTTTTTGCAAAGTCAGCTGCATTGACGGTAAATATGTGGTGGAATACTCCACGTTATCCGGAGCTTTGCGCGGTGTCGGCAGCGCGTTTGCCGATATTGAGTGCGAAGAGCGTACTCCCTTTATCCGGCTGGGGATCATGCTGGATGTTTCCCGTAATATGGTCATGAAAGTGGAACACTTCAAAAAGTGGCTCCGCCGTCTGGCGTTGAGCGGATGCAATCAGGTGCAGCTCTATTGTGAAGATACCTATAAACTTGATGGAGAACCATTTTTCGGTATCTATCGCGCACCTTACACGCTTGAGGAACTGCAGGAAATGGATGCGTATGCCGATTCTCTGGGGATCGAATTGATCGGCTGTATCCAAACCCTTGCCCATCTGGAGCAGATCCTGCAGCATCAGGCGTATGCAGATATCAGAGATAATGAGAAAATCATGCTCGTTGACAGTCCGGCAGTGGAAACGCTCGTACGAAAGATGATCTCATTCTGGAGCAAAGCGTTCAAGAGCCGCCGTCTGCATGTGGGCATGGATGAGGCACACGGTCTTGGCAGAGGCAGATTTCAGACACTTCACGGCCCGGAGGGTGAATCATCACTGATGACCCGGCACTTGAAACTGGTTTCCGGTATTTGCAAAGAGTATGGAGTTGCTCCGATGATCTGGTCGGATATGTTTTTCCGCATGACCAACCCCGGACACGTTTATTACGATCTTGAGTCACCTTTCCCTGCCGGTATTGAAAAAGAGATCGATCCGGATACCATTCTGGTCTATTGGGATTATTATCACCGCGACCGCGAGTCTTATACGAAAATGATCGCCCGCCACCGGGAACTGGGTAAAGAACCTTTGATGGCATCGGGAATATGGACGTGGAGCCGCATGTGGTACGATCACCGCAAAACAATGGAAACTGCCATTCCCTGTATTGAGGTGTGCCGCGAAGAAAAGATCACCGAATTATCTTTTACCATGTGGGGCGATGACGGAGCATACTGCCATTATGATTCAGCACTGGCGGGAATAATCCGCTGTGCGGATATCGCTTTCGGGGTGGATGATGAAAAAGAGAGTGCTGCACGTTTTGCGGCAATTTGTCAGGCGGATTATTTTGTTCAGACCGCAATCGGGGATATCCACGGTGAAACCGGCGGCATTGCCGATGATGACTCGGTGGAGATTTTCCCCGCAATGGTGCTGTGGGATGATCCGCTGCTGGGAATATATTACAGCAACTGCAAGTGCGCGCATAAGGAGTTTGACCGCAATTATATAGAACTTCTGCAGCGGATTTTGGACAAAATCCTGCCTTGTGAAGCGGAAAATAATGCCGGAAAAGTTGATTATGCTGTCGCTGTACTGCGGGCGTTGATCGGCAAACTTCAGCTGCGTATGACCCTTGAAAAAGCCTATTACGGAAAAGACTGTGCCGCTCTGGCAGCTGTCGCTGAACAGAGTGTGCCGCAGGTGATTGAACAGATCAAACTGGTATCAAGACTTTTCCGCCGCAACTGGCTGGAGTGCGCCCGTGCCAACGGCATGGAGCGGATCCAGGCGCGTTTTGCCGGACAGATCTGTCGTCTGGAAGAGCTGCAGGAGCGCATTACCGGAGTGCTGAACGGCGAAATCACGCAGATAGATGAATTGGAAAATCCGTTGTCAAGAGATCTTCCGCCGCAGCGGATGAACTTCTACAACCGGGTTTCCAGCGGTTCAAATCACATTTGAGATCGGGGAGTATTGGTTGTCATGGGTATGAAAATATTGATCGCAGCGGCAAACTCCTGTGAACAGGACAAGGTGAAAGCTGATTTTATATGTTCAGGAAAGAGTGATGAGGCGGTCATCAATCAGGCAGTTGCGCTGCTCACACGCGGAGGAACGGTGCAGCTGCTTGACGGAGATTACTTTATTGAAGATTTTTCTTCAGAGGGCAATTCTGCGGTATGTGTCGGTTTCAATGACGGCAACGCCCGGGTGGTGAATATCATCGGGGATACGGAAAATAAGTCCTACAACACCGCTTACGGAGTGGTTCTGCATGTGCCGGAACATACGGTCAAAGCTCTTGATCCGGATGTTACTTACCGGGTTTTTTACGGTTGTGCCGCCAAGCCGGATATGGAACCGGACTGGTTTACCTACACGCATGTGAATAATGTGAACTTTGAAAATTTTTACATCAAATTTGCCGATGCCACGCGCAAACTTGTCGGAATAGACTGCAGTAATTTCGGTTCCAGTATGCTCAAACAGATCGGGATTTACACCGACCGCTATTTCCCAGACCGTTTTCTGCATCTGAAACCGGCGACTCCGGTTTCCGGCTGTATCGGGGTGATAAGCAATCCGTCATCCAATGATGAGATGTCAAGGATCGGCATGGATACGGTTTGCGTCGGCGGAGTGCATACGGCATTTTATATCAATGAAACGGATAAACTCATAATGCGGAGCTGCACGACAGCGCGCTGCTGTTACGGTTACGTATTCAAGGGCGGTTTGAAGACGTTGACACTGCTGAATTGTTCCGATGAGGGCAATACTCATTTGCCGCATTTTACGGTGAAACCGGGGCGTCCGGGGCATATCAGCAATATCGACTTCAATATTGAGCGTTTCAATTCAGCTTATATTCCGGATGATCCGGATGGCAATTGCGAACCGCATGCCACCGAAGAGTTCCCCGATTCATGGTTCGGTTTCATTTCCTACACGCTTCAGGGCGAGGCATTCGGTTTGAAAAGTTTCTGGAAAGAGGGACACGGCAGAAATATCAAAACGGTCAACCAGAACCACAGCCGCACGGTATTGCCGGAATATCCGGAATATCTGGAAAGCATTTTTGATGAAGCCACCAATAAAACTGTCACTTGGAACGGCAGAAACTGGGTTGATGCGATGGGAAATATTGTCAAATAACCACAAAGGAGGATAAAAATGAAAAAAATCATATTTGCAGCTGTGCTTTTTTGTACTGCAGTGCTGACGGCGGCGGAAGTCCCGCTTTATCCGGTTGCCAAAAAACAGACTCCGGCAACTTGCGCCGCATGGGAGGAGAATGGCGGAATGTACCGTATAGCATTCAAACTTCCGGCTGATACTGAAGCAGATTTCGGTATCGTCAATGTCTATATTTTTGCGGACAACGATCGGACAACCGGCAGAAAAAATATGGGTAATGAATATTTTCTGGATGTGACAAAATCCATGGTTTCCACCTACAGTGCCGACGGTAAGGGTACGCTTCACCGTAAAGCGGTCACTGCTGTCCGTGATGGGGAGTGGTATATTTTGAGTTTCTCCAAAAATCTTGCCCCCGATACTCCACTCAAGGAGTTTGAGATCGTATTTGCGGATAAAAAAGGTAAACGCGACCGGGTCAATCTGCGGGGTAATGCCCTGGAAAAAGCGGTTTTGCCCGCAGTAAAATAAAGGAGGACGCTGAAAGATGAAACGGATTATTTTCATTTTCGCGGTATGTTTTGCCGCAATGACGCTTTTCGCCGTTGACGGGCAGTTTTTTACTGCCAAAAAAGGTTCTCCGGCAGAGGGTGCGGTACTGGTCAGGAAAAATGTCACACTGGCTTTGGCATTCAAACTTGCGCCGGATGCTCCGGAAAATTTCAATCTGGCAAATATCTATATGTTCACCGACAGTGACCGTAATACCGGACGCAAGGGTATGGGCAATGAATATTACTTTGACATTGCCAAAGGTCAGATGTCCAGTTATGCTGCTGACGGGCAGGGGACATTGCACCGTAATGCGCTGACGGTCTTGCGTGCCGGTCAGTGGTATATCATAACTTTTGATGAAAGTATCACTGCAGGAAATCCGATCAAAGAGTTTGAGATCATTTTCAACGGTAACGGAAAACGCGGTGTGGTAAATGCTCGCGGCAAGGGTGCCGGTAAAGTTGATGTGCCGGATTTCCCGGAGCGCGGAAAAAAAGCAGCTCCTGCTCCGGCAGGATCAAAGAGTGCAGCAGCGGTCAAGCCGGCGGCATCTTTCGGTGAAGTTGAGGTGTTTCTTGCTCCATCGCTGGCACAACTGCAGTCAGCGGCGGACTCCACCAAATTGAAAAAACTGGAAATCAACGCTCTGCGTAATTCCTATGAAGATTTCCAGCTGGCGGTGTGGTTCGGCAAGCCCGACCGCGGAACATTGCGGCTCTATTGGGATGATATCAAAGATGCCGACGGTAAAAAACTTACCGGAGCGAAACTGAAATTTTTCCATTTTGTCAAAGTGCCTTTTTCCGAACCGATCGCCAATAATGTCAAACGCAGTATAAAGGTTTCCTCCAAAGAGCCGGTTCTGCAGAAAATGGTGCCTGACCGGTTGACTCCTTATGCGCAGGGAGCGAAAGCCGGGGACTATAAACTCTATCTTGCCAAGACTTTCACTGTTTGGTACGCAACGGCATTTTTTCCTGCGGAAACCAAGCCGGGAAAATATTCTGCGGATCTGCGTCTTACCTATCCGGGCGGCGAAGAAAAACTGACGGTAGTTTTTGATGTCAGGGATTTTGTGGTTCCCGACCGGCCGAATTTCGTAATGTTCGCGGATATGCCGCGTCTGGTCAATTACGTTTCACGTTTCAATGAAAACAAGGCGTATCCCAACGCGATGACCCTTGATCTGGAAGCGTGTCTGAAAGATATGAGTGAACACCGTGTCGCACTGCGTTCACTGCCCGCCAAAGTCGGTCTGACCTTTGATGAGAAAGAGCAGCCGGTATTGGATTTTTCCAAATTTGATCCGCTGGCATCTTATGTGCTGGATGAGTTGAAAATGAATACCCGCATGGAAATGCCGCTGGCGACTGTTTCCACCGGACACAGCAGCAATTATACCAAGTTGTACGGTCCTATAGACAGTACACAGATCAGTGATGAGTTCCGCCGCAAATATACCGCCACGCTGCGGGCGACTCTGAAGCACCTGCGGGAAAAGGGGTGGGATAAGTATTTCTTTGCCTATTACTCTGATGAACCGGCACGTTCGGATTTCGGGCAGATGGCGGAGGTCGCACGGATTATTAAAGCTGCTGACAAGTCGCTGGTGCCGTGGATCTACGGACCCGGTCCCCGTGAGGAGTTCATGGATGTGCTGGACACTTGGATGGGCGGATTCGGTACTCCGCTGGAAGAGGGGGAGATCCAGGGCGATGCCAATGGCAAATGTGTTTCCAAAGCGATTGCCCGCGGTGACCGGATCGGTGTTTACAATCCCCATCCGGCATACGCACTCAATGTGCCGCCGACCTTCACGCGTACACTTTACTGGTGGGCGTATCAGCAGAATCTTTATTGGATGAGCATGTACTGTCTGGGGTATTTTACCACCGGGCCGCAGGATTTGACCAACCGCCGCTACTGGCACTACTGGGTCTATCCGCCGACTCCGGGCAATGCGATGTGTTGGGAAAGTTCCATCCGTTGGGAAGCGACCCGCGACGGTATGATCGACTACGAACTGTTGTTTGCCGCCCAGAAATCGGTGGAACGCTTGAAAAAACAGCTTCCATCGGCGGCGAAACTCTCTGATAAATGTGTCGCTCTGGAGTATGCCAATGCGGTGAGTTTCAACCGGGAAAACCGCAGTGAAGATGCCGCGCTGCTGAAAAAAGTGCGCGACCGGCTGATCGGGGAAGTTGAACAGCTTTCAGAAAAAGCCAACCGTGAAATTCCGGCATTTGCCCATTACCGTTTTGAAAACGGCATGGTGAAACTGGAAGTTTATGCTCCGGAAAAAACGGTTGTCAGATTCTCTGTAAAAGGTACAGAACCGGCATGTGTGACGGTTGCCGGGAACTCTCCGGCAGTACATACACTGCCGGCAGAACCGGTCAAAGATCAGATCGTTGAGATCACGCTTGACGGCAAGCGCACCATTTATAAACAGATATTCATGCCATACGGCAAGTGATATTTCAGCCTGATTTTAACAAAGCTGCTGTAAAACCGGGAAAAAGTTTTGCAGCAGTTTTTTTTCAGCAGAGTTCAGTTTTCGGGAGAGTTTCCGACAGCAGCCGCAGAAAATTATTGATCACCGGAGCGGTGCTTCCATCCCGGAAACCAGCCAGCAGTGAGCGGTTCAATTTTACCGGGACATTACGGAATATGATGTTTTCATGCCGGATATTGTCGTTGTGCATGAAAACAAATCCCACTCCCAAACCGGCGGCGACAAATTGCAGAACTCCCCGGGAGCCGATGACTTCGTGGGTTACCGGCGGCAGTGAACCGCAATTGGTCATAAATATTTCATCCCATGCTTTCCGCAAATTCGGAGCTTCCTCGGCTGGAGGCATGATAAAGTGGGTGTTTTTCAAATCTTTAATGGTCAGTTTTTCGATTTTTGCCAGTTGACTCTGCGGATGGATGGCAAGCGCGACATTCAGCGGCAGCAGTTTTTTTGCGGTAAATCCGTCCGGCATGATGATATTGTCACTGCCAGCGAATATTGCGATATCGGCATTTTCGTGGCACAGACAGTCAAAGCGGCTGAGTGACATCGGCATATCCAGTATTTTCATGCGGACTTCCGGATAGCGCAGAGCCATTTTTTTGCAGATCATACCAAGATCAATATAATCGTAGGCGATACTGCTGACGGCTACTGCCAGAGAACCGCTCTCTCCCCGGGAGCTTTTTACAGCCTCCTGCTGGGCTTTGAAGATATCGCCGGGAATATTTTTTACGCTGTTGTAATAGCTTTTTCCGGCGATCGTCAGTTTGATTTCCCATTTGTCGGAGCGGTCAAAGAGCGTTACTCCAAGTTTGTTTTCCAATTTCTTGATTTCACTGCTCAAGGTCGCCTGGGAGATCTTCAACTGCGCCGCGGCTTTTGCAAAGTGCAGTATTTCCGCTAAAACCAGAAAATTCTGAATTTGTTTTATTGATACCATTTTTCAATAGCCTTTCATCAATTATTATTGGTATTTTAATATATTGCAATAAAGCAATAAATCAAGTATATTATCCCGAGCAAAGCAGAAAAAGAGAACAAATATTATGACAAAATTGAAAAAAGAGTCGAAAGAATTTATCTTTTCCGCAGAAAAACGATCGTTGCGTGAATATTTGCTGTGGTTGTTTTTGATGGTATTTACCGGATTGTCTTTATGGACGGTTGCTGCCGGGAAAGATATACTTGTGCAAAAAATATCCGGTTCACTGTATGGAAAGATATTTGTTTATTCTTTTTTGTTTTCGGTATGTTATTTTCTTTTTCTTCTTGTATCAACATTTTTCTGCCGCCGGTGGAAAATCGTTTATGATGGAGATGAGCTGCCGGAGTGTACAGTATTGGTTCCTGCGTACAATGAGGGCAGGCATGTGGCGGAAACGGTGAAAAGTATCCTTGAAAGTGATTATCCGGCAGAAAAATTCCGGGTTATTGCCATCAATGACGGTTCTGTTGATGATACGCTGTATTGGCTGAAAAAAGTTCAGAAAAAATTCCCGCAGCTTACGGTGATCGATCTGAAAGAAAATCAGGGAAAAAAACATGCACTTTATCAGGGGATAACTGTCAGTAAAAGTGATTTTTTTGTTACAGTTGACAGTGATTCCATTCTCAAAAAAGATACTTTGTATAAAATATTACAGCCTTTTGCCGATGAAAAAGTCGGTGCGGTTGCCGGTTTTATTGCCGGGAAGAGTGATGTGCGGAATTGTCATGTCCGCATGTTGGATGTCATGCTGGTTTTCGGCTGTGAATTTCTCCGGCGGGCACAGAGTGTTTACGGCAATGTATTCTGTACTCCCGGAGCATTGAGTGCCTATCGCCGAAGTGCAGTTATGCCGATTCTTGATCAATGGCTCAATCAGACTTTTTGCGGCAGGGAGGCCCGTATCGGTGAGGATCGTGCAATTGCGACACTTTTGCTGCGCAGCGGCTGCAAAATCGTTCATCAGTATGAGGCTCAGGCGTTCACTTGTCTGCCGTCAAATTATCGCGGAGTATGTAAAATGCTTCTGCGTTGGACGAGGAGCGATATCCGGGAAAATATATTGATGACACCGTTTGTCCTGAAAAATCTGACCGTTTTTTCCATGCGTTCAGTGAATTTATTCATCCACTGGCTGATGTTGTCGGTCAATATGCTTTTACCGGCAGCAGTTGTGCCATTGAGCATATATGGTCTGTATTCAGGTGAATACAGTTTTTTTCATCTGCCGGTGCTTTTTCTGCTCACGGTTTTGTGGAGTGTGATTCCGGCGGCTGTTTATTTCCGTCAATGCCGGTCATTGCCGTTGACGGTTTGGGCATTTTTATCAGGATTCTACAATTTGACCGGCTTGGCATGGATACCATTTTATTCCATGCTTACCGTAAACAACTCCAAATGGCTTACCAGAGAGGTGAAAAAAAACGTATCAGCCGATCGGCAGCCGAATGAAAAAATATTATGAAAGTTTCGCCACGAGTTCAGCAAGACCGCTCATGATATATTTGGGAGTATAGGCGAAACGGTTGATGTCTTCTTTGGCGGTGACACCGGAAAGCACCAGAACCGTATCCACTTCAGCTTCCACTCCGGCGATGATATCAGTATCCATCCGGTCGCCGATAATCACGGTTTCCCGGGACATGGCGTTGAGGTATTTGACGGCGCGCCGCATCATAAACGGGTTGGGTTTACCGATAAAGTAGGCTTTTTTGCCGGTGGATAACTCAATGGGGGCGATCAGAGAACCGGTCGCCGGAACGATGCCTTTTTCTGTAGGACCGGTCAGGTCGGGGTTGGTTCCGATGAGTTTTGCACCTTTGAGAACCAGGTGTACTGCTTTTTCCAACCGTTCAAAACTGTAGGTGCGTGATTCTCCGACGACGACGTAATCCGGATCGACATCATTCATAGTGATGCCTTTTTCGTAAAGAGCATTGGTAAGTCCGGCTTCCCCGATGACGAAAACGGAACAGCCGGGGTTCTGACGTGAGAGAAAATCGGCGGTGGCAAGTGCGCTGGTGTAGAAGTGTTCCGGAGAAACCTGAATCCCCAGTCGGGAAAGTTTTTCCGCCAGTTCCCGGGGAGTTCGTTCACTGGAGTTGGTGAGAAAAAGATATTTGAGACCGCGTTCTTCCAACATCTGTACAAACTCTGCCGCTCCGGGAAGCAGATTGTTGCCGTGGTAAATGACACCGTCCATATCGGAAATAAACGCAGTTTTATTTTTCAACTCTTCCAGCATAAAAAATCTCCTATCTGTATCTTTTATAATATACCACAGAGGTACAGTTTTTCAATAGTATGTTGAACCGGCAGATGAAAAAAGATGATGCGGCGGAACGACTGAAGATCCATACGGCTTTTCCGGAGGACTTTTGCGGTTGAATCACTTGATTTTAGTATGAAATGGTGATATGTTACAATGAGTTAATGATTTGTATCACTTTTTCAGGGGATTTTTTGGGGAAAATGTCATCGGAGTTGGAAAATTTCACCAGAGCAGGGGAACTCGGTGCGATAAAAGAGAATACTCCATTGTGGGATATTGCGGTATTCGGGACGACACAGGTTTTTCATGCGCTTGACTTTTTTCCGGTCACTGATGTAAAAGGTGTGAATCTTGCTTTTGAAGTGCAGCCGTTTCTTTACGATACTATGCTGCTCAAGCGTTTTGCCGGAAATATCCGCAAGGGCGGCATCGTACTTTTCGGTATTGCGCCATGCAACTTTATGCTGTACGATTTTTTTCCGTCGATGCGGAACTCGTACCACTTTAAGCGTTATTATCTGATGTGCGGAGCCGGGTTCCATGCAAGCTGTTCTCCGGCAGAGGCGTGTCTGGTCAAGCTGAAATATTTTTTCAAATCAGTTTTTCACCGTTTGTCTTTTTGCAGAAAATGTGATGATAATGATTTTTCAGCAACTCCTGAGGCACTGGAAAAAGATGCTGTGGAAACAGTGAAAGATTTTCAGAAAAATTTTTTCCACGCTCCTGATTTCAAGTATCTTATTGATGAAAGTGTGATTCAGAAAAATATTGATATTCTCTGCGGCAGTATTGATTTTGCCCGTTCTTCAGGTCTGAAACCGATGTTGATGCTGGTTCCGAATTCTCCGGCATTTTACAGGGAACTTGATGAAGATGTCATGAAAAGATACTTTGGGGAACCGTTTGAACAAGTGGTGCGGAAAACGTCAGTTCCGGTCATGGATCTTATGACGGAACCGCTTTTCGCGGCAAATGAAAACTATCTGGATGCTTTGTCAATGTCGGCAGCGGGGCGTAAAAAATTTACAGAACATCTGGTCAATATAATAAAGTCTGGTGATTATGCTTGAAATAAATTTAAAAAGTCAATGTTCAGGCTGCGGTTTGTGCAGCACAGTATGCCCCGCAAATTGTCTTGAAATGAAAACGGACCGGGAAGGCTTCCGTTACCCTTCGTGCGATACGGAAAAATGTATCTGTTGCGGAAAGTGCGAAAAGGTCTGTCCGGTACGGAAGCGGACATTTTTGCCTCCCAGGGAAAGTTTATCAACGGCAGTGGCAGCGATAAACCGGGATGAGGCTGTCCGTCAGGACAGCACCTCCGGAGGTGTTTTCAGCGCACTGGCGAATGATGTTTTTGCCAGAGGCGGATTTGTCGGTGGTGCGGTGTATCTTGAGGATCACAGTGTTAAGCATATTATCACCGGTGATCCGGAACGGTTGGCGGATCTGCGCAGCAGTAAATATCTGGAAAGCCGCTTTGAGGAAATTTTTCCGGAAACCGGGAAGCTGCTTGAAGACGGCAAACTGGTCTTTATCACCGGAACTCCATGCCAGATCGCCGCACTTTACAGTTATTTGGGGAAGGATTATGAAAATCTTCTGACTTGCGATTTTATCTGTCTGGGAGTTCCCTCTCCGGAGGTGTTCAAGTCTTACATGCGCCAGCGCGAAAAAGAGGCCGGAGCCAAAGCCGTGAAAATCAAGTTCAAGGACAAAACTTTCGGATGGCACAACTTCGCGCTGCGTATCGATTTTGAAAATGGTATCCGCTATTGTCAGGATCGTGGACATGATCCGTTTTTTATCGGTTATCTGCAGTATAAAAACTTTTCCCGTCCCTCATGCTATGAGTGTGCATTCAAAGGCAGACAATGTGCCGATCTGACTGTCGGTGATTTCTGGGGCATTGAGAAGATCGCCCCGGAAATGGATCAGGATAAAGGTACTTCACTGATTTTGATCAATACATCCAAAGGCAGAGCAGCGGTTGAGCGTATAGAGGATAAAATGATTTGCCGTACTATGGCGGCACAGGATATCCTGCCGGGCAATCAGGCGTGGAAAAACTCGATTTCTCCAAAAGGAGGCAATCGGAAAAAGTTTTTTGCTGCATTGAAAAAATATGATTTTGACCGGGTGGCAGTGACATATTTTCCGATGAAAGGAAAGGGAAAACTATTCCGTAAATTGCGCAGTTTGAAAAAGTTGTTCAAGTGTATCAAATACTCCGGTTTCTCGCTGTCTGCTTATTTTAATACCTTGAAATATAATCTCTTCGGCGGAAAAAGAGTCTCTTCGGATGAACCGTTGCGGCTGTTAAGTTATCCTGCTGTGAAAATCAGTATCAGCCGTAAGGCGCGGTTGAAACTGCTGGGTGATCTGGTTCTGGGACAGCCGCAGTGTCCGGGATCATCACTGGAAACGAGGATTCTGCTTGAAAATGAGGGCAAATGGCTGGCAACCGGAAATTTTGCCGTGTATGCCGGCAGTTTTGTCAGAGTTTTGAAAAATGGTGTGCTGCAGACGGCATCTGGATTTATCAATGAAAATGTTCAGATCACCTGCGCGGAAAAAATCACCATCGGTGATGACTGCAATATCGGCAGGGATGTGATTATCCGCGATTATGACGGTCATACGATCGACCCTTCACAGCCAATTTCCGCGCCGGTGCGTATCGGAGAACATGTTTGGATCGGTCAGCGGGCGATGATTTTGAAAGGTGTCACCATCGGTGACGGGGCGGTTATTGCCGCCGGAGCGGTGGTGACGCACGATGTTCCGGCAGGGGCACTGGCAGCCGGAGTTCCGGCAAAGGTCATCCGGGAAAATGTGGATTGGAAATAACGTGGGCAAAGAATGAAGATTACCGTATTGACTCATCCACCGGCAAAGAATTACGGCGGTATTTTACAGGCATTGGCTCTGACCGGAGTGCTTGCCGAGTTGGGGCACGAGTGTTCGGTGTTGTACGGACCGGTGAAAAAGAAATCATTTTTCAAGCGGGTATTTGAACGCTTACGGGAAGCGGCAGGCTGCGGCAGGGAAAAGGCGTACCGGAATTTGAAACGTTTTGTCCGGGAAAATTTACCGGTGACGGAACCGTGGTACGGGAAAACGGTTCCGGAAAGTGAATGTTTTATCGTCGGCAGTGATCAGGTGTGGCGACCGGCGTACACGCCGCTGCCGGGAGCGTATTTTCTGGATTTTCTGCCGCCCGGATCTACCGCGAAAAAGATCGCATATGCAGCAAGTTTCGGGGTGGACAGTTGGGAGTTTTCACCGGCGCAGACGGAAAAATACGGCGAACTGCTCCGGAAATTTGATGCGGTAAGTGTCCGGGAAAAGAGCGGTATATCATTGTGCCGGGAGAATTTCGGTTGTGAAGCTGTGCAGATGCCTGATCCGACCCTGCTTCACGATGCAGAGTTCTGGCGGAATTTTGCTGCCGGAAGCAAAGATGTTAAAACTCATCCGGAAAAAGGGACTCTTTTTACCTATTTTCTGGATCCATCACCGGAAAAGAATTCATTGGCGGACTCGTTTGCTGCCTCGGCGGCTTTGCAGCGGGATGATTTCATGCCGGCCGGTAAAAAAACTGTCAGACGTCCGGTCGGGGAGTTTATCAGCGGTATAGACGGGGCAAAATTCGTGCTTACGGACTCATTTCACGGGATGGTGTTTTCCATGATACTGGGGAAACCGTTCGCTGTCACCGGCAATTTGAAACGCGGGATGACCCGGTTCAGCCTGACCGCTGAAGCCGGAATACCGGAAGTTGTTCTTACCGGAAATGATGGTGTTGAAAAATTGCTGGAACTTTATTCGGATATCTCCCGCTATGAGAAGATCAAAGCATTTTTGAAACGCGAGCGGGAGCGTGGAAGGCAGTTCTTGACCGGATATCTGTCATAACTGCATATCCGCAGCATCAATTTTTATTCCGGCTCAGTTGGTGCATTTGACGATACGGAAGTATACTGCCAGACACCACACTCCGGCGAGTACCACCCAGAGAATGATTCCCTGAATGACCGGACGTACTCCAAGCTCTTTAAGTTTATCTTTATTCAAATTTGCTCCGATAAAGAACAGAGTGATGATCATCAGATATTTGGAGATGTTTTTTATAAATTTTCCACTCTGACCGATATATTCTGCTGCTGCGGGCATGATCTGCGGCAGCCAGGTGACCAGTGCGGAAGCGATGAGGAAACCGGGAATGAACCACGGAACGCGCAGTTTGAATGTACTTTTTTCTCCCGGAGTTTTTTCCGCAGCAAAGCAGGAAATGAAGAGCGTTACCGGCACGATCCACAGTGCCCGGGCAAGTTTTACGGTGGTTCCCGTCGCCAGAGCTTCTTCACCGTAAGCCATTGCCGCACCGACCACTGAACTGGTGTCGTGGATCCCGAGTGCCGCCCAGTAACCGAATTGCAGCTGATCGAATCCCAATGCTCTGCCGATCACCGGAAATATCCATAACGCGACAGCATTGAGCAGAAATACGGTTGCAGAAGCCAGGGCGATCTCATGGGCTTTGGCTTTCAGTACCGGGGCGGCGGCGGCGATGGCACTGCCGCCGCAGATGGAAGTGCCGATACTGACCAGATAAGCGGTGTTTTTGGAAACCCGGAATATTTTACCAAGCGTTACTCCCAAACCGATACCGATGGCGATTCCGGCAAAAGTGCAGATGAATCCGTTACCTCCGGCGCGCAGAACATCCATGAGATTCATACCGAACCCCATGCCGACGATAGTAGCTCCCAGTAAATTGGATGTATATTTGGAGGTATATTGGGCAAAAGGATTACCCCAGAGGATCGAAAAAAGGATTCCGGTCAAGACTGCCAGACCGGGAGCCCAGTTCCCCGCCGGACTCCACAGCCACGGAACGAAGAAAAAAGCTGCGGCAACGATGATGAAACACAATTTTTTAAACATGGTACTTCCTGTATGTTTGTTGCTTTGGATGTTTGCTTAATATATCGCCGGAACAGCGTTTTTTCAATACACCTGCACTCTTTATTGCGGTTGTTTCATCTGTTTTTTTCAAAGGCAGCTGGTCGCGCGCGGATATGATTTCAGGAGGAATAAATTTGACAAATGTACGATTTTGTGTTAAATTATCAAAATAAGCAATTTATCTTGGTGTTTTTGAGGTAATGGTATGCGAAAACGGCTTTGTTTTTTTCGTTTGATATTACTATGTATAATTTTTATTCTGTATGATCTTTGTGCTGAAAATAAAATCATCCGTAAGAAAACAGTCCGGAATGCTGTTGTTACTGCCGGAGACCGTTTGACGATCCAACAAGACGGAAAAACATATAACACAACCTTGCAAGGCGGAATTGAAGATGTATTCAAAGGCGGAGTATCAAACGATGCAGTTGTAAAAAAAGACGGCAAACTCTGGCTTGCCGGTGGAAAATCATTCCGGGCAGTCATCCATGACGGCGGACTAATGGAGGTTCGGGAACATCGTGGGAACTCCAGCTATTCTGCCGATACCAAAATTATGGCTGACGGCTGTATGAATGTCTTCAGTAATTCTCTGGCAGAAAAAATCACGGTACACAAAGGTGGACTTTTGCGGGTTTATCTCCCAAAATCTTTGATAAACGATGTAACAGTTTTATCCGGCGGGGTGCTTCATGTTTGGAAACACGGAACTGCACAAAATGTCTATGTTGCTCCCGGCGGTTTATTGGATCTGCGAGAAGAATCTCCCGTACTGAAAGGTACTATCCGTGTAGCCGGACAGCTTAAAGCAAGTTTTGATCAAACGCCGGATGTCAGTCAGGCGAAAATCATCATTGACTTGACCCAAAGAAACGTTTCCGATGATTTTTGTGTCAAAAACTTTGCTTATCTCGGGAAGGCAGATTTTTGCATTAACGTTGCAGAGAAACAAAATATGGGGTTGTATAAATTGGCAACCGGAGCAGTCAGCGGGATAAAAGATTGGAAAATAAAAGTAGGAAATCATTCTCTGCAGCTAGCTCTGCAACGATCTGTTTTGTATGCAGACAAGTATTATACATTGAGTCAGCACAAAGACAGTTCTATCACATTGACCATCTCGCAAAAAGCATTGTCTGAATCTGAACTTTCTGCCATGTATGAGGAAATGACCAATGGCAGAATAGGACAATTTGCCTTGAATATGGGTTCGCCAAAAGCGGCATATTATTTTGCTGAACATAACATTATGCGAGGTGATCCTGAATTGCAGTATGCAGTAATATATATACATGGCGCAAGTGGAGGCGAAAGAGATGCTGCAGGGCGTATGCGGCATGAACTGAAACGATACAAAAGTAAAGAAAAAGTTTATTGTATAGCACCATCATTTTTCACAGAAGGAACTTGTCCGGCAAACAAACAAAAACGTACATTGATTTGGGAAGGTGGTTGGCGCGGTGGAAGTTCTGCCGTCAATGGAAATCACGTCAGCAATTTTGACGTTATTGACGAATTTTACCGGATACTGTCAAACAAAAAACTTTATCCGAAAATGAAACGCATTACTTTAGCCGGCTTCTCTGCAGGAGGTCAATGCGTCAACCGTTATGTCGCGGTAGGGAAAATGCCGGTATCGCCAACCATTGAAACTGTATTCGTTGTGGGCAATCCATCCGTGTATCTTTATATTGATAAATTACGGTTTCAAAATGGTAAATTCAAAAAAGTAAAATCAAAGTCGAATTATAACAAATGGTTTTTGGGCTTGAAAAACCGTTATCCATACAGCAAAAAAACAGGAAAAATGCAAATTCTCAACAATCTTTATTCAAGACCGACGCTTTATTTCTGTGGTACTGTTGATACCGGGAAAGCAATGCTTGATGTCAATGAAGCGGCAATGCTGCAGGGAAAAAATCGCTATGAACGTTTCCTGATATATCAAAAACATGTGGCGCGCTATCCGGATTGGAAACAAAAAACAAGATTTTTTTCAGTTCCGGATATAGCACATTCTTCTACGGTGTTTTATAAAAACAATATTATTCAGAAATGGATTTTTGGTGAAACACTTCCAGACGGTAATGAAAACAGATAAATCTTTGTCACCGTCTGCACAATAAGTTTATTGCGCAGGGACCTGCTGGCAAGCTGGTGACCTCTTACAGTGGAGAATTTCGGGGGATTTTATGCGGCTTTAGTGCGTTCTCCGGGAGAAAACTCTCATTTTTCTTTCTTCCTTTATATTTGTTAATGTCCCAAATTTTGTGATGGGACGAGTTGTTTGACAAAAGTGCATCTGACCTTTATTTTTTGTTAATGTCCCAAATTTTGTGAAACGGAAGCATTAGGTTATAAACAAACATCTCTATCAGTGTATAAAATATATTACATAAACAGCAATTTGTCAACTGCCCAATCACGGTTTGACAACAACCGGCTTGTCGCAGCTTTATGCGAAGCCCGATGGATGCAGTGCAAGGCAGATCGCACACGGGCTTTTTGCCAAGTTTTTTTCAAAGGCTCTGTTCCCGATATAGGTTGACAACATATTGCGCACACAAGTTGTGGAGGGTGTTACTCTATTGAGTTTTTTTGCCAAGCTTTCTTTCTTGCGAAAGAAAAACCCCAGTGAAACTTCTTCCACAGGGGTTTTGCAAAGCTTTTTTCAAAAGCGTCGATCAAGCCGCGACAGCGAAGCGGCGCGACAATCCGCTTTCTTTGCCAAGCTTTCTTTCTCGCGAAAGAAAGCGGAGAGGGGCGGGACACTTCGTTTCCCTCCCCTCAAACTCCCCTCCCTCAAGGGCCTTCCCGTGACTGTTGCGGGGCATTGGGTTCTTCCATTAAGTTATTGCGCCTGCGCTCCCGGGGCGAGTGCCGTCGGCACTCTTTCCGGTCGCTCGCGGCTTATTGCTCGTCCTCCGCTCATCCTCGCAACATTTGTTGCGTCGGCTTTGCTCGCATGTAAATGCTCGCAAAGTACATTCGCATGCGGACTGCGCGCTCGGCGGCAACCGCCTCGCACCCGTGCGTTGAACGTTCCACGGAGGGCATCAACCTATATTGGGAACAAAGCTTTTTTCAAAAAAGCGTTGATTGAGCTGCGACAACGGAGCAGCGAGACAACCCGCAACCTGCTGAGCAGGACCACGATGCATCCACTGCCGGACTCAAACCTTGAGAAAAATTTTTTATAATCGCTTGACATTTAAACAAAGAGTGATATAATATATGTGAAAACAAAGTGATGTATACAACACTTTACTTTAATAATTTCCGGAGGGGTACAATGACACTCAATTCAGATGATTTTTGCAAACACGGACAAATCTACGCTCAACTGTTGGAATCTTTTTCTTCCGGTAAATATAAAATCGGTGAAAGAGTTCCTTCAGAAAGAGAAGTTGCCGCTGCTTTACAGGTGAATATCCGCACCGTGCGCCGGGCATTCCGGGATCTGATACTTGGCGGCATTGTGGAAAAAAAGGTCGGTTCCGGAACCTATCTCAAAGCATTTCCCCACATTGCATGGGAAAAAAAGCCTGTCAATGTAATTATAAGCAATGATTACGCTCCTCAAGGGCGGCGGATGATCGAACATCTGCTGCCGGAAATCGCTGCCGAAAAGGGTCGCAGCGTCCGTCTGATCAATGTTGCTGACAAAGAGGTGGATAAAATTTTACGTTCAGCGATCGCTCTTGAACAAAGTTCCATTCTCTGTCTGATAAATCTTGATGACGCCAGAGCGGTGTTTGAAAATCCCAAACTTTTTGCCGCTATCAGCAACAACAGCTCATTCCGCGGCGTTCCCTGCGTAATGTGCGACGACCGGAAGGGGATCACAAAACTGGTCAGACATCTGCAAAATAACGGACACCGGCGTATTGCTCTGGTGAAACCGTGCAGTAAATTCGGTGACGGAGTAAGCTCTCTGCAGGCGGAAGCCTGGCGGGAAGCTCTCGGCAGAGATTTTGATCCGGAGCTGGAAATTTCCCTGCCGGAAACCAGAGATGATTATATACGTTCAGCATACAGCATTGTCAGGGAAAAAATTGCCGGAATCAATTTCAGTGCGATGATCTGTACCATTGATGAGTTGATGTACGGTGCTATGGCAGCGATCCGGGAAAGCGGCAAACGTATTCCTGAAGATATTGCCATTGCTTCCATCGGCAACTCACCGCTGGCAGAATTTGCCGCACCGCCGGTCACCAGTTGTGATCCATCTTTTGCCGAACATCTGCGGGCGGCATTTGATCTGCTGGAATACAATTACAATCACCCTGATGCTCTGGAAACATCCCGGCTTATCCAACCGGAAATAATTATACGTAAATCAACTGATTTCACCAGAAAAGGAGAAGAAAAATGAGTTATCAGCAAAGAAATCATTTTACCCGGATCGAATTGTTAGTAAGTTCTGTTATCCCATCATTGTATTTCTTTACACGCCAATCTGCATGTGAGACAAAACAAAGAATTCCGCTTTTCTTGAAAAAGGGAGTGGGGTTTGGGGAGAGGGGAAAAACCTCTTTTCCCGCCCGCTCGGCGGGTTGCGAAAAAACTCGCCCTTCCGTCTTCGTTTCACTACGCCGTGA